>CAZSDV010000031.1:0-24387 GCA_964605715.1 uncultured Acidobacteriota bacterium
CCATACACTGCCGAGGGAAGAGGAGAACGCCAAGATGAGAGCAGAGGGTGTCACCGATGTCAAAAAGCTGGGGACCAAGGACTTTGCCAGCGCAATTATCGATAACATGAACCACGAATAGGCCCTTACGGATTAGCCAAACTAGTCAAGGATTAAAAGCAGGTACCCTGCCACGCAAGTACCGAAGAGCGCTCCGCCGTAACAGGTATACTTAATAGTAGTGGTTAGATTCTTCAAGTTAAAACAATCATATAAAGTGTAGCGAAACCGGTGTGCCCAGTGAAATAGTGCAAGGCTAATCAGACAGAAGAGATACAAACGTGTGATTGGATGCCTCACCAAGCCCAACAGAGCATTGCGAGTAGGTGCGTCAATCCACCCTAATGGATGTGCCACCCCCATAAGAAAAAGGTGAACGGGAAACAGTAAGGCGGTCAGCGCCCCTCCAGCGCTAAACAGAGACCAAAAAAAAGGTGTCATGATTCTGGCCACTTATTACCCTCCTATTTCACTCTCCATCACCTTCATCCTTATCCTCCAACTATAACAATCACGGCCAACGATAATATAATCCACACTAAGTAGTTTAAGGTAATGATTAAGGAATCAGGAACCCGCATCCCCCTCAGACGGATAACTAAAGCCTTAGGTGTTAGGTGAAACCAGGTCAATGCGTGATAGAGAACCAACGGGAAAGCGACGCCATTTAGGACGATGAACAGGGGGCTCTTCATCATTTCCAAAAAATCAATATAAGCTTTCGGACCTCGTCCGAGGGCATGTAATTGGAGGAGTAGCAATGTGGCAATATATCCCACCGAAACACATGTGAGCTCCCGCAGAGCAAACTTTGTAAACATCCAGTTCCCGAGCCACCACCAGGCTGACATAGTGCGGCGATGCAATTTGGGATGATGGAGTATGTAGTGAGGCCTTTCGGTCATTTTGACCCCTTCGGAAAAAGCAGTGATTTAAACCAACGGTTTGTATTGGTAACTTTAAATTGTTGAATAGCTCCCGCAGGATCAACATCCTTAGGGCAGGCTTTGGTACACTCACCTACAAAGGTGCACTCCCAAGCGCCGTCTTCCTCGGACAGGATATCATGGCGCTCCTCTGCTCCCTCATCACGGGAATCCTGATTATAGCGCTGGGCCAAAGCAATAGCTGCAGGACCGATAAAAGCTGGCTCTAATCCATAAACAGGACAGGCCGAATAACATAAAGTGCAATTAATGCACATGCTGAATTGCTTATAGAGGTCAAGTTGGGCCGGCGTCTGTATAAACTCACTTTCCTCTGGGCGCCCTTCAGCGGCGCGAATAATCCAGGGCTTCACCTTCTTTAGTTTCTGCATGAAGTCAGACATTTCCACCACCAAGTCACGTAGGATGGGGAAATATCGCAAAGGTTCCACGCGAATGGGACCGGGGAGATAGTCAGAAAGAAAAGTAGCACAGGTGAGTTTAGGGGATCCGTTCACCATCATTCCACAGCTGCCGCAAACACCCATTCGGCACGACCAACGAAATGAAAGAGTTCCATCCAGTTCATCTTTTATATAGTTCAGCGCGTCCAGGATCACCCAGTCTTTGTCGTAAGGAACTTCATAATTCTGGATTGTGGGCTCAGATTCCTGCTCCGGACGATAGCGGGTAACGGCAAAAGTTATTGTGTTAGGCATATTCTATTTTCCGTACACGCGCTTGCCTGGCGGCCAGCGCGTAATTTTAACCGGCAGGTACTCAATGCGGGAAGGGTCACCATCGTCCTGTCCCCGGTATGCAAGCGAGTGTGCCAAGTACTTTTTGTCATCCCTTTGAGGATAATCACTCCGTTGATGGGAACCGCGGGATTCCTTCCGTTGCAAGGCAGACTGAATGATCACCTCAGCTAAATCCAGCATATAAGAAAGCTCTAGGGCGGAGGTTAGCTCCGTGTTGAAGGTATAGCTCGGATCGTCCAGCGAGAGGTCTTGGACCCTCTCCTGGAGTTGAGCTAGTTTTTCTGCCCCCTGGGCGAGAGTGGCATCACTACGATAGATACCAGCACAATCCTCCATGGTCTTCTGCATTTCAGTGCGGAGAACTGAAATCTTTTCTTTTCCCTTCTTCTTTTTCTGGAAACCTTTCTCCAAGCGGCGCGTTTCGTCAACCGCCTGGGCATGGACAGCTCCACTAACTTTCTTCTGTTCGGTGGCATAAGCTGCAGCTGATATGCCAGCTCTTGCGCCAAAAACCAGGCACTCGGTCAGAGAATTTGAACCCAACCGGTTAGCTCCATTAATGCTTACGCATGCAGCCTCACCCGCTGAATAAAGCCCTCCCAGGTCCGTGGACCCTCCCAGGTCCGTGTGGATCCCCCCCATTATGTAATGGACGACAGGCCGGACAGGAATCATCCTTTCTACAGGGTCAAGATTCACATACTTACGACAAAGCTCGCGCACAAAAGGAAGTTTCTTATCAATCAAATTTGCCCCAAGGTGGCGAATATCAAGATGAACATAATGCCCGTAAGGACCTTCGAACGTACGCCCTTTCTCTTGTTCCTTCACAAAGGCCTGTGAAAGTCGGTCACGCGGCCCCAATTCCATCGAGCGAAGCACAGGCTTCGGTTGCGGCGTACCTAGATCATAATCCTGCAGGTAACGGTAACCGTCCTTGTTGAGCATCCAGCCGCCTTCAGCCCTAGATGCCTCAGTAATCAAAATGCCGGTGAAAGGAAGACCGGTAGGATGGTACTGGATGAACTCCATGTCTTTCAGAGGCACACCTTCGCGATAGGCAAGTGCCATGCCATCTCCGTTTTTAATATTGGCGTTGGTCGTGAATGCAAAAATTTTTCCCGCGCCACCGGTGGCCAGAATCACCGCCTTGGCGGTGATTACCTGAATCTTTCCTGTTGCAAGTTCAATAGCAACTGCGCCCTGACAGCGTCCTCCGTCAACAAGTAGCTTGGTGACAAAAGACTCGTCATAGCGGCGGATAGTTTCGTACTTTAAGGAAGTCTGGAACAGCGCATGCAGCATGTGGAAACCAGTCTTGTCAGAAGCGAACCAAGTGCGCTGGACTTTCATGCCTCCGAAGGGCCGTACCGCAACCCTTCCGTCTGCTTGCCTACTCCAGGGGCAGCCCCAGTGTTCTAGCTGGAGCATCTCACGTGGAGCCTCGTTCACAAAAACTTCGACAGCGTCCTGGTCACACAACCAATCACCGCCAGAGATCGTGTCATAGGCGTGTTCATCAAGGCTATCACCAGATTTAATAGCTGCTGCCGCTCCACCTTCAGCGGAAACCGTATGACTACGCATTGGGTAGACTTTAGAAATCACACGAATATCCAAGCGAGGATCCACCTCTGCAGCAGCAACAGCAGCACGCAAGCCAGCGCCGCCGCCGCCCACTATCAGTATGTCACAGGAATTAACATCCATAGAATTTCAGGGAAATTTGGTCAAAGCTTATTGTTAACAAGACAAACACTTTTGTGCCTAATGATTCATGGAAAACTCTGAAGCAAACGAAAGCCTATACCTCAAAGTTGCTTTCTGTCAATCGCCGAGTTGTGAATTTCAACGGAAAATGTCACCTAAAAAAAAATGACAATGATTTCCAATGACTACCATGGGGATCAAAACTTGAGGCAGAGGGGCAGGTGGCGTATTATCTTTTCTAAAAGTAGATTAACATCAAGAAGCTTTGTTTCGAACATAAGTTGGCACAAAAAGTAACTGGGAAGGAAATAAACTCTGAGAGGCAAGCTAACATGCGTAAAAAAGTAACCGTTGTAGGAGCTGGAAATGTTGGAGCTACAGTGGCTCAGCGTCTAGCTGACAAACAGTTGGGAGACGTGGTTCTAATCGATATCGTTGATGGAATTCCGCAAGGTAAAGGATTGGACCTTTTTGAATCCGGTCCCGTCGAAGGCTACGACGTCATGGTCCAGGGTACCAACGACTACGCTGATACTGCCAACTCAGATCTTGTTGTAATCACGGCTGGTTTCCCACGAAAACCGGGGATGAGTCGTGATGACCTGCTAAAAAAGAACTACGAAATCGTTAAGAGTACCGTTAAGCAGATCGTAAAGCACTCTCCCAATTGTATTCTAATAATCGTTACTAATCCCCTCGATGCAATGGTGCAAACCGGCTTTCGCGTCAGTGGATTTCCAAAGAATCGCGTCATTGGCATGGCAGGGATACTTGACTCGGCCCGCTACCGGAGCTTCATTGCCAAAGCTCTTGATGTGAGCGTACAGAATGTGGATGGCTTCGTGCTGGGAGGACACGGCGACACAATGGTCCCCGTACCCCGCTACACAACCGTCGCCGGCATCCCTGTTACAGAGCTAATGCCTGCCGATCAACTTAATCAGATCATTGAGCGAACTCGTAAAGGAGGTGGAGAAATTGTCGGTCTGCTCAAAACCGGAAGTGCATTCTATGCGCCCTCTTCAGCGGTAGTTGAAATGGTGGACGCCATATTCAATGATCGGAAGAAAATACTGCCCTGTGCCGCATTTCTTGAAGGTGAATATGGAGTCAAAGGATTGTATGTGGGCGTCCCAGTAAAACTTGGGGCTCGCGGCATAGAAAAGATCATCGAAATCAAACTCACCCCCGAGGAACAAGCGGGCCTCGAGAAATCTGCGGCTGCGGTGAAGGAGCTGGTCGAAATAATCAATATGTGATGTTTAGGATGAAAAGAAGCTAGTCGATATAGCCGAGAGTCTCCAAGATTTCGATATCTCGTCTGGTTGTCGCCATGCGATTTTTTCGATGTCGGTTGGTCGATTTAAACCAACTAAGCAATTGATTCACATGAGGCTGGTAGGGGCCACTTGGCCTTCCGGCAAGGATCGGTGACATCTCTTGACCATCTTGCACCAAGTTATACACTTCCAGCCATTTCGACTTAGGTGTCCAGATGATCTTTTCGTCCTTCGTAATTTGGCCCATCTTAAGTGGTAACTTTTTTCCCGAAGGCATGTGCCACATCCACGACAACCATTTTGGCATTTTCCACGGCTTACCAGGAAAAGTCATAAAGTAAGTCGTACGAGCATTGTTTTGCGTGGAATCGTCAAAAAAAGTCCGTAACGATTTCCCTTGATAAGGAAGGGGCGGCTCAATCCCGGCTAGATCTAGAAAGGTAGGAGCTAGATCTAGAAGACTTACATTCTCCTCCACCACTTTTCCCGCGGGAATCTTCTCAGGGAAACGAACAATTAACGGAATCCTGATAATATTTTCATAGAGCTGCCTTCCGTGACCAACAAAGTTTCGTTCCCCAAGGCTTTCGCCATGGTCAGAGGTTACAACCACAACAGTGGAATCACTTATGCCCTGGGCAATAATTTCGTCTAAGAGCCTTCCAACGTAATGATCTGTGTAGGCAACCTCCGTGTCATAATTACGGAGTCGTTTAACCATTTCCTCGTCTACCGGCTCAGTACTAATGTGCCCTTCAGGATTCGACCTTAGATCCGCGTATTCTTTCTTGAATTCGTAGGGCCCATGCGGGTCAAAGAAGTGCACCCACAAGAAGAATGGCCGCTTGGAAGAGTGCCTAATCCAGCTTAATACCTTTGGGGTGACATCCTCAGCTCTCCGATAGGAGTTAAACATCTGAAATTTTCGAACCAGGTCCTGATCGTAAATTTCAAATCCCCGGTGGAGACGCGTAAGTCTTTTTGTAAGTGGCCACGCACTCACAAACGCGGCCGTCTGGTAGCCGTTCTTTTTCAGAATCGTCGGCAAGGTAAGAAGACGTGCGTCAGAGGCTAGAGGCTGCCCATTCACTCGGGCGCCAGTCTCCTGGGGATACCGCCCCGTAAAAAGGCTAGTATGTGCAGGTCCGGTCAAAGGGATGGTCGTGTAGGCCCGCTCGAAGCGGGTGCCTTGTCGCGCAAGCTGGTCTAAGTTAGGCGTGGTAAGGAGATGATAGCCGTAGGAAGACAGGTGATCTGCCCGGAGGGTGTCGATCGTAATCAGGAGGAAATTCGGACCCCTTAGTTCCTCTGCCGAAGTCCGCCCCACTGAAAATAAACCCGCCAATAGAACTGTTAAGACCCAGACGTGCGCTGATTTTGCTGCAACTCGGGCCATGGTGACTGTAAAGTAACACCTACCTTATTCCAAGTCAAACACCGTGGGTTACAAATTCCAATGTAATCCTGAAAATGGAAAAGGGCTGTGGAGAATTTTTACCTGGAGGCCTAAAGCGACAACAAGTCCCAATCCTGCTATGATTTCCCCTAATTGGCCTCGGTAATTATTAAAGGATGAAGACCGACATTGGAGTAGCTATTATCTGTCAGATTCAAAAACCCCACAGCCTGTGGATATTTCTGGCTTTGGCAATGTTACTCGCCTCCCTCAGTGGAGGCGTATGTATCACCGCTAAATCTCAACAAGACACTAAAGACCCACCTTTTGCTAGCCTCGGGGCCAAAGTTGGCGAGGTGGGACCCACTTCTGTTTTAGTCCACAGCTACCTATTCGACCAACCAGCAGAGAGGCTGCTTCATCAGCCCTACGCCAACCGAACCTATGCTGGTCGCTCTGGTCACGTACGAGTGGAATACAGTCCCTCAAAATTACCCGATCTTCCCTTTGGCGTAATCTCCCAGAAAAAATTTGACATTTACCTCGAGAAAGCCCGAAAGAATAATTTCACAAGTTGGATAGAGGTTCCCAAAAAAGTACCCCTCATTTACAATTTGCACAACCCCGACGAGATGGATCTCTTGCAGGAGGCAGAGGAAGATGATTACTCGTTTCACCTGTCGCTCGACTCCCTGCGCCCATCTACCAGGTATGAATATCGCTTGTGGATTCAAGATTTAGATAAAAGGAGAGTGCGCCCCAGTCAAGTATTTCATTTCAGGACTGCTCCTGAACCTGCAACCCTCGAGGATATAAGCTTTATTGTCACTACCTGTTTTAACCATGCCCGCATGAAAGACCTTAAAGATCAAGTCTGGCCGGTGAGAGGATTCCGGATGTATCGAGCCATCCTTGATAAGATCCAGACGGGCGAGCTGATGTTTGATTTCGCAGTCTTCAATGGTGACACAGTCTATCTAGACAAACAAAAATCAAATTACCGACGGGGCACTGCCAAAAAGCGAGAAGAATTACGTGCTCGCTTTTTTGACACCTACCTAACGCCTCTCTCAAGAGAATTCTTCCGGAATTTTCCCGCCTACTTTCTCAAGGATGACCACGACTGGCGATTCAACGACGCTGACCCAATATTTGATTCCCAAAGTAATTCTAGCTCTGGCCTAGTTCAGGTAGATAAGTATTATCGTGGTTCACCTGCTCCCTCCCTGGGGAAAAAAATCTTCGAGGAAGTAAATCCGGTTAAGCGAGGCCCCGACCACCCTCCTTACCGAACATTTCGCTGGGGACAAGGATTGCAGATTTGGTTGCTCGAAACCAGAGAATGTCGTTACCCTAATGCCCGTCAACTCAAGCGCTATCGAATCAAAGGACTTGCCCCCCCAACGGAAAATCAACCCAACCTAAAACTCTTCTATCCTGGCTATTGCGGCACTCCTTCGGAGGAGCAAGGCTGGGGTGAAAAGCAGTTTTCCTGGCTCATGACCACCCTGAAAGAAAGTAAAGCCTACTTCAAAATCATCATTTCCCCCACCCCTTTACTTGGGCCCGATCGGACAGTGTACTGGCGAGTTGGATTAAACCCCCTGCGCCGAAAGCAGGACAATCATGTCACCCGCTATCGCCGGGAATTGACGCGCTTCCTGCAAGCTATTCAGAAAGAAGGATTAGAAAACCTTTATGTCATATCTGGCGACCGCCACTTTCTTTGGCACAGTCAATACCAAACATGGGATAAGCGATTTTCTCTGCACGAATTTGGGAGCGGGCCCTTCACTGACGATATCGTTCCCTTCGGCAAAATTTTCTATGAAGACAAAGAGGGAGTGGCAACCCTCCAGGCAGGCCTGCGGAGGGCTGGATTTCTTCATGTCCAAGTAAATAACGTTGCGTTGAAGCCGCGACTGCAAATCAGATGGTACTCCATGCAAAACTGGAAAGAACCCTCTTTGGCACGTTGGAACCACAGTTTTGAAGCTCCTTACATTCCCTAGCCTTTTCCTATTACTGCCAAGCAGAGCGAATAAGAAGTTGCCGCGGCCCTCTCCCAATCGATCCTAGTACTCCGTATTCATTTTTTCTCTTCTAATATCCAAAATTTCATTGACACTTTTCAAGAAATTTTGCAAGCTTACGAGTCTCGGCGTTTAGACTCACTTCGAAAGTCTGCCCACCCTGCGAGACAGAACTGGGTGGTGCTTAAATCCCCAGGAAAGGTAACCAGGCCTAATGTTTGTGGCCAAGAAAATATTCCTAACTAAGGGTGTGGGGAAAGGCAGGGAAAAGCTAACTTCGTTCGAGTTGGCTCTTCGTAATGCAGGAATTGCAGCCTACAACCTGGTGCGTGTTTCTAGTATTTTTCCTCCTCGTTGCAAGTTGATCTCACGCGCACAGGGATTGAAGAAGCTACATGACGGACAGGTTGTCTATTGCGTGATGAGTGAGAATTCCACCTGCGAGCCTCACCGCTTGGTGGCCGCCTCTATCGGCCTGGCACTTCCGGCCGACAAGAACATGTACGGCTACCTCTCCGAACATCACTCATTCGGACAAACGGAAGATGTTGCAGGGGAATATGCAGAAGAGTTGGCAGCAGAAATGCTCGCCACCACACTGGATGTAGAATTTGACCCGGAACACAGCTGGGACGAAAAGAAGGAAATCTATCGAATCTCGAATCGCATCGTTCGAACCAGGGAAATTACACAATCAGCCATTGGCGACAAGCGAGGCCTCTGGACTACGGTCATCGGCGCCGCCATCATGCTTGGGAGTGAAAATTGAAGACGAAGAAAACCAAACACTTCTCTCGTGGCCAAACTCCAACCTGTACTAGTAAGGGTGAGGTCGTTAATCTTGGAGCTACGGAGGAAAATGAGATCCGCAAGGAGGTTATCCTTTCTCAACCCACTCGCCCATTGCGGATTGATAGGCACAAGAACGTAAGCGCACTTCTTGAAAAAATGCAAGGAATCTCCTTTCAGGGGCGAAACCTAGCAAAAGCTTACTCGGTATGGCGCAAGATGCTCAAAGAACCAATGATGATCATGATGGGAATGTCGGGGGCAATGGTTCCAGCAGGCATGCGTGAGTTGGTTGTTTACATGATCCGGAACCGATTAATTGACTGCTTGGTTTCAACAGGAGCCAATTTCTTTCACGATTTCCACGAATCGCTGGGCCGTTACCACTATCAGTGCAGCCCTGAAATAGATGACGTTCAGCTTCAAATCAATATGGTTGATCGCATGTATGACACCCTGGCCGACGAGGAGGAGTTTCGTCAGGAGGACACCTGGCTTGGAAGGTTTGCTGCAGGCCTGGACAATTCACGCCCTTACACAACGAGGGAATTCCTCTATTTACTTGGCATGGAAGCCTCAAAGATCGCTAAAACTGACGGAATTGTAACCGCGGCAGCTAAAGCTAAAATACCACTGTTTTGCCCAGCCATTGGGGATTCCTCCATAGGCATTGGTATTGCTGAAAACCGCCACCTAGGAAAAAACAACCTGACCTTTGATGTGATCGGTGACGTGGTGGAATCTTCGGAGTTGGCTGGTGGGTCTCCGAACTCTAGCGTAATCTACTTCGGTGGTGGAACACCTAAAAATTTTGTTCAGCAGAGTGACATCACGGCAACGTTTTCTCATGAAGCCAAAGGTGGTCATAAGTATGCTCTGCAGGTTGTGACCGATTCTCCTCAATGGGGAGGGCTATCTGGATGCACATTTGAAGAAGCCCAGAGCTGGGGGAAAATCCAGCACGACGCCGAAATGGTCACCGTCAACTGCGACTCAACCATCGCCATGCCGATACTAGTAACTGCTCTCTCGGAAAATTTAAGCTTGGTCCGCAAACGCAAAAAGCCCACTTTCAATATGGGCCAGAAACTAGGATTCCGTTTTCCCTGAGAAAAGGAATTTTGTTGGGCTAAAACCAGAAATTACAGACGACTTCGTGTACATCCATCATGCTGACTGGCTATCCTGAAGCTGTTCCCATCAATTTCGGCGGACTTCCACCTGAGCAATCCTCCTACGCAACCTCTCGTATCGTCATCTGGCCAATTCCCTTAGATCGCACCACAACTTACATCTCTGGCACTCGCTACGGACCACGCGCAATTCTTGAAGCCTCGCGCAACATGGAAACATTTGACGATGAGCTCTGGGCTGAAATCTGCACCCATGGCATAGCAACCCTTCCCGAGATGGAAACGCAGGAAGGGAGCCTCGAGCAAGTAATGGCAAACATCCGAACCGTCGCAGGCCAGCTTGCCGCAGAAAATAAGTTCGTCGTTACCCTAGGAGGTGAACACTCCTTGACCGGACCAATTGTCTCAGCCTACGCTAAACAATACCCGGACCTTACAGTACTCCAGGTGGATGCTCACGCTGACCTACGCGAAGCCTACCAAGGCAACCGCCACAGTCATGCCTCCGTAATGCGTCGTGTGGTCGAAATATGTCCTGCCGTACAAGTGGGTATCCGCAGCCTCTGCAAGGAGGAGGCTCTGGCTTTACCTGAACTCAAAACAGCGGTCTTTTGGGCAAAGGACATCGCAGGCCAGCCAGCTGACCAGTGGGCTGGAAAAGTGGTTGATGAACTGAGCGATCACGTCTATGTCACGCTTGACTTGGACGGGTTTGACCCTGCCTACCTTCCCGCCACCGGTACACCCGAACCGGGTGGGCTTGATTGGTATCAGATCACTAGCCTAATACGCACCCTCGCCCGCAATAAGAAAGTTGTGGCAATGGATGTGGTTGAGTTGCTTCCGCAACCTGGCCAGCACGCCTCAGATTTCCTCGCCGCCAAGCTCATCTACAAGTGCCTCGGTTACCTATTCCTCAAAAAAGAGTAGGTTCTAGGCGTCCATGGCGCTTTGGTAATAACTCAGCATTCCAGGGCCTTATTTTCTCTTCGATTCTTAATGGACAGCCCACCCACAACCACGTTAGCATTAGGCTTTCCTACTAGACGTTTACGCGGAAGAGAAAACTTCTCATGGAACTCACAGGGGCAAGAATCGCCGTTTTAGTTGCAAACCACTACCAGGAATTGGAGGTGTGGTACCCATTGCTACGTTGTCGTGAGGCTGGAGCTAATGTCTTCACGCTTGGTTCAGAGGCCGGTCAAACCTATAAAAGTAAACTCGGTTACCCGGTGATTGCTGATCAATCTATTGACTCTGTACGGGCCGAAGACCTAGATGCTGTCGTTATTCCTGGTGGCTGGGCCCCTGACTTTCTGCGGCAGGACGAGCGGATGGTAACGCTCGTACGCGAAATGGACCAGCAAGGGAAAATTATAGCTTCTATCTGTCATGCCGGATGGGTGCTCTGTTCAGCACGTATTCTGAAGGGAAGGCGCGCCACTTCATTTAAAGCTATAAAGGACGATATGATAAATGCAGGGGCAAACTATCAGGACAAGGAAGTTGTCGTGGACAGAAATCTAATTACTTCCAGAACACCAAAAGACCTCCCTGCATTCTGTCGTGAAATTCTTCAGTTGGTCTCCGAAAAAATATCCGGTCATCCTTCAGCAGCAGGTGCCAATAAATAAAATAATTAAGCGAGAGCAAGCCATGCCAAGGAACCCAAGTACTGATTTGCTCCTTCTTTAACTTGAATCATTGCTGTTTTAAAAAATATGAATCTGAAAACCAACGCATCCTCAAGAAAAAATATGCTACAGATAATTATCCATAGTGTTCTGATTATCCTTGCTGGCCTCTTGGTAACTGCAGGACAAATTCCTGCAAGTGATCATACTTCAGCCCCACCTCATTTTTCCTCACAAAGATTTATGGAAAATATCCGTCACCTGGCGAGCGACGAGCTCCGGGGTCGAGGGAACGGCACGCCAGAGCTCAACAAAGCAGGCCGCTTCATCGCCCACCAATTCCAGAAGTTCGGCTTGGAGCCCGCTCCAGGAGCATCCGGCTACCTACAAAAATTTCCTATCGCTACCTCTGCCACGATAGGGCAAGAAAATTCTCTGATCATTGAATCTGCCAAGGGGAAAAACTTCCTTGCACTCAACGCTGATTTCCGTCCATTGAGCTTCTCATCCAACGGCTCCCTTAAAGCCCCTCTGGTTTTTGTTGGCTATGGCATTACCGCCTCAGAATACAACTACGACGACTATCGGCACATTGATGTCAAAGGTAAAATTGCCATTGCAATCCACCATGAGCCGCAGGAGCACGACGAAGAGAGTATCTTCATGGGTCACCAATCCACTGCTCACGGACACCCTGTCAATAAGGCTATCAACGCAAAGAATCATGGGGCCGTAGGGATCAT
Source organism: uncultured Acidobacteriota bacterium (assembly GCA_964605715.1). Taxonomy (GTDB): domain Bacteria; phylum Acidobacteriota; class Terriglobia; order UBA7540; family JAPUME01; genus JAPUME01. Next base: position 12,445 of record CAZSDV010000031.1, read on the forward strand.
TTTGGTAGCTGATGCCGGAAACCATAGGAGAAAAAATCAGGAGCTTTTTAAGTTTGAAAATTTCTCAGGTCCTCGTGCAGTTGGTATTCCTGCCATCCAGGTAACAACAAAGGTAGTTAACGGGTGGTTCAAAAGGGCCGGACAAGATAAGGATATAGAGGTTCTGCGCCAAGCCATCGACAAGGATCTTTTAACCCGTTCTGTTGAGTTAGGAGATTCTGTTCAGATCTCACTTAACACAGAGTTAAAACAGAACCAATCCGAAGTGGCAAATATCGTGGGCTATCTACCAGGAAAAAATCCAAACTTACAGAATGAATTTATCATTCTCGGTGCTCACTACGATCACCTAGGTCTGGGGGGAGTCACTTCGCTTGCGCCTTCTCAAGGCAAATCTATCCACTATGGAGCAGACGACAACGCTTCCGGAACCAGCGGACTAATGGAATTAGCCCGACAATTTTCTCAAAATCGTAGGTACCTGGCTCGTTCATTAATCTTTGTTGCCTTCGCGGGAGAAGAACTGGGAATCCTGGGTTCGAATTATTACACTGCCCATCCTCCGGTACCTCTCAATCAAACCGTGGCCATGATCAATCTGGATATGATCGGTCGCGCTACAAACGGACAGCTTTATGTAGGGGGTGCAAGAACCTCTCCAACCTTCGAAAAACTAGTGAAGCAGGCCAATCAGCGCATTGGACTCGACCTTTCATTTTCCATCACCGCCTATGGCGCGAGCGATCATACCTCTTTCGCTGTCAAGGAGATTCCTGTGTTGTTCTTTTTTTCAGGCCTTCACTCTGACTACCATAAACCATCTGATACATGGGAAAAAATAGACTCAAAAAACAGTGTTCGGGTGCTTGACCTTGTCTACCACGTCGCAGGAGAAATAAGTCGCCAAAAAAAACGACCTATTTTTGTCCGCATTGCTGATGCGCATACTTCCAAGACGCTAACTGGGGGAGGTTATGGCCCTTACTTTGGATCCATTCCTGATTTCAGCCAGATCGAAAACGGCGTTCGCTTTGCGGATATCAATGAGGGCAGCCCGGCAAGCATCGCAGGAATAATTGCTGGGGATATTCTCATCGAGTTCAACGGAAAAAAGATCGAAAACCTTTATGATTTTACCTACGCCCTTCGCGCCTGTATACCCGGTGATAGAGTAAGGGTTTTGGTGCTCCGAAAAAACAAGGAGATCTCGACGGAAGTTATGCTTACTGTTCGTTAGCGCCAGGCGTAGTTCCCAGCTTAAACGAGTACATCTTGCAATTTTTTACTGGCAAATGGTAAGCGAGTTGATCCTTGCGTGAAGTAAATCATGTATTTGATAGGTTAGGTAGAGTTGTAATGCAAGATACAAGGAAACCCATTAAGTCGTCACCTGTGTCGGATTCACCGGTTGCCGTAAGAGAAGTAAAATTTCTCTCCGTACCACGTTGATTCTAAGGAGCACTACCAATGACCCTTCAGGCCGCACGCCACTGGCTCTTGATTACACTTGGAATACTAATGTTCACAGGAATACCCTTAAGCGCCACCCCACAAGGAGTTGGCACCACTGGCCCACAAATTAGAGGTCTCAAAGGTGACCCTCTTCGTGAGACTCGGGAAGTGCACCTACGTAACATCCGTCAGCTTACAACCGGTGGGACAAACGCAGAGGCTTACTTCAGCTACGATGGAAAATATTTAATTTTCCAGGCCACCCGAGATGGATTCCAGTGTGACCAGATATTTTTGATGAACTCCGAAGGGTCAGAGGTAAGGCTGCTCTCGACCGGCAAAGGTAGAACCACTTGCGGTTACTTCCTTCCTGGCAACCAACAGGTTATCTATGCCTCCACGCATTTAGGGGAAGATGCTTGTCCGCCGCAGCCCAATCGCTCTCAAGGCTACGTTTGGCCTATTTACCCTAGCTATCAGATATTTCGCGCCTCGCTTAGTGGGATCATCACTGAACAGTTAACTCGTGCTCCGGGCTATAATGCTGAGGCAACGGTCTCCCCTGATGGGAGAAAAATGGTCTTTACCTCCACCCGTGATGGCGACCTGGAGCTTTATGACATGGACCTTTTGACACGGCGCATTCGACGGCTCACTCACCAGGAGGGCTACGACGGAGGGGCTTTTTATTCGCCTGATGGTCAATGGATTGTTCATCGTGCTTTTCATCCCACCAGCAAAGCCGATCTCGCACATTACCAAGACCTTCTTTCCAAAGATTTGGTCGAGCCGATGCGGATGGAAATTTTTATTATGCGCGCGGACGGCAGCGAACATCGCCAGATCACTCGCCTTGGCAAAGCTAACTTTGCGCCTTTTTGGCTGCCAAGCGGAAAGGGCATTATTTTCTCCTCGAACTTCGAAGCTACCTCGGCAAGGGAATTCGAACTTTATATGGTGAAAAGCAATGGAGATGAATTAGAACGTATAACTTTCAGTGGAGGCTTCAATTCCTTTCCTATGTTTTCACCCGATGGAAAAAAGCTTGTATTCAGCTCCAACCGTAACGCAAAACGACCGAGAGAAATCAATGTCTTTATCGCTGATTGGATTCCGTGAAAATACTAGATTGAGTTTATTTATCTCGAAAAAATGGAAGGTGCTCTATTTGGTAACAAAATCACCATTTAACTTTTAACCCACGGAGCGTCTAATGCCACTCTATTTCTCCTGTCACACGACGGCCTGTCTAACTAAACAGGCCCTCAAGCAACTAATGCTCGAAATGATGAAGGACTCCGAGGTTAAACTGTGCCGAGTGGTCTCAGGGCAGATTGCCGGACGGATGCTCACGGAGGTCGAAACCTCCGACCAGCCAACACTGGAAAAATGGTTTGCCAGTCGAAACATTAACATTGAGTGGACAATGCGTGTAGAGCTAGACGCAAGCAGTGGAAAAGTAAAAGAATATTAACCGCTTAATAATAGTAAAAACCCAAAGAATAACGAACCATAAACACTTAATTAGTTCCGTAACTAGCTAAAGTCCCCCCTGGAACCCCTTACCCAGTGATCGTGCCAAATCTGAAACATGAGCAGTGCCCACAGTCCACGACGGTGATCAAAGCGCCGGCTCCAATGTTCCTCAAGTAACCTTTGAACTACATCCGGCTCGAATATACCATCGCGGACGATCTTCTCTCGGGCCAAGACTTTTTGCACTAACGGCTTAAGCTCTCCCCTCATCCAATGGCCCACCGGCACTGAAAACCCTCGCTTCTGTCGATAGAGAATTTTTGAGGAGAGGTGCCCTTCCATAGCTTTCTTGAAAAGATATTTTGTCTTGAAGCCACGCAACTTGAATTCCATGGGCAGTCCTGCCGCGAATTCCACGAGGCGTTGATCTAGAAACGGAGTGCGAAGCTCGATCGAGCAGGCCATACTAGCTCGATCCAGCTTTGTCAGTAGATCGTCACCCAAGTACATATGGTAATCGCTGTAAAGCAGGCTCTCCAAAGAATCCTCTAATTGAGCATCTTCTATGAGGGTGTCGGCAGGCTCAAAGAGGTCGCAGTTTCCGTGTTGTTCTCTCCATTTAGGAGAAAAGAGTTGCTTCACAATAGCAGGAGAAAAAGCCCCAAGCCACGCATGATGCCGATGTGCGAAACTGTCCTCCACATGATCGAAAAAACGACTAATGAAGAGGCTAACAGGTACCGCCCCAGCTAACCCAGGCAGTTTGGCGACAAGCCGCGCCAGGCTATCTTTCCTTAACATCTTAGGAATGCGCAGGAAGTATTCTGCCATGCGATATCCCGTATAAGTCGGATAACCTCCAAAGAGTTCATCCCCGCCCTCACCACTCAAGGCAACTTTCACGGTCTCTCGCGCAAATCTTGAGATCAAGTAGGTTGGTAACACAGCTGGGTCACCAAGCGGTTCATCCATAAATCCACTTAGGAACCACAGCGCTTCCCGCAGCGATTTTTCATCTGCCGTCACCACGTGGTGTTGTGTTTTGAATGTCTGTGCAACCTGGCTCGCGTAACCAGCTTCGTTAAACGATGCTTCAGAAAATCCAATAGTGAAACTTTTAACGTTTCCTGGAGTTAACTTGCTCATGCAGGCCACAAGAGCTGAGGAATCTACGCCACCACTTAGAAAAACTCCCAGCGGGACATCACTTACCAAGCGCGACTGGACAGCTTCAACTATTCGGGCCCGAAGTTCATGCCTAGACTGATCCTCATTGAAAGTTTTGGGCGGCTGCGCAAGGGCACTAAAAAGAAATTTTTTGAGCTGCCAATAAGGTTCAACTTGAATTTTACCTCGATCAACAATCATACGGTGAGCAGCAGGAAGTTTCTTGATTGCCTTAAATGCAGTATCAGGAGAAGGTATATAACCATATAACAGAAATCGTTCAATGGCAGCAGGATCGAGGGTTTTCGGTATTTGAGGACACTCAAGAAGAGCTTTTACTTCTGAAGCAAAGAGAAGCTCCTTGCCGTTACACCAGTAAAACAAAGGTTTCTCTCCAGCACGATCCCGCGCCAAAAGCAAACGCTTGCGACGCTCATCCCATAAAGCCAGAGCAAACATGCCATTCAGTTCCGCGAGGCAATTCGGCCCTTTTTCTTCGTAAAGGTGAGTAATCACTTCGCCGTCTGAGTTAGTTTTAAAGTTATGACCCCGCGAAACAAGTTCTTGTCGAAGCTCACGGTAATTATAGATTTCCCCATTCACAACCAAGGTGACCTCACCTGATTCGTTCGACAGTGGCTGGTCACCAGTTTCGATGTCGATAATACTCAACCTCCGTATATCCAAGGCGAGTCCGGAACGAGAAAATCTCCCACGGCTATCAGGGCCTCGATGCTCTATGCGAGACGACATAAGGCGCGTCAAGTCAGGTGATCCTAACGGATGAAGCTCAAGGTTGAAGGCGCCACAGATTCCGCACATAAGAGGTAAACCCTAAATTAGTTGTCTCAAGAAATATTAAACCAAAAACCTATTCTGAACTTGCAGATGGTATAACCCAAACTGAAAATTTCCAATCTTGCCAAAGAGGTTCCGCTCGAGGAATTAAATCAATTAATGTCGATATATTCGCATTTAAGGTCAGGACTAGAACTGGGATAGAGTTGCTCTCCGCAATTCGTACTAAATATTCAGGACTGAAAATTGATGTGTTGGGTTTTTCAAGAAACTGTTCCCTGCGAGGGGAAATATAGTTACTCCCAAGCTCGCTCGCATCGCTTGTCACTAAATTGACCGGGCGTCCAAGATAAAAACTAAGGCTGGGACGGTAACAATAGTACGCGTAAAGCGGGCTATCAGACATCTCACTGGAGAGGATTTTTTTCGCTAGCTCCTCGCTTGATTGCGACTCCAAGTGTGCCCGTAAAGGACGGTAACCACGAGCAATGAGAAGTGGGACTACAAGGACCAGAAGTGCCAACGTCAACTTGGCTCCATGTCTCCGCCAAGATATATGACGTCCGAGAACGCTGATCGCCACTAAAATCATTCCCCAGGAGAAAAGCAATTGGCTTAATCCAGAAGCCACCCCTGGGCCCATTTTTTCCATCAATCTTGCTTGGGATGGACCAATTCCGAGCTGAAATCCCCAAGAAGCAAACAGCACCAATAACCCCAAGCCGAAGAGTGCCCAGAAGCCACGCGTCAACCATCGGGGAGGAGGTAGCCTCTTTTCAGCACCGGACCACTTGTCCCAGAGCCGAGCTGCCAGCAAGCTCATTGGAGTAAAGGCTGGCAGGATGTACCCCGGAAGCTTCGATCGGGAAATTGTAAAAAATATCAGAACCACGGCTGCCCAACAAACTACAAAAAGAAGAGGCTGTTTCTCTGATTCCCTAAGATTCTGATATTCGCGCCACCTTCCCAAATAAGCAGAAAAAAGAAATAAACTCCATGGTAAGAATCCAAGCAGTAATACCGGAATGTAGTAGTAGAGGGGTCCGCCACGGCGGGCACTACCGGTCGTGAACCGCAGTAAACTCTCATCCAAAAATGCATAGCGAGGAAAATCCGGATTCTGCCAGGAGACAGCAAGGAACCACGGTAAGGCCATAGCTATAAAAACCATTAAACCGGGCCCCCAGCGCAATCGCCTGAGATCTTTCCATCGACCCAAAACACCTAAATAAGTAAAAACCGTAAGCAGAGGAAGTAGGAATCCCACTGGACCCTTGGTGATCGTCGCTAGTCCCATAGAGCCGAAAAAAAGCAGGCTATATCTAACCTTTTGAAACCTCGACCTCTCAAATCCCCAGAAACCAAAGAGGGACAGAGAGACCAGAAAGGCAAGAGTCATGTCGAAAATAACGATACGGGAGAAGGCAATCATAAAGGGTGTGGAAGCAAGAATTAGAGCAGTCTCAGCTCTCCCTACTTTAATTCTTCGTGCCCATAACCAGGCTAAAATAACGGTAGCCAGGGCCATCAGGGCTGAGGGTAGGCGTGCTGCCATTGCGCTGGCCCCCAGTGCCTTAAAACTCGTCGCCACCATCCAAAAAAAGAGCATCGGTTTATCCAGATAGGTCAGGCCGTTGTAGTGAGGGGTAATCCAATCCTCCAACTCGATTATCTCCCGCGCTACTTCTGCATTGCGCCCTTCGTCTGGTTCAAAAAGAGGAAAATGTCCGAGACCAGCAAAAAACAGGATCGCGGCAACCACAAGGGTCAGCAGGAACCCCCGGTTCCCATTGGCTAATATTTTGCATTTAGTAAGGATGTTATTATTCACGGGAAATTAAAGATGCAGACGTGAGGTCCTTTAAGGTGTGGTCAATACTTCGGTATGAAATCCTTCTTGTTATTCTTGCCGCCACTCGATTCCGACAAGATTTCGTTATTCTGTTGGGGATTTTCGATCACGTTCAACGTCGATGTAAAATCAATGCGATTTTTCAACATCCAACGAACCACTAAGGTGTCTACAAGACCTTTCCAGATTCGGTTTCGGGCATTGTACTTCGTTTCACCGTGAATCCGAGGTAAATGGGAAACCTCCACCTCGGTGACACGACAGCCTTGCATCTTAAGCAGTGTCGGAAGGAATCGGTGAAGGCCACGGTAGAGTTCCAGTTTAGTCACACATTCGCGCCGGTAAGCTTTCAACGTACAACCAGTATCCACCACATAATCTCCTGTAATCCAATTACGGAAACCGTTTCCAATCTTTGAGGAAAATCGCCGGAACCAACTGTCCTGCCTTCCCTTCCGGATCCCGCAAACAACGTCCCAGCAATCAAGATGTTCGAGTAGGCGCGGGATGTCTGCTGGATCATTCTGCATGTCCGCATCCAGAGTTACAATCGCCTTTCCTCGCGACAGCTGAATTCCTGCAAGCATGGCATGTGTTTGGCCCTGATTTCTGCGCAAATGCCCAACACGGAGTGTTGGATCTGATTCCTGCGCAACGCATAATGCCTCCAGTGTTCCGTCAGTACTGCCATCATCAACCACCAAGATCTCATAAGAGACCGAACTACCACCCAGGGCACGGTGAATAACCCTCAACAGAGGAGCAACATTCTCTTGTTCGTTAAAAGCTGGTATAACAACGCTCAGATCGAGCATCAATCCTGAACCTTTGGTATCAACAACTGGAGTTTTCTTTAACCCGGACACGGTGCATTATTCTAACACGAGAAGATTGGTCCTCTTTGAGTCCAGCAGAGTTTAGGGAGACTGGTGATAATTTCCTGATTTAAGTATGCTTTAACACATTTCCCAAATCCCAAGAGAAGGATATAATCGTTACTGGGATCCCTATGCTTTAAATGGTAGATCATTTTAGGGTTTTTCAAGGAATCGAGTGAAAAAAATACCCGGCTTAGGGCGAGACAAGATGCTGGCCCACAGCCCGGCTACATCTCAATATGACATCGCAGCTTTCAACAAAAGAAAATGAGCGGCTAAAGAAGCATCAGAAGGAAATGACCCTGGTCATTTGGGTTAGCACTCTGTCCTCCTTGTTTGTCGTGATATTTCTTATTTATGTGGCAGTCTCCTTCTCACGACAAGGTGCCTCGGGTTTCCTGCTCTATGCCGTCTCAACCATAGTTGGCGGCTTCTCTATTGTGAGCCACCGGCGCCTGATCGGACGCCGGAATTCGATTCGCTCCGACCTGTCCCATGGGCTAACTGAGGAGATCACCGGCACATTCAAAAAATTACATTCACAGGGTGGCTACATCCTAGAGATTCATGGCCAGCACTTCGTCGTTGATGGTCTCCTTGGGCGAGATCTTCCCAGCAAGGGAACGGTACGTTTGTCTTATGCGCCCCATTCCCGGCTCGTTCTCTCAGTAGAATCTCTCTAGCGAAGTCCCTTTTCAGTTACTAGTGGGAATCACATTACCATTCCGCTAAGTAAACTTAGTAACTAGTTGACCATAAAAAGGTTAAGGTTGACCCAATCATCCTTGGGTTATACCATCCATAAGTAAAGAGTTTGCGAGTCCTACATGAAGAAAAACCGACCAATTATTCGAGTCATGAAATTTGGTGGAACCTCTCTGAAGGACGCCGAATGCATAAGTGGCGTTGCCAAGCTTATAGTCCGTCTACAAAGAAAGCAGAAGTTAGCGGTGGTTCTTTCCGCACAAGGGGGTATTACCGATGCCCTAATCCAGTCAGCGCAATATGCAGCTCGCGGAAAAGAATCTCTATGGCGAAAAGTAAAACAGGAAATTAAAGACCGTCATTTCCAAGTTGTTGAGAGCCTCCTCTCGCCCGATAAACAGGAACAAGTTGAACTGAAGTTATCAGATTACCTGGCTAACCTCGAGGCGCTCTGCTCAGGAATTACGCTCATGAGAGAAATAACTCCACGAGCGCTGGATGCTATTGCAAGCCTGGGAGAGTTAATGAACATTGAAATAATGACAGAGGTTCTCCGGTCAAAAGGTATTGCTGCCCAGGCTATCGACGGAGCCGACTTGCTCGTCACAGATGAAGGATTCGGCAATGCCTCTCCAGTCTCCGACTTGAGTCGTGCAAAAACACGGAAACGAATATTGCCATTACTTCAGGAAAACATAATTCCAGTAATAACTGGTTTTCGCGCGGCTACGCGAAAGGGCGTCTCGACTACGCTGGGACGGGGGGGATCAGACTACAGTGCAACTCTCATAGGTGCGGCGCTCGACGCCCGGGAAGTCTGGATTTGGACCGACGTGGACGGGGTAATGACCGCCGATCCCCGCCTAATCCCTGAAGCAAAAATTGTGCCGGCACTCTCCTACCGAGAGGCTATTGAACTCTCCTATTTTGGTGCTCGAGTTCTTTACTACAAGACACTTGATCCAGTGATTAAAAAAAGGATCCCAGTTTGGATAAAAAACACTTTCAATCCTACGTCTAAAGGAACACGCATCAGTCTTCGTTCAAACCCGCGGTCGAATTCCTCTGGTGGGGTAAAGGCAATTACATCGGTAACACGCGCCAACCTCGTAACCTTGAGAGGGGACCAAATTTTCAGTTTTCCCGGCATGGCCGCTAAGGCATTAGACGCCCTTGCCAGTCAATCCATTACGACACTGATGGTTATTCAGCTGTCGGCAGACAACGTTTTATCCCTAGCCGTCCACCATGAGGAATTGGATCAGGTGAAGGCCTTGCTCCAAAAAACCTTTGAACTCGAAATGCGCCATGATTACATGGGGCCCATCGAAATCATGCGCCAAGCTGCCATTATCGTGGCCATAGGGGAGAATATGGAGGGTACACCTGGGATTGCCGGCAGGATTTTCGGAGCTCTAGGAAGTAACGGTATAAATGTGATTGCCATCGCCCAAGGTTCTTCTGAAATGAGCATCTCTTTCGCCGTGAGGTCCGCCGATGTTAAAGAAGCTGTGGGGGCGCTGCACAGCGAGTTCCAATTATAACAGGAGCTTCCCAGGATAATTTTTTATATGCCTCGTATCTATTTTCAGTGCATCGCCGAAAGCTGTGGCAGATCGCTAGAGTCAAAACAGGATTCCTTCCAGTGTCCCCATTGTGGTGACCTACTAGAAGTCCGTTACAAGTTTGAAAACATAGATCCTGAGAAAGTCAGGATCGAATGGAGTCAACGGCGATTAAGTAATAAATCAATCAACCGCTCTGGCGTTTGGCGATTCCGCGAATTAATTCCTTTTTTAGAAGATGATGCTCGGATCACTTCACTTGCCGAGGGAAACACACCCCTAGTAAGAGCAAGTCATAGTGGTTCTTGGGCTGGGTCTGTAAACCTCAGCGTCAAGCATCAAGGAAGCAACCCCACTGGTTCCTTCAAAGACCTCGGCATGACAACATGCATAACCCGGGCTGATACGCAAAGTATCCGGATGGTTGCCTGCGCCAGCACAGGTAACACATCCTCTTCGATGGCAGCTTATGCATCTCGGGCCGGAATGAAAGCATTGCTCTTCATTCCTAAAGAAAAAATCTCGCAAGCTAAACTGGCCCAGGCCCTTGACTTCGGCGCTATCGTAATGGAAATTGGCAATAATTTCGATCAGGCTTTTTCCCTGCTGCGAGAACTGGCTATCGAGATGGGTATATATTTAGTCAATTCCATTAATCCATTCCGCATTGAGGGCCAGAAGACCATCGTCGCAGAAATGCTCGAACAGCGAGGCTGGCAATCTCCCGACTACATTGTTGTTCCCGGCGGAAATCTGGGCAACGTTTCAGCGATTGGAAAAGGCTTACGTGAGCTCAACGAGTTGGGGTTCATCGAGAAGATACCTCGCCTGGTCGTCGTCCAGGCAGAAAAGGCCAGTCCTTTTGTCCAGACGTTGCGTACCAAAAGCGCCAAACTACTAGCAGTAGATCATCCGGACACGGAAGCCACCGCCATCCGCATTGGCCACCCCGCTAATTGGCAAAAAGCCATGGGGGCGCTCAAGTGGTCCAAGGGGTTGGCTGAATCAGTTACTGACCGTGAGATTCTTGAAGCGAAAAATTCTCTTGCCAAAGATGGGATCGGCTGCGAGCCAGCCTCCGCCACCACCGTCGCTGGGATTCGGAAATTGACACAAGCGGGTGTCATCGATCACGAAGCTGACATTGTAGCCGTGTTGACCGGGAACCAGCTTAAAGACACCGAATATATCTACCGTCACAGAGCCACCAGCGAGCCCCAAGAAAACCGCCCACAAGTTGAATCTAACCTCGACGCTCTGCGTAAAACCCTAACTGAAAAACTCTCCTCTGTCCTCGCCTAATCTACCTGCCCGCTGTTTCCGTCTCCCTTATCCCAAATCTTTTTGGAAGCACACCTTATCTCGTATAGCCCTCAAGAAGGCTCCTTAGTTGAATTTGGAGGACCTTGTGATTTACCAAGGTTTATGATCAAATGTAAGTAAGGTTAAATCAGACACCCTATGCCAGTAAAAACAAAAGGTACTCCTCTGCAGTCATTAAGTCAGGCTATTGAGGACTACCTAAAGGCCATATATACGTTGACTGGAGACCAGAAGGCCGCCAGCACCAGCTCCGTCGCTAAGCGACTTAAAGTTAGCTCAGCGGCGGTTACCGCTATGCTTAAAAAGATGTCAGAGGCCGGTCTAGTCCACTATCAGCGTCGCCACGGTGTATTGCTCACCAAGATAGGAAGGGCTCTAGCACTTGAAACTGTTCGGCGTCACCGCCTTCTTGAAAGCTTTTTTACCGATCATCTGGCCATGGATTGGCACCAGGCGCACGTCGAGGCAGAAACGCTCGAGCATTTTATCTCTCATAAACTGGAGAAATTGATCGACTCCAAATTAGGCCATCCCTCAAGTGACCCACACGGCCATCCTATTCCCTCGGCCCGAGGAAAGGTCTCTCAGGAACCATTAAAGGCGCTGGCAGAGCTTAATGTCGGAGTCCAAGCCATCGTTCGCCGCGTTAGCGATGAAGACGCCGAACACATGCGTTGGTGGAAAGAAATCGGCTTAGTTCCAGGTTCGCCGGTTAAAGTCGTTGAGG
>CAZSDV010000032.1:0-220 GCA_964605715.1 uncultured Acidobacteriota bacterium
CGTTGCGGGCTTTCTAATAATAAACCCTTCTGTGACGGAGGTCATAAGGGTGGAGAGTTTAAGTCAGAGATTGAAGCTCGCGATCTTCCTCCTGCTGTACCTAAACCACAAATCCAAATTAAATAAAATTGGAAGCTTCGTGGAGGGTAAGGTCATAGTTGATATAGCATCAAATAGACAGCTACACCTGTAAGAGAAACATACAACCATAGAGGTACAG
>CAZSDV010000032.1:230-13608 GCA_964605715.1 uncultured Acidobacteriota bacterium
CCATCGTGCAATTTTAGCATGGCTTTTAAATCTTCCGCGGATAGCACGGTAGATAGTAAGGCAGGCCATCGGAGGAATCACTACAGCAAGAGTTGTATGGGAAATTAAAATGGTGAAATAAATACTTCGAATCCAACCACGACCAGTAAAAGAAACAGATCCTACTTGGTAATGGTATATAAGGTAAAGAATTAAAAAGAGAATTGAAACTACAAAAGCTAATCCCATGAAATATTTATGCGCTGTTATTTTATTTTTCCGAATCATTATGTAGCCTAGCAAGAGAAGCAAAACGCAAGTAGCGTTAAGGGCAGCGTTAATACTAGGAATCATAGATAAGGGAAGTGATGCAAGAAGGTAAAAGTTCTCAGTCATAAGCTACAAGAAGCCTTGATTGGTTTTTCGCGAAGCCAGTATAAAAGCCACTACCAGTGCAATTACACCAAAGAATGAAGTGATTAAGATTGATTGGAAAAGAGGGGGGAGGCCGTCAGCCAAAGCTGGGTTTCCTGCGTACAGAATATGCCGTAAGGAAGACATACCGTATGTTAATGGATTAAGTTTCATTACCCATCCCACCCAGGTGGAGGCACCTGTGATAGGAAACAGGGCGCCAGAGAGCAACCACATCGGAAATAAAACAAGATTCATCACAGCATGAAAACCTTGAGTAGACTCTGATTTCCATGCGATAGCAAACCCAAGGGCTGTTAGGGAAAAAGCGATTAAAAATAGAATCCCTAGCATTGAAGCGAGTTGACTTCCATCCAAGGATATTCCTATTAGAGGTGCAAGAAAAACAAAGACTAAGGCTTGAAAGAACGCCAAAGTAGTCCCTCCTAGTATTTTTCCTATCACAATTGTTGGTCGTGAAACAGGGGCCACTAGCACGGAAAGAAGAAAACCTTCCCTACGATCCTCAATTAACGAGATAGTAGAAAAAATAGAAGTAAATAAGATAATCAGGGTGATAGTCCCGGGAAAGAAGTACTCAAGATAGTTAATTTCATCTCCATTAGTAGAAATTGGCATTCGGAATGATTTACCGAAACCTGATCCAATAAGAATCCAAAAACCCACTGGCGTTCCAAGTGCCCCGACCACCCGACCTTTTTGGCGAAAAAATCTAACCAACTCACGTTTCCAAAGTGTCGTAATTGCAAGTAGGAATCTTTGGATTTGTTTTATCGAAATCATAATTCAGGCCAATGTTGATGTTATTAGTCTTGATCCTCTGGTTTCTTTTTATCCGATAGCCCACTAATGGTAATTTGTTTTATTTCAATTAAAAATACTGGTAAAAAAATGGCGATGGTAGCGAAGCAACATAAGATTAGCATTAAACCGTCTAAGTGCAATGCTTCACCGTTTAAGGCTGTCCATCCTATTGTTGCTAGCGCTGATAAAGATACGATTAAGGAGAAGATGGTGAGTATCGTTTGTTCCTTCATAGTGAAATATCAAGTCTCCATTTTTAGGGTATTTATTTGGTTTAATATCTTTTTGCTCTTAATTATTTTGAATTATTCCTATAAATATTTAGATTAATTTAGTATGGTTTTTATATTTTATTTAAAGTCTTTCAACTCATTAGTCCGTTATTTTGACCAGAAATTATGTCCCGTTTCACGAATGAAAACATCCTCGAGGGTAGGGTGGGCAAGTGTTATAGTTTGTACCTGACCCCCAAAGGCGTCCATGAGTTGTGCAATAAATTCATGGGCCCGCTGACGTTCAAGTCTAAGCGTACCATCGATAATCATTCCGTGAATTTTAAATTTATCTTCAATTTCTTTTTGTAGGTATTTTGGATCTTTTGTTTTAACAACTATTATTTCTCCTCCAAGTTTCTTTTTTAATTTTTCAGGTGAGTCTAATGCAACCAACCGCCCTTCATCAAGAAAACCCACGCGATTGCATCGTTCTGCTTCATCTAAAAGGTGAGTTGTTAGAAGAATTGTTAATCCGTTTTTTAGCCTAAGTGAATTTAGATATTCCCATAGATCACGACGAACCCCTGGGTCAAGTCCAGCAGTTGGTTCATCTAACAATAAGAGACTAGGGTTATGGAGAAGCGCTTTTGCAAGCTCAACTCGGCGCTTGAGGCCTCCTGAGAGGGTTTCTATTCGATCTTTTTTTCGGCCAATTAGACCTAATTGTTTTAGTGTAATTTTTATTTGAGTTTTGAGGTTAGAGCCGATGAGTCCATAAAGATGTCCATGGTGCCGTAGATTTTCTTCTACTGTAAGCTTGAGGTCAAGACTTTGAGATTGAAACACCACTCCAATCCGGCTACGGACTAAGTTCGAATCTTTCCTAACATCAAATCCAAAAAGGCAAGCAGACCCCTGACTGGGGAGTAGCAGTGTAGACAGGATCTTAAAAGCAGTAGTTTTTCCCCCTCCGTTTGGCCCAAGTAAACCAAAAACCTCTCCCTTGGAAACAGAAAAGCTGATTTTCTTGAGGGCTGATCGACCAAATCCTTGGGGATAAGAATGGGAAAGATCTTTAACTTCGATGATTGGTGATGTATCCATATTATATTAAAATTCCAGGTTGGTTCCTGTGTGTAATGTATAGTTTTAATTTAAATGAATCTTTCGGCAACCAATAATGCATACAGCAATGGTAAATAAAAAACCGAAGCAAGAAGTAACTGTCTAGCTTCAGCGATAGATTGAGATATGTTTGAAGAAAAAGCGTAGTAAGCAAATGATAAGCCGAGTAAAAGTGATCCAACAAGGTAGATATTACCTGCTAGGCCAATAAAGGCAGGAACGAGGCTTACAGCCAAGAGCAGGCAGGTGTAATATTTAATTTGCCTCTGCGTGGATTTTCCATCCTTATCAACAACAGGTAACATAACGATTCCTGCACGGGCATAATCATTTTTGTACATCAAGGCTATTGCAAGGAAATGAGGAAATTGCCACAAGAATAGGATTGCATATAGGGTGATGGCTTCTAATTCAATCTGACCACGGGCAGCTGTCCAACCAATAGCTGGTGGCATTGCCCCAGGGAACGCCCCAACCAAGGTGCAGTAGGATGTCTTTTTTTTGAGTGGCGTATAAAAAAGAAGATAACTGAATAGAGTAATAAGAGCTAGGAAACTGGACAGGAAATTTACGAAAAATGCCAGTTCAAATATACCGAGAGCGGAAAGAGAGATTCCATACAAGAGAGCATTTCTAGGTTTTAACCTGCCTGATGGAAGGGGGCGGTTTGCGGTTCGGCGCATCCTGAAGTCTAAATCCCTTTCTATGTACTGGTTTAGGCTCCCTGTTCCACCGGCAACCAATGCGGTCCCCATGACAGCATGAAAAAATAGAGGGAAGTTGATTGTCCCGTGGGAAGCGAGATAAAAACTTGCCCCAGTGCTCATCAAGATAAGCCAGACTACGCCAGGTTTGGTTAGTTCAATATAATCAATTACCTTACCAATTAAATTATTAGGCCGCTGAGGAGGTGCTGTATCAACCGTGGACTTTGTGATGTCAGTTTGAATTTTCATAAAATTTTCCGATTACAAGAAAGCATTTAACGTATTTATCCTTACGGAATCCAAAGATTAATGCAATAAAAATAGCAGTTCATGAATAAGCGTTCATCGAGGCCCAAGCGTACCACGCGTCAGATTATTTGATACGGCCTTAAGTGAACCATTCGTAATAGAAATGGAACGAATGGTTTCAAAAGTAAATACCAAGCTGGCCGCCAGTATCAATGCCCCTGCGGCAACGTGCGCTGTAGTAATCGCCACCAAGGGGACTGTTGGTTGTGGAGAGTCTCCTGTTGTTAACCGCATTAAAAAAGAACCTGTTCCAAGTAGAAGTTGAACAAATAGCAATCCAACAAGTAAGAGTGATACACGAACCATATTCCATTGTTGTGGGTGTTTGTATAGGACCCGTAAAGATGCCCACACTACTAAAATGCTAACAAAAAACGCTCCAGTTAGGTGAGGGTGGATGGTGCTGTTTGAGTGTCGCAGAACGGAACCTAATACTAGTTGCAGGAAGATTGTAATAGGAATTGCATAGCAAAAGAGTTTGAGCGAGGGTTTGCCATTGTCGATTATTTTTGTTTGGGGAAGCTTCCAGTCTGAAGATGTTAAGAGTGAAAGAATAACCATCACAGAAAAAAATATCTGAGCAAGGCAAGCATGAGCGACAGAGACCGGAAGAGGCAAAAGAAATATAACAGTAATTCCACCCAGGATCCCCTGGCTAATTACCACAAAAAGTGCAAAAAGTCCAAGAGTCCGAACATGCCTTGGCTCTGAGCTCTGCCATAACCATAGATTGAAAGCAATGGTTAGCAACCCAACAAGCGCTGCAATTATTCGGTGTGTGTGCTCATAACGTATGTTTCCTTCCATTGGGGGCATTAAAGAACCATAAGAAAGTGGCCAATCAGGAACTGCGAGACCAGCCTCATTACTTGTAACTAAACCTCCAGCTACGATAAGTAGAAAAGTTACAAATGTGGTAAAAATGATAAATTTATGCAACCCTCGATTTTTCGGTACAGTTAATGCCATAAATCATACACTTTCCGATATCAACCAGAAGCAAATAGCGGATCTAGAGGTTTCACTGGAAGCTTCCTGCCATTGGAGGTGTGGGGCAGTCTTGCTCTTTTTCCTGATTGTTCCCGCTTTCTTGTGAGGTCCTGGGAAGTGGTTCAGTTTTCTGTCCAAGGAAGGCAGCACTTAAAATACCGGTGAAAATTAAGAGGGATGGAACTAATAGGAGAAGTATTCCAGAATTCAAAGCTTGGCCAGCCTCTAATCCAGCAGCAGCAGCATTTTTTACGCACAGAGAGCACCCCTGGCCCCAGATTTTCATGGGAAAACAAAAAATAGACACAGGCAAAACAACCAGAAAGCATTTATTTATTTGCTGAAAATAAATCTTCATTTAATCAAATTTCTAAGGTCTGAGATCTAATATACGGATGCTATCTGGAAAAAAAGCAAAAAGAAGGACAATGACTATTATCATTGGCGGGATTAAGCTCCATTTAAGTCCACGTGTTTCATGCTGCAGGTGCATGAAATAGGAAATAATTAACCCGGCCTTCACCATGGATAGCGCTATTAGCAAGAAGAGCATCAACAAAGTTGCAAGCTCTTGGAAGGCCAATGCAATCTCAACCGCAGTTAGGACTATCAACCAGAGCCACACCCAAATATATATTTTTGAAGATTCCTGCTTGCTACTTGAATAGGTGCTCATTTTTCCTTCTTTCAAGATAACCTACACAAGGACAATTAATTTAAATTTGATGACATCAAATAAACAAGCGGAAAAATAAACATCCAGACTAGATCAACGAAATGCCAATACAATCCGCTTGATTCAACGTCTTCATGAGTAAATTTTCCTCGTGCTGTACCAACTGCAATAATTCCTAAGTAAACAACTCCGGCAGTAACATGTGTCATGTGCAAGCCTGTCAAAGAAAAAAAAGATGCCCCGAAAAGAGGCGTACCCCAAGGGTTTTGAACGAGGGTTACGCCTTCGTGCATTAAATCTAGCCATTCTTTGATATGAAGGATATCAAAAATGATCCCTCCGAGCATTGTGCATACAAGCCACCGAACGACGTGGGAGCGGTTCCCGTTTTTCGAGGAATTGACTGCAAAAACCATAGTGAGGCTACTGCCCAAAAGAACAATGGTCATAAGTGTTGCATTCGCGAGACTTGGCCATATATGGAATGGGGTGGGCCAAGTTTCAGTTGAAACGCGTAAATAGCTATACGCTATAAGCATGGTTGCAAAAGTAATTGAATCGGAAACAATGAAAAGCCACATTCCGAATTTCTTAGAACCAATTCGGTAAGGGGAGCGACCCCCGCCCCATAGTGATTTATTTAAAGGATTTGATACTTCAGACACCCTATTACCTCCAAAACAATAAAAGCATGAAAATGTAAACCCAGAGTCCATCCATAAAATGCCAATAGATGGCGGTTACGTCAAGCCCAACCCCAGTAAATGAGGTTTTGGATTTAATAATATATGACCGATAATTAAGATAAAAGAGAGCCAAAAGGCCCCCAAAAAGGTGAAGGGAATGCGCCACAGTAAACAGATAAAAGAAAGAGCTGCTGGGGTTTGAGGCTAGGTAGACACCCTGTGCGACTAGGTCTCTCCAGGCAACGAATTGACCACACACGAAGGCGCTTCCTAGAATGAGTGTAGATACAAGCCAAAGAGTAAGAGCTTCCATCCTGCCCCGCTTAAAAGATTGCCGGGCTTTTTCAATTGTGAAACTACTGAGTAAGAGCACTAGGGTGTTTAGCCAGATAATGCTTGGCAGTGGAGTGGTGGTCCAGTCATTCGAGAGTCCACGACGCACCACCATAGCGCTTGTGAAAGAAATAAACATCATTAGGATTGGGATTAGAGCAATATATATTCCAATCCGAAAGGTCTTTGGTGTGGGCAGGCCCCTACTTGAGCGTAGCCAATTCCCCTGTACATTATTTCCCTCAGGAAGGGGTTCAAGGTCAGTTAGTTGATGTCTTTTAAAAAGCGTTGTAGCGAATTCCATACGTGTTTGATTTCTGTATTTTAAATATTTATCCCAATGTTTTTTCTGGTGAAGTTTGCATTATGTAATCGGTTTTTGCGCCAGGGACACTGTATTGGTACGGTCCATGATAAACTCGTGGGATTTTTCCTCCAAAGTTATCGTGCGGGGGAGGTGAAGGAATGTCCCACTCAAGTGTAGTTGCCTCCCAGGGATTATTGGATGATTTCTCTCCCCTTTTCATGCTCCAGAAGAAATTAAATATGAATATTATTTGAACTGCAGCTGTAAGAAAGGCCGCAATTGAAATAAAGGTGTGCAACCCAACCAAGGGTGAAAGATAGTCAACTCCAGTTAAATCTGCATACCGACGAGGGTGACCAACTAATCCCATTAAATGCATGGGTACATAAATAGCGTAGACACCGATGAATGTGGTAATAAAGTGAATCTTTCCCATCCGTTCATTCATAAGGCGCCCAAACATCTTTGGAAACCAATAGTAGGTACCAGCAAAAATTCCAAAGATTGCTGCAACCCCCATAATCATATGGAAATGGCCCACCACAAAGTAGGTATCATGGAAGTAGATATCTAGCGTTGGCTGTGCAAGGAAGATTCCTCCTAGACCTCCAGTGATAAACAAAGAGACAAAACCCACGGAGAAGAGAAGGGGAGTCTGCATTCGAAGATTACCGCCCCACAAGGTTCCTAGCCAATTAAAGGTTTTTATTGCGGATGGAACGGCAATGGCAGCAGTCATAACCGAAAAAGCAAATGATGAATAGGGGCTCATGCCGCTAATGAACATATGGTGCCCCCAGACACAAAAACCAAGAAATGCAATGGAAGTAAGGGCTATAACCATTGCCCGGTAACCGAAAATTGGTTTACGTGAAAAAGTTGAGAGAATCTGCGACACAACTCCCATTCCAGGTAGGATTGCAATATAAACTTCTGGGTGGCCAAAAAACCAAAATAAATGTTGCCATAGAAGCGGTGACCCTCCGCCACGTTCAATAATCTTATCACTCACAATTAGCCCACTAGGTATAAAGAAACTTGTCCCACCTAGTTTTTCAAGTAAAAGAAGAACTCCGGCCGCCAAAAGGACCGCGAAAGCAAGAAGTCCAAGAATAGCAGTTATGAACCACGCCCAGACGGGGAGCGGGAGGCGCCCAAGAGTCATCCCTTCTGCCCTGAGATCCAGGGTTGTAACAATGAAATTAAGGGATCCAAGAAGAGCTGCAATACAGAAGCATGCAATGCTTCCTACCCATAGTATTTGGCCCATTTGGAGACCTGGGCCGGCTGCTGAACCCACAGCACTAAGAGGTGGGTAGGCAGTCCAGCCTGATATTGGAGGCCCATCAGTAATGAAGAAGGTGGACAATAATACCAATAACCCTACAAATGTTATCCAAAATGAAAGCATATTTAGCCTGGGAAAAGCCATGTCTAGTGCTCCAATTTGGATAGGAAGAAAATAATTACCAAAACCTCCTTGGGGTGCCGTTGTTAAAACGAAGAAAACCATTATGGTTCCATGAATTGTCAGGAGGGAGAGGTAGTATTCTGGTGTCATCACGCCATCTGGCGCTCCATTTGGAGACAACGCTTCGAGGCCAGGAATTTCGGCTTCTGGCCATACCAAGCGGATACGAATGAGGAGAGATAAGATAATTCCAACGATGACGGAGAATAGCGCCAACATAAAATACTGGATGCCAATAACCTTATGGTCAAGACTGAAGATGTATTTTTGGATAAAGGTGGTAGGGGCTTCATGTATGTGATCAACCTTCATTCCTGTTACTCCGTCTGACATTATTTAACCTCCTAGCAAACAAACGACACTACTGCTCAGCAGCCCTATCCTTGAGCCATTCTATGTAGTCTTGGTTGGACATAATATCTAGGTATGCCCGCATTTTACTGTGGCCTAACCCACACAATTCAGCACATGCGATTTCGTAACGACCAACCTGAGTTGCGGTAAAATGAATTTTAAGGTTGAGGCCTGGCACCAAATCTTGCTTTAATCTAAGTTCCCGAACCCAATAGGCGTGTGTGACGTCCATAGCGTGAAGAATTAGTTCAATTGGTTGATTGACGGGAATGCCCATGTTGGGAACTACTATATCGTCAGCCGAATCTGGGTCATTGTCGTAGTCTAGTCCAAGCGGATTTCCTGCTGAGTCATCAACAAGTTTAAGATGGGTGGGACCAAACTTTCCATCTGCCCCTGGGTAACGAAAACTCCATGCAAATTGCTTTCCAACCACCTGGATCCGCAAAGCATCGGGAGGGGCGCTGTCGTAGTAAATTTTTGCCCAGAGATCCTGGGTCATAATTCCAAAGCCAATAAAGAATACTGCCGTTGCTATTGTCCAGGTAATCTCTAATTTATTGTTCCCGTGGGAATAATCAACCTTTCTTCCAGATGTTTCGCGTTGGCGCCAAACAAAGTAGGCAAGGCCAAGCTGAGCGAGGACGAAGATAACCCCGACACATATCATTGTTAAGATCATCTGTTGATCAACTGCAATGCCATGGATTGATATATTGGGAGGGAACCACCAGATTCGGGATAAAAACGATATCACCGAAACTGTCGTGATTCCCGCTACCAGTAAAGCGATAGCCAGTGCCATAAATAATTACTCCAGATTTACTCTCCTGAGATTTCGCTGGCCGTAAAATATATCGACGTAAAGTTTCTTGCCCAAGGAGAGTACCACAAAAGGGTTACTCAATTACGGAGTCAAGAATACCTCAAATCAAGTTGAATAGTTTCCGGTTCATATCTCAGTTGCCAGCAAAGGGCAAATATGCACAATCTAACCCTGGAAAGTGAAATCAGCCGCCTTAATCTCTTTTGCGCCCACCGTAACACTCTGTTCTGAGGTGCCAAATTTTTCGTGCCATGCACTTACAACGTAGTCTCCAGGGGGAATACCTGTAAGCTCAAATGACCCGTCAACTCCGGTAACCGCAAAGAAGGGGTGATTAACAACTCCAACGTAAGCTCGCATCCAGGGATGAACATTACACTTTATTGGGATCATGACTTCAGGTCGACTGAATTTTCTTTTTAGAGGCTTGGCCCCTGGGGCCATAGATGTGTTCCATTCCCGATTTTTTTCAGGCATAGGGTGGATATTATGCGTTGTTGGGTCGCTAGTATGAATTTGAATTTCTTGGCCTGCCTGGACACCAAGGACATGGGGTGTGTAGATACAACCCTTTTGGTTGAGATGGCCAGCGTTCGAAGGTGTTTCGAAAGTCATTCCCTCTAGTCCTTTTTTAATATAGACAAAAACGTTACTCAATGTTCCATCCTCACTGAGGACTACTTGTTCGCTTACTACTACTTTACCTTTATGCAAACCTTCACATTCAGGAACCGCGCCCATGGCAATCCTGCGCATTCTTGGCGCTGAGCCCTTAAATGACACTTTTCCTGCAATAGAAGCTGTAGTAGCAGGATCAATCACAGTGGCAGGCTCAGCCTCTAAACTGGTATCTTCTTCTGCAATTTCTGCTTCCTGAGAGCAACCTATCAGGAAAAAAACCATTGTAAATAATGTCAGGAATTGAAGTTTTGCACTTTTCATTTTTTTATCGCCTTTCAGTCAAAGTTATCGTGTTGGCAGAAAATTAAGTATTCAGATCCAGATCATTTAATTGCCACGCCTAACGTCCAGTTAATCTGCGAAGTTCAGCCGGAGTAAACTGGAACATGTACCGTACCAGAAGTTGGGCATGATCTTTAGTGTAACCTTTGAAGCTGGGTGGAGTTGGACCTGCAAAAACCCAACGATCTCCCTCCTTTCGGAATAGGTCTGAGGGCATCGCTGTTCCTGGGCTTGTTCCTGCGGGATCAAGCATCCAACGCTCAGTCCAGCCGGGCTTCAATCTTTCACCAGCCAACAGAAAATTTGGAGCTGTTGCATTCTTATCATGAGATTTGTCCCCTGTAGCGTGGCATTTCAAGCAAGGAGCTGCAGGATGAGTAAATAATTGCCGCGCCATGCGCTGCTCTCGGATGGTCAAGGGTTCTGGCTTAGGGGGAATGTAGGGCTGTGGCTGAGCACTAAGGGCAGAGAAGAAACGAACAAGTTTACGAATTTCTCCTGGAGAAAAATTAAATGTTGGCATCCGAGCCTGGAGGTAGTGACGGACACCATTTTGGTTTATTTTTCTTTCATCCATTGCGGGATTATCAAGAAACTTGATTAGCCAGTCTGGATTGACTCGTGCGCCTTCTCCAATTAATGATGGAGGAAGCTGCTCTTTCCAGTCGGGATCCTGGTAACGAGGCAAATCCATCAGTCTTGACCTTTGGCCAATTTGAACTTGGTGGCAACCTACGCAATTATATTTTTTAATAATCCACCAGCCCTCTTGAATGTCTTGTCGTCTATCGGATGGATGGAAAAAATATTGTTCAGGAAGTTGGGAATCCACGCTTCCCAAAAGAAAGGTTGTTAAGGCAGTAACATCTTCAGGTCCAAGATTTGGCTTTGGCATTTTAAGTTTTTCGAGGGGCGCGCGCTCTTTTCCTTTGTCAAAAAAAGCGGGGTCACTAAGTTTTCGTTCAAAAAAGCCTTTATGGTTGTACCATCCATCGTGTTCTGCCTCGTGGGTGAATAAAGCAAAGTCTAATCTTTCAACGGGTTTACTGCCTTCCTTGGTTAACTCAGTTCCAATACGTGATTCTTCCTCAAAACTAGAAATTTCATGACATCCAGCGCATCCAAAATGGCGAACAAGGGCCTTTCCTTCATCTGCAAGATCTGGGTTATCCAGGTATGGGGCAGGGGGATAAGATGCTGAATCACTTTGCAAGGTTATTAGGTAAGTGGCAATATCTCGTGCATCTTGCACTGTTAGTCGGAGGTTGGGCATTACTGTCATCTGTTGGACTTGAAGTTCATGTCCGTCATTTGGGCATTTTGAATTTTCAAGATCGAAAACAAAAGGTAGCCCATGCCTGGAGTAGTCTTCTGGTCCTAGATCTCGTTTTTCGTAGGGACAGTAAGGACGAGTCCGTTCACGGGGGTTATGAATCCAGCGGACTAGGTAGTCATAGTTATCTTTTTCACCTACACGAGAAAGGTTAGCTGCAAAAGAGGAACTATCAGGGGAATTTTCTTCACCGACCGCGTGACAGCCAAGGCACCCTCTCGTTTCAAAAAGCTCTTTGCCGCGCGATAGAGCACCTTTTGGATGAGAGGGAAGTTTACCTTTTATTCCAGATTGCCAAATGAATGCTGAGATTGCCTGGATTTGTTTTTCGTCCATACGAAACGCGGGCATTTTGGTTGTTGGCCGGAATCCATGAGTATCTTTAAGCCAGGCCGGAATCCATTCTGGTTTGATTTTTACACGGACTTCCTTCAGGTTGGGGCCCAATTTTTTCTGTTCCCTCATTAAAAACCTAGATTCCAGTTCAAGTTGCTCAAGCTGGTGATCTAGGTTGCTGTTTGTAACCCTGAGGTTAATTGACCGTACATTTAGTCGTTCGAACTCGGAATCCTCCACTGCCTCATCTGCTTCTCGTTCGCTCTTTTCGGCTTCACGAATGTTTTTTTGTTTCTCTAATTCGACCGAGCGAATCAATTGATTAACCGATATCAAAGCTTCTGATTCACGGTCAAAACCATCAAACCGATGGCATCCTACGCACCCCTTTTGCTGGAAAAGTTCTTTCCCACGATTCAAAACTTTTGCGTGCTTTAACACAATATCGTTTGAATGACACTGCTGGCAGCCAGCTTCAATATTTTCTTTTGGAAATAAAGGCCATAGCCAGTGTCGATATCGGCCGTGTCCTTTTTCAATGCTGCTCGTGGCGCGACCATTGCCGTTATGGCATGGTGTACAGCCGAAGAGATCAGTGTCATGAATTTGCAGGAGTTCCAGGGAGGGATGGCTCGCAAATACAGCTTTTCCATCCATGTCCTGTTCGGTCAAAACAACTTGAGGCGGGACCAGAGTTCGGTCTGTTCCCACATGGCAAGAATAACAACGGTCAACCAGGTCAACATCCCGGACATGAATTTGGCGGATTTCTGGCTCAAATGTCCTCATTCCTTCTTGAAGTCCATTTAATTGCTCAACGGACAGCCCAGCAAGGTTTTCTTGTAAATAGGAGGAACGATTCCGACGAAAAATTGTAGCTTCCTTGAGAACCTCAGATCGGTCAGTAAGAAGCTTTGCTCTCAGAGCTTGGAGGCTATTAAATTTTTCTTCAATTTCATCATAAGAATACCTTGCTTCGTGAATATTTTTATTGGAGGTAGGCAAGGAGACTTCAAAGGGACCTTTCTTTGCATCTGCCACTTCCTTAGCGAGCAAGGCTTTCTTTTTTTTATTTTTAGTGACTTCCAATTCATAGACCAGAGCAGTTACTTCTCCTCTGGCTACCTGAAACTCCTTTATTACGGCGGCTAATTGCCGGTTAACAAGGTTGACCTCCGAATCAATTTTGGCTACTAAAGGGGAGGCCTTCTCCTGGGCCCCATTGAGCATTTTGTCAATTTCCTGGAATTTTAGGGAATCCCGAAGAGTTGATTCTATTTTTGTTTGTTCACGAATTGAATTGGCTAAGTACTCAGAATATTGGGTTTGAAACTGTTTTTGGTATGTTTTCCAGGGGCGAGTTCCATAGAATTCGTCATACATCGCCCAGACAAGGGTGCCCATCAGAGAAATTGCAGAAATTAAAAAAAGACCGCTCAACGAATCATTGATTACTGGGTCTTTGGGTATATTGGAAGTTTCTGGCTGTGGTCTATCCGGCATCTGGCTATGTCCTAATTGTCCTATAT
>CAZSDV010000032.1:13618-24368 GCA_964605715.1 uncultured Acidobacteriota bacterium
AAGGTGTTACCCACACATAATTAATTCGGAATAATAGCCGGGCTAAAATTTTTGCGGGCAGACCGAGCATCGATATTAAGAGGAATTGTAAAGTTAAGTACTGAATCATGCTCATGCGGTTATAGATCTTTCGGTTGAACTCTGTGAAGGTGCATAGCTTATGCACACCATATCCGACGACTGCGTAAAAAAGAGTAACAACCCCACCGCCTAGTACGAACTTTCCGGCTACGCTACTTATTCCTAGAATATCAGGAAGGTCCCTATTTACCTCGAAGACCAGGCGATTATGGTCCCAGGTTTGGCCGGGCCAAAACCACATCCAACCTGGGCCCCGAATAAAAGTACCGATTATAACCATTAATACCCATAAGCCTAGAAAACCAAAGCAGAATGTCAGGATGGCGTATTTTCGTTGCTTAAAGGTGTAGTACCCATTTCCGAGGACGTTGGTGTCGATATAAGGAATTGCCATCAATCCAATAATTATTAGAGTTGGCATCACAACCCCTGCAATCCATGGATGAAAATAAACTAGCATTTCTTGTAATCCCAAGAAATACCAAGGGGCTTTCGATGGGTTCATCGTAAGGGTGGGATTTGCCGGCTCCTCAAGGGGTGCATTCAGAGTAATAGACCAGACCATTAAAATTACAGTTACGATGATGGCAGCAAGGAATTCGATGCGCAGCAGGTATGGCCAAACGTGGACTTCGGTGGCCCACCCCTCTTTAAAGGGTTGGGTTTTTCTGTGGTGGGTTTTTGCCATTTCTGGATCAGCTTCAAGTTTAGAAATTAACCGGTCATTGGCAAATGATTGTCGTAGTGCATACCATGTGTAAAAAGGTATTACCACTAGCAACCCTGCAATTGGAACATTATCGGGAACGGATACAATAGCCCACAACTGATTCCAATCCATTCAGATCTCTCCTGGTAGCTTATTCTTTAGTATTTCCTGGGTTCTTTTACTTCCTTTTCTAGAACTACTGGGGAGGGTCCAGAAATCCCACCGTCTTTCCGGACTCGCCAAAAATGAACACCCATAAAGACAGCTGCGACGATTGGAATTCCAACGCAGTGCCATATATAAGATCGCAGAAGGGCATTAGCATCGACAATTGATCCACCCAACAGCGCAAAGCGAACATCATTGAAAGCTGTCATGCCCATTGCAGCCCCAAAAGGCCCTTCATGTCCGAGTAAGGGGGTCGCTCTTGCCATATTAGTTCCAACGGTAACAGCCCAAAAGCCAAGTTGGTCATCGGGTAGTAGGTAGCCAGTGAATGACAGTAGCATAGTCAGGACCAGCAAGAGGACTCCTACACACCAATTAAATTCCCGAGGCTTCTTGTAAGATCCTGTCAAGAAAACACGAAACATATGAAGCCAAACAGTGATAATCATAAGGTGCGCTCCCCATCGGTGCATATTCCGGAGAAGCTTTCCAAATGGAACGTCATGCTCTAAATAAAGAATATCTCGGAAGGCCTGAATTTTTGTGGGGTGATAGTAAAACATCAGCAAAATACCTGTAAAGGTAAGTACAATAAAGAGATAGAATGTAATCCCTCCCATTCCCCATGTGTAACTATACCGAACAGCATCACGGTTGATTCGTGCTGGATGAAGGTGGAGAAAGACGTTAGTTAGGATTCCTAGCGCCCTGTTTCGAGGCTTGTCGTCGTGTGTAACACGAAAAATAGACTTAAAGAGCTGAGTTTTTTTTGGTTTTTTAAGGGCGCTGGCATCCTCTAATAGTTTTTCTTGGAAGGGCCTTGCTTTTTCCTTTAGCTTGCGGAGAAACCCTTGTGCGCCTTTTCCAGGTGGCTCAGTTTTTGGCTGATCTGCCATTTCGGCTCCTTGCAGAAACTTTCATCAGATACTGTTAATCCACCTTTACACTAAGATGCAATACTGAACTTAGTAATGCTGCTCTAGGCAACAAGGAATGCGCCCTGATCATCAAATTCTGGAGATTCGTAAAGGACGCTGGTATCAACTACAACTTGCCCTTCAGCATCTAGTGTTACTCTGGCTCGGTCTAACGGGCGAGGGGCAGGTCCCTCAAAATTAACACCTTCTGTATCATATCCGCTACCGTGACAGGGACATTTGAATTTATTTTCACTTTCTTTCCAATCTGGAGTACAGCCTAAATGTGTACAGCGTGCATAGACGACAAATAGTCGTCCCGGGTTACGCACTACCCAGATGCGAAA
The DNA here is from genome assembly GCA_964605715.1 of uncultured Acidobacteriota bacterium. Lineage (GTDB taxonomy): Bacteria > Acidobacteriota > Terriglobia > UBA7540 > JAPUME01 > JAPUME01. The sequence continues at coordinate 15,841 of CAZSDV010000032.1, forward strand.
CTTGCTTTGAAATTTTGTTGTAACACCAAGGGAAAAATCAGAAGGATATCCAATACGGAATGTAGTCTTCGGCTCAAAAAGGGTACGAGGGAAGAAAAATCTTAAAAACATAAAAAAGTTAGCGGCAAGGTAAGTTCCAATGCAGGCCCAGACAATCCGCCTACGCATCCGCCTCACGTTTTTAGGAGGGTTCGATAGCGCATCTTTATTTTCACTTTCTGCATCCAATGAGCCCCCAGGTCCAGAAGGGGATTTCGTGCTATGCAGTGGCGAAAACTTTTTTATGAAATTAAGTAGACTTCCTGCCATGCCAGTCCATATCTAGTTTTAGTTGTGAGGCTTAAGGCCCTCTAACGGAGTGTAAGTTGAACATTATATTGGATTTTTATAATCATTGCAAATTTTTAATATATCGTTATATTAAATTTTTCTTTACCAAAAATTTTGATCATTAGGTTTACATGAGCAGGGAAGAGTGGATTAGGTTTTTCCTTAATTCTGAAGGGATATTTTTCAATTAAAAAAGGTTTCTTGCTTGATTTTTTTTACAGGTGCGATGATAATTGGTAGAAATACAGGATAAAAGTGATTAGCAGTGGGTTATTAAATACGTCTAGAGAGGTGATGTATGGCACTTCAGCTAACCGATCAAGCCATTGTGAAAGTCAAGGAAATCCTTTCTCAGCAAGATCCTCAACCAGAAGGGTTGCGGTTTGGGGTTGTTGGGGGTGGGTGCTCAGGTTTTTCATACCAAATGAATTTTGAGAATCAGTCAAGTGCAATGGATCAAGTTTATGAATTTGACGGATTAAAAGTCTTTGTTGATCAGACCTCCTTGATGTACCTGGATGGAACACGTGTTGACTATGTGGATGCCTTAGAGGGGGCGGGTTTTAAATTTGAAAATCCCAATGTGAAGTCTACTTGTGGATGTGGAAGCTCCTTTAGCGCGTAGTGACACCCTGTTCTTAGTATTACCTAAGTCCGTCAGCCGGCATTTGCGTGCCGGCTTTTTGTTGTGCTTATGAGAAAATCCAATAAGTTAACATAATATACCTTATCGGACTATAGAAATGCATTAAATCTAATATTGGACTCTGAATTGAAACCAACTATCCATTAACTTGACACTACAGAAACAACTGATAGAATAAATAAAAATATACATTTCCTGTAAATACCAGAAATATTGATGGTTATCCTCTATGTTATCCAATGAAGAATTAAACAGACGAAAACTTGAAGTAATCCGCACCATCGTCGTCGAGCATATTTCTACAGGAGCACCAGTTGGATCCGGAACTATTAGCAGGAGGTCTCGAAATCGGGTACCAAACTTGAGTCCAGCTACTGTCCGACACATTATGGTCGAACTAGAAGAGTCTGGTTATTTATCCCAACCTCACGCATCAGCTGGACGGGTTCCTACTTCACGGGCCTACCGCCTTTATGCTAACCAAATTAAAAAATCAGCTAGCTTAAGCCCTTCAGTCAAAAATCAGATTTTCCGACATGTTAAATCAGCCGAGGCTGAAACAAGCGGTTGGTTGGTGGAGCGGATTTCCCACCTATTATCAATGATTTCACACAATGTAGGGATTGTAATGGGACCTAAGCGAAGCGAGATACTATTGGAGCATGTTAAGTTAATTCGTCTTACTGGCAAAAGGATCTTGGTCGTAATTGTTTCAAAGCCAGATTTAGTGGAAAACAAGGTAATTGGGATTGGTGAAGATGAAGATATGTCACAGATAGACCTTGATCGAGCAGCAAATTATCTGAACGCCAATTTTCGAGGATGGACTCTTGGTGATGCCCGAAGAGAGCTGCATAGGAAGATGAACGAAGAAAGGCACCAGCTAGATCGGTTAGAGAGGCAATTAGGGCTACTTATAAGAAAAGGAATTTTGCCAGCGAATTCTTCCACAGAAGAACTGTTCGTCGATGGAGTCTCTAATCTTATTGATCAGGTTGAGTTTCAAGATCTTCGGCGAGCAACGGAACTCCTTGGGACCCTAATGGAAAAAGAAAAACTTATTAAAATTCTAAGTGAATGTATGCATGGCACTGGTGATGCAATTGAAGTGGTTATTGGTGATGAAAATCCTGAAAAGGAAATGAAAGATTACACTGTCATCATGGCACCTTATCTTTGTGGAGATCGGGCAATTGGAGCCCTTGGAGTACTGGGTCCTACTCGGATGGAATATGGGCGGACAATTACAGCAGTCCAATACACAGCGCAGCTGCTTAGCAAGAGACTTGGTTCCAACTGAACCTTGTGAATTTCCATGGTCAACTAAAACCCCAATTTGGTATCAGCAGTGGGAAACTTCCCTTCTCCGGTGAAAGTGGATTCAATGAGCATAGACTCCCAAGGAAAACGGGATCTGGATGATTCAACTCCAGAAAATCAAAAAAATCAAACCAAAGCGGTAGAACAAGAATTTCAAGGAACGCCGGGCAAAGATCTTTCGCACGACGCAAAACCTAAGTTTGCTAAAAAACAAGTAGAGGTTGGAGAAGACAAGGATTCTTCTTCAGAAGAAGATTACAAAAAGTTAGCTAGCGAAAAACAAGATCTTTATGATCGGCTTTTAAGGAAGCAAGCTGAACTTGATAATTTTCGGAAAAGAGTAATACGCGAAAAAGAAGAGTTTCATCAGTATGCTGGCGAGAGTATTGTCCGCGATTTACTCCCCTTGCTCGATGGCTTTAGTAGGGCCCTTCGACCAAGAAATCCAAATATTCCCGAGGAATACTATCGTGGTATTGAGCTGCTCTGGCGAGAGCTAAATGAAGTTTTGGTGCGTGCTGGAGTGAAGGAAATCAAAGCAAAAGGTGAAACCTTTGACCCCCATCTTCACGAAGCAATTGAGACCGTGGAAAGTGCAAAAAAGCGGGATAGTGAAGTTCTTGAAGAATTTCAAGTAGGCTATAAATTCAAGGCTCGCCTTTTGCGGCCCTCCTTGGTCAAGGTAGCAATACCCCCTGCAGTCGTTGATAAAAAGCCAAAAAAGGATAACAAGGAAACAAAGGAGTAAAAATGAACTCCCCTACACTTGGGAAGCAAACGGGTTAACCTTTGAACAACAAGAGAGATTACTATGATGTCCTCGGAATCGCCAAGAATGCCGGCGAGCAAGAACTCAAAAGCGCCTATCGGAAGCTTGCTATGCAGTACCATCCTGACCGTAATCCTGCCGACAAAGCGGGATCTGAAGAAAAATTCAAAGAAATCACAGAGGCATATAGTATTTTGGCGGACTCGGATAAGAGGGCTACCTATGACCGCTTCGGACATGCAGCCAACACAGGTTCTTATTCACCAGATTTTTCTTCCAAAATTTTTTCAGATTTTGAAGATATTTTCGGAGATATATTTGGATTTGGTGATTCTTTTGGAACGCGAAAAGGTTATAGGGGAGGTCGAGCACAACGGGGGGCCGATCGCCGTTACGACGTAGAAATTGCTTTTGAAGAAACTGCAGTTGGGGCATCTGCAAAATTTAAATTTCCCCGCCTTGAATTATGCGGGGCATGTCAGGGGAGTGGGTCAGTTGGTAATCCAAGTTCTTGCGAAGGTTGCCAGGGCCAAGGGCAGATTCGCTATCAGCAAGGTTTCTTTTCTGTGGCCCGAACTTGCCCGAAATGTCAAGGATCTGGAGAAATTATACGTGACCCTTGCATCCCATGTGGTGGCCATGGTCAAATCCGAACAGATAAAACCCTGGGTATCCAAATACCTGCTGGCGTAGAAAATGGGACCCGCTTGCGCTTGTCAGGTGAAGGAGACGCTGGAATATTCGGTGGTCCTTCCGGGGATCTTTATGTTGTGATTCACGTGGAGGATCACTCTTTTTTTGAACGACAAGATAACCATTTATACTGCTCAATCCCAATTTCGTTTACCCAGGCAGTCCTTGGAGCTGAAATAAGGGTTCCAACCTTAAATAAAGAATTAAAACTGCGAATTCCTAAGGGAACGCAATCCGGTTCGGTATTTCGGATAAAAGGAAAAGGATTTCCTAAATTAAATAGTCGCGGAATGGGAAATTTATATGTCCGCGTCCTCGTGGAAACGCCCACGAAACTATCTGAAAAACACAGAAACTTACTGGAGCAACTAGATAAAATTCTTCCGTGCAAAAATAAGGCCCGACCTCAAAAAGATTTTGAAAACCTAAAGGAAGCTTAATTATTTCTGTTTGGATAGTTAGTGTTTTTGTGGAGGGCTTGTACACTTCCCTTAAGGGGTCCTAGGAAATATTAATTGAAAATTGGTGTGCACACATCGATTGCTGGTTCTATTGTTAATGCAGTTCACCATGCAAAAAAAATAGGATGCGATACATTTCAAATCTTTTCCGCTAACCCTCGTAGCTGGAGGAAGCACGAAATTGATTCCTCCCAATGTAAAACTTTTTGCTCTGAACGCTCTGCCGCAAAAATTAGCCCACTTGTAATTCATTGTAATTATTTAATTAATCTTGCGTCACACGACCCACTAAACCGAGATAAATCCATTATGTCATTCCGACAAGAAATTCAACGAGCAAAGATGCTTGAAGCAGACTACCTTGTTATTCATCCTGGGAGTGCCAGAGGAGGAGAACCAGAAAGTGCAATTCAGCTCTGCGCAGATTCAATGAAGCGGGCGGTGGTTTCCCTCAACTTAAATTGCCTAACTATTTTAATTGAAAATACAGCTGGTCAAGGTTATTCCATTGGCCGAAGTTTTGAAGAGGTCGCTGAAATCCTGTTATTAACTGAAGAATTGCCTTTAGGGGTATGCCTAGATACGGCACACTGCTTTGAGGCGGGATACCCGATTCACACGCGAAAAGGGCTAGCCCAGACGATGCAACAGGCAGACCGAACTTTTGGTACAAAAAAACTTCTTGCTGTCCACGCAAATGATTCTAAAACGGCACTTGGTTCTCATTCTGATCGGCATGAACATATAGGGGAGGGCCAAATTGGCCTAGCTGCCTTTCGTCGAATTGTAAACCATCCATGCCTTATTAATCTTCCATTTATTTGCGAGACACCCGTCGATAAGCCTGGAGATGACAAACGTAATTTAGGAACCCTCAGAAAGCTATCTAAAGGCCATGGGCTTTAAAATATCAAGAAGAATAGACAAGGATCATATAAACAAAAAATAGAATATATTTAAGACTGAATCAAATGAGATCAGAATACAATCCAAAGGAAATCGAACCCAAATGGCAAGGCCGCTGGGACGAGGATGCTCTATTTGCTGTATCCGAGAACTCTTCTCGTCCTAAGTACTATGTGCTTGAAATGCTTCCCTACCCGTCAGGTGCCATACACATGGGTCATGTTCGGAATTATTCCATCGGCGATGCAGTGGCGCGATACCGACGCATGCTTGGATTTAACGTACTTCATCCAATTGGATGGGATGCTTTCGGTTTGCCTGCCGAAAATGCTGCTATTACACAAAAGAAGCATCCAGCTGAGTTTACTTCTATCTTCATCAATCGAATGCGTAAGCAGTTAAAGCGGCTTGGATTTAGCTATGATTGGGAGCGTGAGTTTGCTACTTACATGCCCGAATATTACAGATGGAATCAATGGTTTTTTTTATTGATGCTGCAACGAGGGCTAGCTTATAGAAAAAAGAGTCTACTGAACTGGTGTCCTGTATGCCAAACAGTTCTGGCAAATGAACAGGTTGTGAATGGTTGCTGTTGGCGACACGAAGGAACGCAAGTTAAAGAGCAAAAAATTGAACAATGGTTTTTAAAGATTACTGATTATGCTGATGAATTGCTTTCAAGTATGAAAAACCTTACTGGATGGCCAGAACGCGTATTGGCAATGCAGCGGAATTGGCTTGGCAAATCAGAGGGAACTAAAATCACCTTTCACCTCGAAGGAGTTGAAGAGGATATTAAAATTTTTACAACACGCATAGATACTATTTTTGGTTGCACTGCGATTCTTTTATCTCCGGAACATCCGTTAATTGAAAAAATCCTCTCTCTCTCAAAGAATCAAAATAAATTTAAGGAGGATCTCCGCATAATTATAAAGAAAGGAGGCCCTTCTCCCTCCGGATCAGATTTTCAGAAAAATGGATTTGATACGGGGTTCAGCGCCCAAAATCCATTTAATGGCGAAAAAGTCCCAATCTGGATTGCAAATTTTGTACTAATGGACTACGGAACAGGAGCAATTATGGCTGTTCCGTCTAATGATGAACGCGATTTTGAATTTTGTACTAAATTCAAAATTCCAGTGCGCGAAATAATGGCTAAAGATCATCAGTTTAATGTGGCCGGGGAAAGAATGTTTGGAATTCATGCACCATTAATAAATGCAGGTCCCTATACAGGAATGCATTCAAAAGACGCAATTTGTGAAATGACAATGGATGCCACCAAGGGGGGTTTCGGAAAAAAGAATACCCAATATCGAATTAGGGATTGGGGTATTTCTCGACAACGATACTGGGGGACCCCAATTCCAATTGTATATTGCTCAAAATGCGGCACCATTCCAGTTCCTGATGAGCAACTTCCGATCTTATTACCAAAAAATGTAAAATTGACCGGAACCGGACGCTCGCCTTTGGCTGACGATCCAGAATTCGTAGAAACTAGTTGCCCTAAGTGTGGAAGTGCTGCACGTCGAGAGACCGATACGATGGACACATTTTTTGATTCTTCGTGGTATTTCTATCGCTACACGGATCCAAAGTTTACAAAGGGTCCAGTCCGTCCTGAAGCTGTTAAATATTGGCTTCCTGTTGACCAATATATCGGCGGAATTGAGCATGCCATACTCCATTTAATTTATATGCGTTTTTTTTCCAAGGTAATGCGAGATGTTGGCCTGATTGAAATCGACGAACCCGTCGTACGCCTCTTTAATCAGGGAATGGTTATTAAGGATGGGGCCAAGATGTCTAAATCTAAAGGGAATGTTGTCGATCCAGGAGTCATGGTTGACCGTTTCGGAGCTGATGCTGTTAGGGTTTACATGTTATTTGCAGCTCCCCCTGAAAAGGATTTTGAGTGGAGCGATTCGGGGATAGAGGGCGCTTCACGTTTTCTAAAAAGAGTATATCGCCTCTTTTCCCAACACGTAGGAAAATCTAAAAACTCTATTAAAATAACTGATCCAACACCCCGTACCAAAGATGAACAAAAGATTGAGCGTAAACTCCATCAAACGCTTCGCCATATCTCAAATGAATTGGAATCACGATGGCACTTTAATGCCAGCATCGCTGCCATTATGGAGTTTGTGAATCTGATATATGAAGTTAAAGTGAATGGAGAAAGTAAGAGTGTTTCTCTGGTTTTTATGCAGGAAATTCTTGAAAAATTAGCAATAATGCTTTCTGTGTTCGCTCCTCATATAGCTGATGAAATATGGGAAGGCCTAGGAAATAATAATCCAATGTTGATGGAGAGGTGGCCGACTTGGAATGAGGAGCTTGCAAAAGAAGAAGAGATTGAAATACCTGTGCAGATTAACGGAAAGCTTCGAAGTCGCATTCGTGTTGCCCCAGGAATAGACAAGGGTGACTTACAAAGAATTGCATTGGAAGATAACGCCATCTCTGCCCTTATTGCTAATCGTAAAATTTCAAAAGTAATTATTGTTAAAGAAAGATTGATTAACATCTTTATTCAGTGAGGAGCTGAGTAATTATTCCTGAAAATTGATTTTTTAGATGCCCATGAGCTCACTTCGCCCTATTCTGATCCTTGATTTTGGTTCCCAATATACTCAACTTATTGCTCGCCGTTTACGTGAAATGGAGGTTTACTCACTTATTCTTCCATGCACAGCTGATTTCTCTAAAATAAAGAAATTAAATCCATCAGGGGTGGTTTTATCTGGAGGACCTAGTTCTGTCTATGATGAAGATGCTCCAAATTGCGATGATCGAGTATTTTCACTTCAAGTTCCGGTCCTCGGTATTTGTTACGGATTACATTTTATGGTCCTTAAAAAAGGGGGAAAGGTAAGAGCCGCGACTCGGCGAGAATACGGTTTTTCTAAACTTGAGATTGAATCAAATAGAAGATTACTTAAAAATTTGCCTCCTTCAATGAAGGTTTGGAATAGCCATGGAGACGAAATTGATGAACTTCCACGCGGGTTTAGCGTTGTTGGGCAGACAGAAAATTGTGTTGCAGTCATTGAAAATCCCAAGCAGCAATTGTATGCCGTTGCGTTCCATCCAGAAGTACAACATACAGAACATGGAAATATAATTCTCCAGAATTTTTCTTTTGAAATCTGTAAATGCATAAAAAATTGGTCGCACAGCTCATTTATAGAAGAAATAATTTCGAAAGTTAACAAACAAACAGCTAGCGGGAAGGCTATTTGTGCTCTTTCTGGAGGAGTAGATTCTGCAGTCGCTGCCACACTTGTCCATAGGGCAATGGGCAGTCGACTTACATGCATCTTTGTCGATAATGGATTACTTCGAAAGAACGAACTAAGTCGGGTTACATCTCTTTTCGAGGATAAATTTCACT
>CAZSDV010000033.1:0-9922 GCA_964605715.1 uncultured Acidobacteriota bacterium
GAACCGCCTTCGCGGACAAAAACAGCACGATGCCCAAAGCCTTTTTTAAGGGCCTTCTTGGCAGCCTGAAAGAAGGGGTGAGTGTATGGGGCAACCCAGGGTTTGCCTAGGCTGTGGACGCGGAAATTGAGTTTTACTGTATTGGGAGTGAGCTTTTTCAGATGCCGTTCGAGGATCTGGGAAATCTTTTCCGGATTCTGGTTTGGGACCAGGCGGCAACTGATTTTGGCGTGTGCTTTTGCAGGAAGAACAGTCTTGGCGCCTTCCCCAGTGTAACCACCCCACAGGCCGTTAACCTCGAGTGTTGGCCGCGCCCAGAGCCGCTCCGGAGTTGAATACCCCACTTCTCCCGAAGGACGGGTGGCACCTGTGGTTAGGAGAAAATTTTTTATGCTAAAGGGTAGTTTTCCTAGGGCTGCTCGTTCATTTTTCTTGACCGTAAGAACGTCCTTGTAAAATCCGGGTACCGCAACTCGACCTCTTGTATTATGCAACTTGGCAATGATTTCAGAAAGTATGGTCAAGGGATTTGCTACGGCTCCACCGAACGAGCCAGAGTGAAGGTCTTGCTTGGCAGCAGTTATTTCTACCTCAAAGTAGGCCAACCCTCTCAAGCCATAACAGATTGAAGGTATATTGCGGTCAAGCATGGGAGAGTCGGAAATGACCAGCGTGTCAGCTCGAAGTAACTCTTTATGTCTTTCGAGGATCTCCGAGAAATGAGGGCTCCCAATTTCCTCTTCTCCTTCTACGATAAACTTGACGTTAACAGGTAACCGCTTGCCATTTTTCAGAAAACTCTCAACGGCCATCAGGTGGAGGTAGTGTTGGCCTTTGTTGTCGACAGTCCCACGGCCGTAAAGTTGCCCTCCTCGGACCTTAGGTTCGAAGGGAGGAGAGTCCCAAAGCTCAAGAGGCTCAGGTGGTTGAACGTCGTAGTGGCCGTACACGAGTACCGTGGGTTTTCCTGGGGCGTGGATCCAATCACCATAGATGGATGCGTGCCCAGATGTTGGAAGAATCTTCACATTTTCTAGTCCCGCTTTCTTCATCCGCTTGACCAAAAATTGACAGGTCCTCTTCATATCTTTGGCGGCTTCAATTTTAGTACTAACGCTTGGAATCTTTACGTATTCAACAAGCTCATTCACGTAACGTTGTTTGTTAGCCTTAATATAGGCAAGTACGCGATCCATGGTAACTCTCCCCTCTGTGTCTTATGGAAGACCTTACGTTACCGAAACGTTAAACTTCCTGCAAGTAAACTTCGCAAAATATGAATTTTCACCTTATTGTCCCACCATCACAAACCTTTAACACTTTGCTCATCTGTGCAAACCTGCTTTGGGTAGCTTGGCATCAATGGTGTAAAATAATAGCCTCCAGATTCCTAATAGGCACTCAGTGCAAAGGTCGATTTCAAGGGTGGGTGTCTTTGGGTAGCTCGTGTCAAGGTAGAGGTAGACTGTGCGTGTATTGGCGATTGATTATGGGGTTAGACGGATGGGTTTGGCGGTGAGCGACCCACTGGGAGTAACCGCGCAGGGATTGGTGACACTTGAGCATTCGACGAGTGAAGGTGACCTGAAAAAGTTAAGCCGGTTGGTGATGGAACACGAGGTGTCACGGGTAATCGTCGGCAATCCCATGCATATGAATGGATCAGAAACCGCCATGTCAAAGAAAGCTGTCCAGTTTGCCAGCCGTCTGCGGGATCGACTTACCTGCCCTGTTGAGCTCTGGGATGAGAGGCTCAGCACGGCTCAAGCTGAGGTTGTTCTTCGCGAAATGAATGTGAAGCGTTCGACACGGAGAAAAAGTATTGACCGCATGGCAGCGACACTTTTACTCCAGAGCTATTTAGATTTCCGCTCCACCCATACTGGACAAGAGGAGAGCTATTTTCCAGGAGGGAGTTCTTGAAGCGGCGACTGTGCTTATACGGTGTATTGGTTACACTGCTGATTGCTGGGTGGGTGATGTGGGAGCTTATGTCTCCTTATCAAGGTTATCATGGCCGCGTCATCGTGGAGATCCAATCTCGAACGAAGGTTAAGGTAATTGCTAGCCAGCTACGTAACGAAGGTGTGCTGGCTTTTAGACGTCCCTTCTTGGCCTTGTATTCAGTGCTGCGACCCTGGAATGGAATTAAAGCAGGGGAATACGAATTCAAGGACCCTTTGCGACCTTGGGACGTTTACTGGAAGCTGATTACCGGGGACGTCTATTGGTTTCCAGTTACTATACCAGAGGGGATGGATATTTTTGACGTAGCCAAGGCCGTCTCGAGCCAGCTACCGATTACAGAGGAGGAATTCCTTGAAGTTGCAAATGACCCCTCACTAATAAAAGATCTAGATTCCGAGGCAGTTTCTCTTGAGGGTTACCTTTTCCCTGATACCTACCGCGTATCTAGCAAGTCGACCGCCAGGTCCCTGGCTAAAGCCATGACCGATCGGTTCCGACAGATCCTTAAAAGCGGAATCACGAAAAAGCTGGATGCCATAGACATGAGCCTTCGTGAAACCTTGACTCTGGCCTCCTTGGTCGAGAAAGAAACGGGTAAAAGAGAGGAGCGACCTGTGATTGCAGGAGTTTTCTGGAACCGCCTGCGCCGCCGTGTACTGCTCCAATGCGACCCTACGGTTATTTATGCAGCACGGTTGAGCGGCCGCTATAAAGGAGGAGGGATTATTCGCCAGAGTGACCTAGCGTATGATTCCCCGTATAATACCTATCGGTATTTGGGTTTGCCGCCTGGTCCAATCGCAAATCCTGGTCTGGAGTCTATCCAGGCTGTGCTAAACCCCGCCGACGTAAAATACCTTTACTTTGTGAGTGACAATCAAGGAGGGCATATTTTTTCCCGCACGCTAGCTGAACATCGCCAAGCTGTAAGGCGGTATCGTCAAGGTCGAGTGGCGCGGGTGTCAAGATAGTGTTCGAGTAGAATTTTACTAAGGAGGTTTCTATTTCGAGTGCCAGCAAAAAAGAGTAAGAAGGAATCGATTCTGGAGTTTGCCGCTGCGCAAGAGGGGAAGCCCTTTGGTAGAGGAGAAATCAGGAAAATTCAGGCTTACCTGCGCAAGCAACTGGGACCTTCGGGTAAAATTTCCGAATCCTACATTGCCCAGGTGCTAGTTGATGCGGGGGGCGTGATTAACTACCCAAACCCTTTTGTTTCTCCTCCAACAGAAGAACCCTATGGATCAAAGCTCGAAGGTGCACTCCGCTTTGAAAACCTCCGGGTAACAGAGAAGTCGATTGATCGGCTGCAGAATCTCTATGCTGAATATCTAGATGCGCAGGACAGGCGGGGCACCGTATTGATTCGCCAATTGATTTCGAAGGGAAGGAAGCGCGCCCTCATCCTAGCCGCAAGCTCCCGAGTAGCTCCCAAAAAAAGACGAGAAAAAGCAGAGATCGCCCGCTGGTTTGGAGTTTGGCTCGATACACCAGATCTTTTCTTCGATTGGCTGGAAATTCGGAAAGCATCTAAGGAATACAGGCAACAGTTTCTCTAAGCTTCTAGATAAGGATAAAGCTTGGGTTGCCATCCTTTAGCGAACTGTTCTTTCCTAGATTGGTTTTGTATATATGGTAAATAACCCGGTACATCAGAAATTGCCGTCAAGATTAATAGTCGCACTGGATCTACCTCTTGCGCAGGCAGGGGTTGAGCTCGCTGAAAAGCTTCATGGCCATGTGGGCATGTTTAAGGTTGGCCTGGAATCCTACACTGCGGAAGGCCCCGTATTAGTTCGCTATCTATTAGCACAAGGAGAGCGTATTTTCCTTGATCTTAAATTTCACGACATTCCGAATACGGTTGCTGGAGCGGCCCGCGAAGCGACACTTAAGGGTGTAAGTATGTTCAGTGTGCACGCTGCAGGGGGTTCTGCCATGATTAAAGCTGCCGTAGAAGCTTCCCGGGACGCTAGTACACAAATTGCTGAGCCCCGCCCCCTGATTCTTGCTGTTACCGTACTGACAAGCCTTGACGAAAATGCAATACGTGAGGTTGGCTGGTTGGAGAAACCCAAGGAAGTGGTTTTGAGGCTCGCAAAAATGGCACAGAGGGCTGGGGCTGATGGTGTTGTTGCTTCGCCAGATGAAGTTCGTTCTATTCGCAGTGCTTGTGGAGAGAATTTTGTCATTGTTACCCCTGGAATCCGTCCCAAGGGTTTTGCACTCGGAGACCAGTCTCGCATTGCTACTCCGAAAGCTGCTTTGAGTGCCGGTGCGGATTACCTGGTGGTGGGTCGTCCAATTACCTCCGCACCTGACCCCGTCCATGCTGCTGGAGCGATCCTCGCTGAAATTGACTGACTCTTGAAAGCATCCTTTTATTCAGATTTCTCAATTAATTCAACAGCAAAAGGAAGGTAAAACCGGAGATTTTTCAGAGTCGTTGGTAGACAATCTTCCCAGCCACTAGGGTAGCTGTTATAGCACCTCGTAACTTCCAACCATCGAAGGGTGAGTTGTGACTCTTAGATTCGCCGGTAGTAGCGTGATACGTCCATTCACGTTCAGGATCAAATATTGTCAGGTCTGCGATTCCACCCTGTCGGACATGGCCGAGTGGCTGACGAATTATCTCTGCTGGGTTACTGCTCATTAGTTCTATCATGCGAGCGAGGGTAATTTTTCTTGGGTGGACAAGGTGAGTTAACGTGAGGGCAACCGCGGTCTCAAGCCCCGTGATACCGAAGGGGGCACGGTTAAACTCCACTTGTTTTAAATCGTCCGAGTGCGGCGCATGGTCAGTGGCGATAGCATCGATGGTTCCGTCAGAAAGAGCTGCTTGGATGGCCTGAACATCCTTCTCGGTCCTCAGCGGTGGGTTCATTTTGGCCTTGGTGTCATATTTTCCAAGAGCTACTTCGGTTAAGAGGAAGTGGTGTGGCGTTACTTCGCAAGTGATGCGCCTCGCCTTGGTTTGACGCGATTTAGCAAGGCGCACTAACTCGACCGAGCCATTTGTCGAGAGATGAGCAAGGTGGAGCCGGCCTCCGGTCTGTTCGGCGACGATTATGTCGCGAGCTACAGTTACATCTTCCGCGTCGGCAGGAATGCCCGATAGCCCCAACCGTGCTGCTGTACCACCTTCATTTACTACCCCACCCGCACTCAGACTAAGATCTTCACAGTGGTCAATAATAGGAATATCTAGCCGACTGGCATAATCCAAAGCACGGCGTAGCAGTCCAGCAGTCGCAATCGGAAGGCCGTCATCTGAAAAACCAACTGCCCCAGCTTTTACGAGGGCAGCGAATTCAGTAAGTTTTTTTCCATTGCTGTTTGGTGAAACGGCGGCTATGGGTAGTACCCGTGCCAAGCCTAGTTTTTCTCCACGCTCGACCAGCGTACGTGTAAGTATCGGGGAGTCGTTCACGGGCCGCGTGTTAGGCATGGGGCAAACAGCAGTAAAACCTCCGGCCACGGCAGCCTTGAGACCCGTTTCAATAGTCTCCGAAGCCTCACCGCCTGGTTCCCTCAGATGAATATGGATATCTACAAAGCCAGGTGCAACAATTTGCCCCTTTGCGTCGAGAGTTGTATCTGTGGAGCCTTTTAAATTAGGCCCGATTTCAGCGATAGTATTGTTTTCGATGCGGAGGTCAAGCTTTGCATCCAGCTTGTCGGCGGGAGACAGGAGATGCCCACCATGTATGAGCATACTAGCCATCCTTGCCTCCTAATAACAGATTGAGCACCGCCATGCGGACGGCTACCCCATTTGAAACCTGGGAGAGAATTCGCGATTGTGGCCCGTCCGCTACCTCGCTTGTCATTTCTGCACCCCGATTAAGTGGTCCTGGATGCAGGACGATGCAATCAGGTTTGGCGCGGCGGAGCCTTTCGGTTGTCAGTCGATATTCAAGTGAGTAATCTGCAACGGAAGGAATCAGTGCTTCCTCCTGCCTTTCTTTCTGGAGGCGAAGCCCCATTACCACATCTGCATCTTCTAGCGCTTCACTGAGATGAGTGGTGGTAGTTACCTGTGGGGCAATAGATTCTAAGTTTTGCGAGAGAAGTGTTGCTGGTCCACACAGAACCACCTCTGATCCAAATTTTGAAAGGAGGAAGCCGTTCGAGCGTGCTACGCGACTATGCAGAATATCCCCGACCAGTACGATCTTTAACCCGTCAAGACGTTTGCGGTAGTCAAGAATGGTTAGCGCGTCAAGTAGGGCTTGGGTTGGGTGTTCATGGCTACCATCTCCGGCATTAATCACGGAGGCACGAACGACTTTCGCTGCCGTGTGTGGGGCACCCGATTGAGCATGTCGGATTATCAGTCCGTCTGGGCTCATCGCATCCAGATTAATAACCGTATCACGCAGGGTTTCTCCCTTTACGATACTGCTGAGCTCTGTTGAGACGTTCATGACCTCAGCCCCTAGGCGTACAGCTGCAATTTCAAAGGACATAAGCGTGCGGGTTGAGGCTTCAAAGAAAGCCGTCACCACAATCTTTCCTGCCAGCGATTTATTTCTCAGAGGCGGGGAGCCGGAGACTGATCGAAACTTCTGAGCGGTGGAAAGAATAAGCTCGATTTGGTCTCGGCCAAGCGACTCGATGTCCAGTAGGTGTTTCACGCCCAGCCGCATCTAATCTCCTGGATTATTTTTGCAGTCACCACAACTCCTCTATGGGGGAACCATTTGTAAGTATAGCATTCTAGGACCATTTCAGAGAAGAGTGTGTCGGAGAAGTGATCCTTGTTTAATTTTGCGTGTTTCTGAGCTTTTCTCGTGATTAGCTTCTAGGGTGTGTAGTAATAATCTAGCGCATTTTTTCTGTCCAGTAAGCCTAGTGTTTTTTAGGTTATATAAGTTTTATATATCCTTTGTTCTTACCTTCCCAACCGGAGTTCATTCATTGGGTGGAGCTAAAGATGACATTTGGTAGGTAGCGCACTCTGCCACAGGCCGGAAACTTTTCCGATGCTCTGGACAGGGGCCTAGTTTCTTTAAAGCTGCCATATGGTGACGGGTGCCGTAACCTTTATTCTTGGCGATCTCGTAACCTGGGAACCTCTTGTCTAGCTGGCGCATGTGAGCGTCGCGAGCTACCTTGGCGATAATGGATGCTGCGGCGATGGTAACCGAACGAGCATCTCCGTGAATTAGGGCGTAGTGAGGAACCATGAAGCCGGGAAGCGGCATGGCATCAGTCAGGAGGAAGCCAGGGCGAGGGGAGAGCTCTCGAACAGCTTCCATCATAGCTCGTTGAGAGGCTCGGTAGACATTAATCCGGTCTACCTCACGAGCTTCAATGAAAGCAACACTGTAAGCGACTGCCTGGCGCCGAATTTCCACATCCAGGTATTCACGTTCAGCGGTGGCGATTTTTTTTGAATCATTGATTCCAGAAATTGGCCGGGTGGGATCAAGGATAACGGCAGCAGCTACTAGGGGTCCTATTAGGGCTCCACGGCCAGCCTCATCACAGCCGGCAATATGAGACCATCCACGCCCTCTTAGGTAGTTTTCCAGGCGGGCTGTACATCGGCGTTGTTTTGGGGAGACGAGGCGCGGCATCTTGTCCACTTCAGCCGGAGCTTAGACCCGTTTAGATTTTCCGTCATCCTCAGGGTTGAGGTGGGCCTTACTTGCTTTTCTTTTCTCGTTTTGTGAGTTTTAAGCGGGCTGCTTTACCTCGTAATTTGCGAAGATAATAGAGTTTAGCCCTTCTTACGCGGCTAGAGCTCACCACTTCAATGCTATGAATTACGGGCGAGTGGAGAGGAAATATCCTCTCCACACCCCGGCTGAAGGATGTTTTGCGCACGGTGAAGGAGGCACGAGTACCTCCACCTCGCCGGGCAATCACGGTTCCCTCAAATGCCTGCAGCCGTTCTTTGTCCCCTTCTTTAATCTTGACACGCACCCGCACCGTATCTCCGGGGTTAAAGGTGGGAAGGTCACTTTTTAGATATTCTTTTTCAAGTTTTTCAACGCCATTCATTGGGCTATTCACTTTTCCTTTCTAGATAATTTCCATGGAGCAAGCTTCAAGATGACCTCTTCAGATCCTCTATGAGGGCCTTTTCAGGAGAATCAAGATGAACCCGGTCCAGAAGGTCAGGTCTTGCTTTGAGAGTATTTTCTATAGCTTTCCGACGTCGCCATTCACTAATATCTTTGTGATTCCCTGACATCAAGACCGAGGGCACTGCCCAACCGCGAAATTCTACGGGCCGAGTATACTGCGGGAAATCGAGCGCACTGATCGAGGCGCTCTCTCCAGGGCGACCTTTAGGCGTGAAGGATTCGGTCTTTGCTGATTCTTTGTTTCCAAGTACGCCTGGCAGGAGCCGTACTACCGAGTCTAGCACGACACAGGCGGCAAGTTCTCCTCCACTCAAAACGAAATTTCCTACTGAAAGTTCATCGGTTGCCAGATGTTTGGCCACCCGCTCATCTACTCCTTCATAGCGCCCACAGATCAACGCAACCCTTTTTTCTTCTGTTAGGCGGACTGCATGTGTCTGGTCAAACAGGCGGCCGGTGGCCGAGAGTAAGATTACAGGAAAGTTTTGTTCGCTAACACTCTGCCTGAGAGCTTCAATGGCAGCAAAGATGGGCTCAGGTTTTAGGACCATTCCTGGTCCTCCACCGAAAGGTCGGTCATCGATGGTGCGATGTCGGTCATGGGTGTAATCTCGAAGATCATGGATCGTTGCCAACGCCTGCCCATCCATTAAGGCTCGCCTCACCATGCCGTGTTCAAGAACGCTGGAAAAGAAGTCTGGAAAGATGGTAAAGATATCAAAAGCGATCATGAATTTTTTCCCCGCAGGTCCAAACTTGCATCTCTTTATTCACGGTTCCACTTATTTTTTGGACTTATTTATGCCAGCAAGCTCTTTTGGCAAATCAACTTCAATGGTCCGCGCGCTTGTGTCTATCTTCCTGCAAATCGTTTCGGCAAAAGGAATCAGGAGCTCCCCTTCAGAGCTTTTTACTATTAGCAGGTCAACTCCACCCGTATGCTTGAATCCTTCAATGGTACCTAGTTTTTTTGAACCTTCCTGAGTGTATTCAAGAACATTACAGCCCACCAACTCGTAGTGGTAATAGTGGTTAGGAGGCGCTGGAACTCGCTCCTCTCGAGGTATGACTACTTGATAGTCGCGCAAGCGCTCAGCCTCGCTAATTGTGTCTACACCTTGAAACTTAAGAATAATTTTTCCCTTGTGGGGCCATGCTTTTTCTAGACGCCTGATCTGAGGAGGTTCAGTTCCCACGGCAAGAAAAGCATTCTTTAGGGACTGGAAGCGGTCAGGAAACCCCGTCAGAATTTCCGCTGCGACCTCACCGCGGCGACCCTGAGGCCGGGTAATTCGCGCAATAGATAGAAATTTTGGCTCCCCTGGATTATCAGCGCCCTCTTTGGAATGTATACTAGCCATTGTTTTTTGAGGATCCATTTCCAACGAGGAATTAGCGTTAATCAACAGCTCTATCTTTCCACCCAGCTTTCATCAACCAAACATGTAAGAATACTAAGCTCTGGCCGAGTCTACTTTAATGCACGTATTTGTTCCTGATGGGTGCCAAGAGCTACTCAAGGATTTCTAGGGTAAAACGCCTCTTCATTTTAATACCAACAGCTTCCAGGACCATGCGGATTGATCGGATCGTGCGACCTTGTTTTCCAATCAATCTCCCTTTATCGCTAGGATGGACGCGGAGCTTGAGTAGCGTGGCCCGTTCTTTTTGCACGGAGTGGACGACAACCTCTTTAGGATTGTCCACAAGGCCCTTGACGACGGATTCGATAAGCTCTTTCAATTCTTTCCTGTCTTCTTCCGGCGGCTGTTAAAGGCAATGGGGCCTTTCCTGCCCCGTCAAGCTTGAACCTTATTAGTTCGCGATGATGAAGTTTCCCATTCAATCTCCTGGCTAGG
>CAZSDV010000033.1:9932-24185 GCA_964605715.1 uncultured Acidobacteriota bacterium
CGCGGTCAAGCCCAGCTATGCAGTCATGCTTGAGATTGTTGTTGGGTTGTAAGTTCTTTTTTCAATAAACCACGAACTGTATCTGAAGGTTGCGCCCCGCGCTTTATCCAGTGCTCGGCCCGCTCTCGGTTCAAGACAACTTCCGCTGGCTCAAGACGAGGATTGTAATGGCCCAGAATTTCTATGCAGCGTCCGTCACGCCTCTTTTCGCGGTCAATAACAACAATACGATAGTGTGGTTTTTTCTTCGTTCCCGTTCTAAATAATCTTATTCGTAACAATGAACTCTCCTATTCGGATTCGCCCCGTTTTAGCCGGGACGAAAATAATTTACCCTGAGGGTAGAATTCCTCTCATGGGTGGTTTCATGCCAGTAAAACCTTTCCTCAGTCCCCGTCCGAGCGACTGCATTACCTTTGTCATTTGCACAAATTGTTTTAGTAGTTGATTAACATCCTGAACTGATGTACCGCTGCCCCGTGCGATGCGCTTGCGTCGCTTACCGTTGATGATGCGATGATTTATTCGTTCTTGCTGTGTCATCGAATTAATAATAGCTTCGACGCGGACCAGCTGTCCTTCATCCATGGCAGCCTTTGGGATCTTTTTCATCGGTCCCATGCGTGGAAGCATACCCATAATCTGGTCGAGCGGCCCCATGCTTCGAATTTGCTTCATTTGGTCACGGAAATCTTCCAGGTTGAAACTGTTTGTCCGGACCTTTTCTTGGAGTGAAAGGGCTTTTTCTTTATCGATAAGTGATTCGGCCTTTTCAATCAAACTTATTACATCACCCATCCCAAGAATTCGCGACACCATTCGCTCAGGGTGGAAAACTTCTAGTGCGTCGTAGCTTTCACCTACACCAACAAACTTGATCGGTTGGCCAGTGACATTATGGATGGAGAGTGCTGCGCCACCGCGTGCATCACCGTCAAGTTTAGTTAGGACCACGCCGGTGACGCCGAGCTGATCATGAAACTGTTTTCCACTACGAACAGCGTCCTGTCCCATCATTGCGTCGGCGATAAACAGGACCTCGCTTGGACGAAGGTCAGCGCACAACTGATCGAGCTCTTTCATTAATTCTTCGTCAATGTGGAGGCGGCCAGCACTGTCGATCAGTAATACATCGTGGCCACGGTCGGCGGCATCATTGCGGGCTGCGCGAGCCAGAGCCAAAGGTTCATCTAACCCTTCATTGGAGAAGCAGGGAATTCCGATTTCTTTCCCAATGATGGCCAATTGCTCCTGAGCAGCTGGACGTCTGATATCCGTAGAGACCAGCATGGGGTGCTTGCCCATTTTTTCGAGCCACTTAGCAAGCTTACCGGCTGTTGTATTCTTGCCACTCCCCTGAAGGCCAACCAAAAGGAACACCGAAGGTGTCTCACGAGAGTATGTAATCTGCGAGACTTTGTGGCCTAGGAGGTCAATTAGCTCGTCACGGACAATGCGAATAACTTCCTGGCCGGGCGTGAGCTCTTTCCGCACTGTTTCCCCAAGTGCGCGAAGGCGAATACGTTCCAGTAGATCTTTGACTATCGTGAAGTTGACATCCGCCTCGAGTAAAGCAATGCGAACCTCGCGCAGCGTGACATCCAGAGACTCCCTGGAAAGGGTCCCTTCCATGCGAAGCACCTTAAAGATCCGCCCAAATTTTTCCTGTAGAGCCTCGAACATTTCAACTTTCCCTAATGGCCACAATCCAAACTTTTTAGTGAGAAGCTACCTTGAAAGGGCTCAGAAATTTCTGGCTGCCCTGACCGGTAGCAGAGAACCAGATTATTCCTGGTCCAATTTCCATGGTAAATATCGAGCGATCCATTCTATGGTGGAGTGAAGACAAAAGGCAAGCAGAGAGGCAGGGATAAGCCTGCCCTATCTATAAGGCTTCGAACGGACACGCTTGAGGTCATGGCCCATTACCTGAATTTTCCTCTATCTACGAAGGAACCTGATTTAGTGGTGAAGAAATACATCCAGGATGACATTGCTGGTACTTAAGATCAAAGCATGGTTTCCTAGAAAGGCGTGCCAGGCCCCAGGAGGAAGGGTTCTCAGTTGTGCCTTGAGTGATTTCGGGAACGCCTTTAATTTTTTTTGGAGGTCAGGAGAAAGCTTATTGTTGCGACGGAGTTTTCGCCTAAACCCTGAGGGCAGTTGGTTTTTTCCTAGCAGTTCAAACGAAAAGCTATTTTGATTTTCTTGGGTAAACTTTACGATGATTATTCGGTCGCCAGAGGAAAAAGATGTTGTATTTGATGCCCGGGTTGATAGAGGTTTGGACTGAGTGGGAAAGTTAAGGCTGTGTTTTGGAAGTCTAGCTCTTTGCTGGCAACCCCAAGCAAAAACCAGTGCTCCCATCCCGATACAGATCAAAAGGTGTTCCCTCATCCAATTTTCCTATGCTTGATTTATTTATCCTGGTGGCCAGGCCAAGGAACGCCCACCAAGCAGATGCAAATGAATATGGAGGACGGACTGGCCAGCAGCTGCACCGGTGTTGATTATAGTTCGAAAGCCACTTTTGTCGATTCCTCTTTCACGTGCTAGTCTCGCTGCAATTTTCTGGAGGTGACCAAGCACAGGCTCATCTTCAGTTTTCGCCTCGTTTAAAGAGGTTAAATGCTTCTTGGGAATCACTAGAATATGAGTCGGTGCCTCAGGGTTAATATCTTCGAAGGCCAAGGTGGTGTCATCATCATAGACGATTGTGGCAGAAATATTTTTACTGACGATACGGCAGAAAAGACAGTTAGTTTTGTTGTTCATATTTTTCTTTCCAATTATGGACTTTTTTCATCAACAAAGGTCTAGTGAGCCTATTTTGGTGTTGCGTTGTGGGGAATATTTTACCGCTCACCTCTCCAATCCAGCGTTACGATGAACGGTTTAAGACGTCTTCTTTGCAGCTTCCTCTTAAGTTGCTTTGCCTGAGTAACCGTTCGAATTTCTCCTACCCTTACTCGATAAAAAATTTGGCCACCATGGTTAAAGGGTTCTACAAACACAGGTGAGAATGCTCGCTGGAGCTTGTTCTGGAGCTGAACGGCGTTTCGTTGCATTTTGAAAGAACCCACTTGAACTGAATAGCGTGTCTGGGGGGGCAGTTTTAGAATTTGTAGGTGTACCGGAGCAATACCGGACATGTTAATGGCCTGTGCTGCCGCGTAGGAGAGGTCAATAATACGCCCCTTGACGAACGGACCACGATCATTAATTCTGACTTTTATTCTTTGGCCATTTTTCAGGTTATTAACCATGACTTCAGTGCCGAAGGGTAGGGTCTTATGAGCTGCCGAGATGTTGTACATGTCGTAGATCTCTCCATTGGCAGTTCGACGTCCGTGAAAAGGATCTCCATACCAAGAAGCGATACCTTTTTCATTTTGTATCATGCGGGCAGTGCTAGGGATAGCGGAGGGAACTGCAATAGGGACGGGCGGCGGGATAGTACGTGGCCGGCGGTCGAGACGGCGAGCGCCACATCCCGTCAAAGTGAGAAAGATTGCCGCAAGGGTGAGACTTATCTTTAAAAAGGTTCTAATCCTTTCCACCTTGCCTTTGCCTAGCACCTCTTCCACTCCATAATTTCTTTCTTTTTCTGACTCTATTTTTTTTCCCAATCGGTCAGCAAGTTTCACCGGTCCTTTCGCATTTCCTTTTACTGCCTGGCCGGGCTCACCGACCTATTTCTGGTGGATTTTTCCAAATACCCATCCTTCAGCAAAGAGATTGGGGTATCGCTCCTACTTACCATGCTACCATCCTCACTTGCTGGAGGGAGCTCTAGTTCCGTCCTGGCTTCGACCAATGTTATTGTACTGGTCGAGGCATTCCGGGACAAACAGATTTCCTGGATTGCCAGTTTTTGAGGTAGCCTGTAGAAGTGGGCAGGGTATTTTGCGATAAAAGCCATGAAGCTTTCCCCAAAACTTTACTTTATGTTGGAGCGCCTTCGCCGTGACATGGCGGAGTGGTGGAGGGGAATTTTCTACCGTGCTGAACGAGATACAACATCGAATCACATGTGCCCTTCTTGCCGGGCTCTGATTAGCCGTGAAGATTCCAAATGTCCCATGTGTGGAGTAGACCTCAGGATTATTGCTTCTCGGAGTGCGTCACCGGACATGCTCGGAGGGGTTTTTCCTATGTCTTTGACTGCCACCTCGGCACTAGCGACCATTAATATTGGGCTTTATGTCTTGACGTTGTACCTTAGTTTTCGGACAGCTCAGTTAGAAATGACTGGCGCTCCTGGTTTTGGGGGAATTCGCATCGATACGCTGGTTGATTTTGGTGCCAAGTGGGGTCCAGGAATTCTACAAAATGGTGAGTGGTGGAGACTGGTAACGGCTACATTCCTCCACGGCAACCTAATGCATATAGGGTTCAATATGTGGGTTTTGCTCGATATGGGTCCGCAGGTAGAGGAACTATTCCAAACCCCAAAGTTCCTTGTGATGTATCTAGTGGCAGGTATCAATGGTTTTTTGCTGAGCTTATTCTGGAATCCTGGCGGCGTCTCAGTCGGAGCTTCCGGGGCCATTCTTGGGTTGGTGGGGGTTTTAATTGGTGCGAGTTTCCATCATGGCCATACGGGTGCAACTTATCGTGCGTCGCTGGTCCGCTGGTTTATTTACATCTTGATCTTTGGACTTTTCTTGCGCGTGGATAATGCTGCTCATATTGGCGGGATCGCTACAGGAGCACTTTTTGGCTATCTGATTCCCGAAGGGAAACCAAAAACACTTTCTGAGGAAAAGCTCTGGAATTCTCTGGCGATTATTTCAGTCCTGATTATGGCAGCATCGTTTGCCTTTATGGCCCTCGCATATGCCAAAGGGTAACTTTCGGTAATCCTAACCTTTTCCCTCAAATTCGATTTAGAGTGACTTACACTTTCGTGCGTGAGTGTGTCCTCCAGAGGATCAGGTAATGCACGCCAGATAAAAGGGTCATTCCAGCTGCCAGGTAAATGGAAGGTGTTTTGAGGGGGGCAGCAAAGCTAGCCCAAGTTGTGTTGGAGGCAAGAGCTAATAGTAAAACAGACATTTGGCTTACGGTGGAAACCTTCCCAAATACGGAGGGGGGGAATGGACGAAATCCAGCTACCAGGCTAATGAGGAGGGCTATTGCGAGTATCCCCAGATCTCGCGTGAGAACAAGAATACTTAGCCACCAGGGGAGAATTTGATGGGAGGAGAGAATTAAAAATCCGGTAACCAGCAGAATCTTGTCTGCAATTGGATCAAGGGCTATACCAAAGGAAGTTTCCTGTTTAAAGTAGCGTGCAACTAACCCATCAGCCATATCACTGAGGGTAGCTGCAACTAGCACCAATAATGCCCAGTCGTACCGGGATGACAGCACAAGAGCTGCGAAAAGAGGTACGAAGAGCAGGCGAAGGATGGTGATTTGATTGGCCGGACTTAAGATACTACTAGTCATGGCAGATATAGAGGCCCTTGCAAATTATGAATCCTGGATTGAAAGCCAAGGTGAATAATCCAGAGGTAATTTGTCAGTTCATCTCCTAGGCATCCGAAGCAAGCCTTCCTGTTCCTCATCGAGGCAAGGAAACTATAGTTACAATGGACCACCCTGGAGAACTTATCATGAACGGTTTCTAAAATAAAACTATAAGCAGCTAGACTTCGTCACCAGTGTTATTTAATCTTTTCAGGAATGTGGGTTGAGAATGAGACTTGTCGTGATTGCCCAACTTCCTGAGCCTATAGTAAGATATTGAGCCTCCTGTTCCTAAGGTTATTATCAGAGACAAGGAGTACCTAAAAACTGAGAAAGGTTCCCGATAAGGGTTTGGTAATACGATGAAATTAAAGTTGGCCCACAGTCCTGATTCCGACGACGCTTTTATGTTTTATGCGCTGGCCGAAGGAAAGGTTCCGACCGGTGGCTTCGAATTTATCAACGTAATGGAGGACATTGAAACTTTAAATCGGAAGGCACTCGAAGCGGTTAACGACATCACGGCGATCTCCTTCCATGCCTACCCTTATTTGCCGGGCACATCCGGGTTGTTAACCTGCGGAGCGAGCTTCGGAGAAGGTTACGGGCCGCTATTGGTTGCAAAGAAGCACCTTGGGCTCGAGGATTTAAAGAGGGGAACGGTAGCTGTACCCGGGGCCATGACGACGGCTTTCCTGGTGCTGAAACTAGCCCGACCCGAGCTTGACACAGTGGTTGTCCCTTTTGACCAAATTCTCCAAAAAGTTGAGGAGGGCGAGGTTGATGCTGGGCTAATTATTCACGAAGGGCAACTTACCTATCAACAGCAGGGATTTAATAAGCTTTTGGACCTTGGGGAATGGTGGCAGCAAAAAACAGGACTACCTCTTCCTTTGGGCGGAAATGCGATTCGTCGTTCGCTTGGCACGGAATGCATCCGTGAGGTGGCTAGATTGCTCAAAACGAGTATTGAATATGGCCTGGAGCATCGCGAGGAGACGCTAGCTTACGCTCTTAAGTTCGGTAGAGGCCTGGAAACAAAGCTTGCCGATCGCTTCGTCTCGATGTACGTAAACCACTGGACACTAGATTACGGTGAAAAAGGCCAGCAAGCAGTTCAAAGACTTCTTGATTGGGGGGCCAAAGAAGGAGTTCTTCCTTCTGGCGTGAAAGTGGATTTTCTTCCTTAGTTGTCTCTCGGTGTGTTTTAGTTGGCTTGAAGGTGTCCGTGAGTCCTTGGATAATTTAAGAAATCTTATAGTGCATTGATGGTGAGAAACCGACCAGATCAGCATTAAACCTAGGATGTCTTGCCTATTTTCTTGAACAATAGAAAAGAGAGGCACGAAATTTCCTACCTAACCATATTTGTCGTGACTTAGGGCTTGATTTTTTAGTCAAGTGGAGCTGAATTGACAATATGCGGTGGGTGCGCGAGAATGAACGTTCGAAATGATCTGCTGCAAAGGGTAGGAGGTTGTTTTTCCTTTATCCTTAATGAACCGGGACAGGTGAGAGTGTATGGTGATGCCAAAGAAACAGTTAAAATTCGTTGTCGGGGTGGGAATTATCCTTATCGTTTTTTCCTGGCAGGCAATTGTAGGCTTCCAGGAAAACCAAACTTATTACATCACAGTGCAAGAGTTAGTGAAGGGGCCTGAATACGAAAAGCGGCTCCGAGTGGGTGGTATTGTGATGCCCGGTTCAATTCTTCGTGAGAATAACTCATTGACGTTTCGTCTTGAGCAGGAGGAGGACTCGATTCCTGTTGTCTACGTTGGGATGGAAACCCCGCCGGATACTTTTGTTGGTGGCGCAGAAGGTATCATAGAGGGTCGCTACGTAGATAGCGGCGTCTTTCACGCAGAACATATTCAAGCTCGCTGCACCTCGAAGTACGAGGCTGGCCCGGGACTTGCTCTTCGCCCAATAAACGAATCCCCCGAGTGACAGTTTTATGAACCAAGCTGCAAGTTTAATGCTGATTGGTGCGTTGGCTCTTGCCGCCTATGCGGTAGTGTGCTCCTTTGTGGCGGGTGGGACCAGGAATAAGCGGCTCTTAAAAAGTGCTGAGCGAGCCACCTACGGCTTTCTGGGTATGATCACGCTCACCGTAATTGCCCTCGAAATCTTGATTCTCAAAGATAGTTTTTACCTTGGCTATGTGGCTTCGCATTCAAACCGTGACCTACCGCTTTTTTATAAGATTTCCGTGCTTTGGTCGGGCCAAGAAGGATCTTTACTGTTTTGGACATGGCTGATGGCGATCTATTGCGGTGTGGTCGTTTTTCAGAATCGATACCAGAACCGACAGCTACTTCCTTATGTAATTGGTATCTCCATGTCCACCGCAGCATTTTTTACAATCTTGATCGTTTTTGTGGCTAATCCATTCACTGAACTGGCTCTTGCTGAGAGTGCTGGTATAGCGCAAAGGTTTGTTCCCCCCGACGGAATGGGATTAAATCCAATTTTACAGCACCCAGCTATGGTTATTCATCCTCCAATGCTTTACCTGGGATTTACTGGTTTCGTGATCCCTTTCGCTTTTGCTATGGGAGCCCTAATCACACGTCAGCCAGGGGAGAATTGGATTCGCACGACTCGGCGCTGGACCATGGTGCCCTGGCTATTTCTTGGTATCGGTATCCTTCTGGGGGGTAGTTGGGCATATGCTACGCTTGGCTGGGGTGGCTATTGGGGTTGGGATCCAGTGGAGAACGCATCTCTGCTGCCCTGGCTTTCAGGGACCGCTTTCCTGCACTCGGTCATGATTCAGGAAAGGCGTGGCATGCTGAAGGTTTGGAACATGGTGCTGGTGATCTTAACTTTCTTTCTATGCATATTCGGAACCTTTTTAACACGTAGTGGAATAATTTCTTCGGTTCATGCCTTTGCACAGTCTCCTCTAGGTGCTTATTTCGGTGTTTTTTTGTTTATTATTATTGTTTTTTCAGCTCTCGTTGTTTTGTTTCGATTGGATTACCTTCGGACCGAAAATCGACTAGATTCTATGGTGGCACGTGAGAGTGGCTTTTTGTTTAACAACTGGATTTTGTTAGCCGCCATCTTTGCGATACTTTGTGGGACTTTATTCCCGATCTTGTCGGAAGCAGTAAAGGGTGTAACGATCAGTGTTGGGCCTCCTTATTTTAATTCTGTGATTGTCCCGATCGGTTTGTTATTGCTAGCTTTGACAGGAGTAGGTCCACTTTTGGCTTGGCGGAAGACGTCAGTTGAAAGCTTGCGGCGGAATTTTTTCTGGCCGATCATAGGCGGACTAACTTCCGGGTTCATATTAGCAATCGTTCTCTATTTTACCCAATCCTACCCGCTGACTTACCTGATCCCTCCGTTGCTACTTATGCTTCTGGTGGGCTTACTTTGGGAAACCCTTAAGAGAGATCTCTACTGGTTCATTGTTGCTGGTGTACTAGGAGTTATTTTCCTTTTCGTCTATGAGGGGGATATTCTTTATCCCTTGGCCACTGTGATGCTATGCGTTTTTGTGGCCTGGACCATTCTTTCTGAGTTTTATAAGGGTACGAGGACGCGCCAGAAGAATTCGGGCGAGAGTTTTTCCCGGTCATTGTATAACCTAACTATGCGCAACACGCGGCGTTACGGTGGATTTGTGGTTCATTTGGGAATTGTCCTACTTTTTGTAGGGTTTACAGGTAAGGCATTTACGGCACATGAAAAATTAGCCATGCTTGAAGGTGACGAACTGGTAATCAACAATTATACCTTGCGTTGTGAAAACCTGAGCAATGGAGAAACTGCAAATTACATCTATGACCGGGCGGTAATTTCAGTGACGCAGGGAGGTGAGTTGTTGGGAACACTCACACCTGAACAGCGCTTCTTCAAGGCCAGCCAGCAGGCAGCTACTGTGGTTGCCATCCGTGGGTTCCCATCTACACTGGTAGAAGACTTGTATGTGGTATTTTCCGGCCGAGAGGAGAAGACCGGTCGAGCCGTTATTGAGGTTTACGTTAATCCGTTGGTAGCATGGGTATGGATTGGTGGGTTCGTAACATTTTTGGGGACGCTCCTAGCCTTGTTTCCGAGCGTTTCAGAGAGGCGAACGCCTGACCTACCTAACGCGGTCGATGAGCCAACCGTTGCTAATCAGCAAGCTGTTTGAGAACCCATGGAGGGTTTAAGAAACGATGCCCCGAACTGTAGCTATCTTGGTGATGCTGGCTATGTTCTGGCCTCAGGTGATCCGCTCCGATGTAGTTGATGATCTTGGGTCAAAACTACTCTGCCAGTGCGGTAACTGCGCTTATCTGCTCGGGAATTGTGGCATGTATGGGTGTTCTTCCCGCAAGGTGATGACCCAAAAGATTGACCTGGCTCTTGCTGAAGGAAAGAATGAGGAAGCTATTCTGGATGATTTTGTAGACCAATACAGCCTCAAGGTTCTAGCTACTCCTCCAGCAGAAGGATTTAACCTTCTGGTTTGGATTTTACCTTTTTTGGGAGGGAGCCTCGGTTTGATTTTGGCAGGCTGTGTAGCCTTTTCGTTGAAGAAGAAAGCAGCTTTGGCTCATGTCAAATCTGCTGAGAGTTCTGACCCTGTGATTCTTCAAAAAGTAGAGAAGGAGCTACAGGACTTTTCTAAGTAAATTCCTTAATGTCCCTTTGAGATAATGACGCTGATATTTGCTGTTATCTTACTCGCAGTTGTTATCATCTATGTTCTGGCGCCGCTATATGGAAAAGTGAGTGCGAGCGAGGGTGTTCTCTCCCCTGATGTCACCCCTGCAGTTCATTTGGAAGAGCAGAGAAAGGTGATTTACCAAAATGTTGAGGACCTTGAGTTTGAATATCAAGCAGGGAAGCTTTCCAAGGAAGATTATCAACGTACGCGGCAGGATTACATGGCTGAGGCGGGAGATTTGATGGCCCAGGAGCTGAGCCTGTCGCAAAAATCGCCTGCCACTCATCATTCTCCCTCATTACCAGCGAGCACCACCCATCCATGTCCTCAATGCGGAGCTATTGCTTCCCAGAAGGCCAAATTCTGTTCGGAGTGCGGGATCCATTTAACGCCTGACTCTGAGTGAGATATCTGTCCATGCTAAATTTTTTCCATGGGTTTCACACGAAGCACTTGCCTTGCAGGAAGACCTGGATACGGTTGGGTTTCTTCATTGGTTTTTGTATTCTAGGTGCCCCTCTAGGAGCTCAGCAGGTCGGAATTCGTGGGAGGGTCATTGAGAAGCCCTCCAATAGGCCTGTATCCAAACAGAAAGTGAATCTAGTTTCGGTCCGCGAAAGTATGCGCACCGTCTCTACCTTTGTTACTGATGATGAGGGTAAATTCGCAACCAGCGATGGAGAAATTCTCTCTGACGGTGTCTACCTGTTAAATCTTTTTTACAAGGCAGTTCGCTACGACATTCCCTTGGTACTGGACGGCGACAAATCTGAAGAAGTCACGATTGATGTTTATGGTACAACGGAATCACCCGCCGCGATACGAGTTCGGCGCGCACAAATCTTTCTATCCGCCGAAGGGAAAAATATTCAGGTGCAGGAAGCCTACGAGATGGAAAATCACGGCGATCAAGCATTTTCCTCATCTACCGGGACTTTTAGCATTCGCCTTGATCCAGCGATTAATACTCCACCCGTCATCACCGCTACCGGCGTTATGAACCTTCCAATACCTCAAACCCCTAAGCCTACGGGGGAACCGGGGGAATTTTTCATTTCATACCCCCTCAAACCCGGAGTTACGGTAGTTCACATTTCCTATGAGGGAGATTACAGCTTAGGGCATTACATTCTGCGAGACCGTGTGCCCTTTAGGATTGATCGCGCAGAAGTCCGGGTGTCCCCGGGAAACTTGCGGATTAGCTCACCCGTCCTGAGCTCAGCAGGTCCTGATGCTTCTACAGGATTGGCACGATGGGTAGTGACAGGACTCGAGCCCAACTCCCCAGTAGAGCTTTACCTAGAAGGTGAATCTGGTCCAGTGAGGGAGGCGCGTGACAGTTCTGGTGAGATTGAAGGTGGCGACGGTGGAGTAATTGATGTTCCTAACGCTGTGGACCAAAGAAAGTGGACTCTCTTGGTATTAATGTTCTTGGTCATGATCGGTAGCGCTGCCTTCTTTTTGTTCCTAGCTAGACGGGGTGCACCGAATAGGTAATCGCCTCCGCATTTTGTATTTTAGAGTGATACACTGGATCGCCGAAGTCGCAAAATTAGCCATGAGAAATTAGATGGCTAGATCCCCAGGGAGGTACGAAAAATTCCCACCAACTCCCCCCTTCTGGAATTCCGAGGAGTCTGGAAGTTCTATGGATCCACGGCTGCCCTTACGGACGTCCACTTGAAAGTGTCTCCTGCCGAATCGATTCTTCTTTACGGGCCAAACGGTGCCGGGAAGACTACCCTTCTTCGGATGCTCGCTTCTTTGTTGCGGCCCACTGAAGGGGTAATCAATTGGGGAGGCAAACCCTTGAGTGGGCAAGTAGAGGAGTATCGGCGAACAGTAGGTTTTATTTCTCACGCAAGTTTTCTCTACCAGGATCTCACGCCTCGGGAAAATCTCTCCTTCTTTGGAAAGCTTTTTGGTTTGGCCAAGGACAACACGATGAATGAGGAGCTGTTAGATTTTTTTGACCTTACGGTTCGGGCAGATGACCCGGTGCGACATTTGTCCCGGGGCTTGCAGCAACGAGTTTCGCTGGCACGGGCATTGATTCATGATCCAAAAATACTCTTACTTGATGAACCATTTACGGGATTGGATGAGGGGACAGTCAGGCTATTGATTGACCGGTTGAATAAGGAAAGGGCAAATGGGAAATGTATCTTAGTTGCCACTCATAGTTTTGAACGTGGAGCAGCCGTTGCAGATCGTATCTTACAGCTCAATGCAGGTAGAGTCGTGAATGAAGGGCCCCTTGCACTGGAACAAGGGAAATTATAGTTGGCGAATTTCAATTAAATCTTTACGGCCACGACCTTTTAAAATGGGTCTGACCTGGTGTATCAGCCGATGTTAGAAAAAATTGCAGCAGTGTTCTTCAAAGACCTGAAGCTTGAATGGCGGAGCCGTGAGACCTTGGTTACGGTGTGCCTTTTTAGTATCGTTGTTGTCTTTATCTTTAATTTTGGTTTCGAGCCCACCCGGCAGGAGACACTTCGCTTGCTTCCAGGTTTGCTCTGGGTGGCATTCTCCTTTTCTGGAGTTTGGGTTTGTAACCGTTCATTCGCCATGGAAAAAGAGAATAATTGCTTGGAGGCGACAGTTTTGGCTTCGATGGACTCCGGGGTAATTTATTTAGGAAAAGTCTTGGCTAATCTTCTGTTTATCCTGGCTGCAGAAATTGTGGTGCTATTTCTTTCCGTTATCTGGTACAACCTTCCCTTTAGATCGATTAACGGGTGGTTATTACTGGTTGTTTTTCTTGGAACATTGGGTTACGTGGCCGTGGGAACCTTGTTTGCCGCTATTGCAGTTAACACGAGGATGAGGGAGGTGATGCTACCTATTCTGCACTTTCCAGTCGCAGTACCAGTTTTCATTGCTGCCATGGAAGCTACGTCAGGAGCCCTTCGGGGCCAACCTGTAAGCGAATACTTGGGCTGGATTCGATTGCTTATTTCGTTTAGCATTATCTTCACGACGGCATCATACTTGCTTTTTAGATATGTGGTAGAGGAGTGATATGCTAAAAGCATCTCAAAATATCTTTTCAAAGTTGATTCTTCTTCTCGCGATAGGTCTTATGCCTGTGGCTCTCTACATGGTTTTTATCTACGCACCAGAGGAAGCTTCAATGGGGGCGGTGCAGCGGATCTTCTATTTCCATGTCTCTTCAGCCTGGATTGCCTTTTTCAGCTATTTTGTGGTTTTTATAGGAAGCTTGGGTTATCTCATCAGGCGCAGCTCAAGGATGGATAGCCTAGCTCATGGAGCAGGCGAGGTAGGATTTGTTTTTTGTAGTTTAGTATTGATTACCGGTCCCCTTTGGGCGAAGCCTGTCTGGGGGATTTGGTGGCCCTGGGATGCTCGGATCACCTCCACTTTCGTACTTTGGTTGCTTTACGCATCTTATGTTGTCGTCCGGCACTTTTTTGAGGAGTCAGGTCGATCTGCTACATTGGCCGCAGTCGTGGGTATTATTGGGTTTATTGATGTTCCAGTAGTATATTTCTCAATTCGTTGGTGGAGGACCCATCACCCGGCACCGGTAATTATGGGTGGTGAAGGGTCGGGCCTGGACCCGCAGATGTATACTACCCTTTGGGTAACGATGGCAGCCTTTTTGGCTCTGTTTTCTTATCTTCTCTGGCAGGTATATACACTTCGGAGGGTAGAAAGTAAGATTTTTTCGATACGCCGGCAGCTGGTTATTTTAGGTCTAAAGTAGAGGATTTCAATGGGAATGAACTATTTGGTGGCAGCTTACTTACTAATTTGGGCAGCGCTTTGTGTGTTTCTGGTCCAAATTTTCAGGCGGCAAGGGAGATTGCTAGGGGAGCTCGAACGGTTAAGAGATGAGATAAAAAGGCTCAAAATGGGCAACTCAATGGATTCCTGATCCTCCTTAGCTTAAACGTTCTTGTGATTACTCAAGGGAAGTTCCTTCAGAATCTACAAAAAATAAAACTCCAAGCGGTACCTGTTTTATATCTTAATAGTATCCTTGGTCTTGCAAGGTGACGTCTTTGATGGAACCCAAAGTTCAAATTTCTTTGGACCTTACTAGTATCCCTGAGGCCATGGAAATGGCGCGTATAGCTGTTCGTGCT
>CAZSDV010000034.1:0-23506 GCA_964605715.1 uncultured Acidobacteriota bacterium
CGTCGGCGCCGGCACCGTTACTGATGTTGTTGAGTAGCAGATCAGGCGGGAGAGTACTATGAGGATCTGGATAACGAGCTATGCGTGAAATCATAACTCTGCAATGTGGTGATTGCAAACATCGCAACTACACCACTACCAGAAATAAAAAGAAGCAACAAGATAGGTTGGAGCTCAAGAAATTTTGCCCTAACTGCAGACATCATACAGCGCACACGGAAGTGAAATAACGGTAGATTTAAAGGCAATCTAGGGGCTGGTTTTGAGATCTAAGGCTGCAAACGGAGAGCATTTGCTTCACAAGGGGAGTAAGTTCAACGGCAGACTGCCGGTCTCCAAAACCGGACGTGGGGGTTCGAATCCCTCCTCCCCTGCCAGATCAGGGGTACGGAGCTAGAATGTCGGAAGGAATTCGAGCAGACAAGAAGAGTTCAGTTTGGTTGCACAGATGGATGGAATTCCCTCATCGCGCTACTGAGTACATCGGCGAAGTTCGTGGGGAGATGAAACGGGTAACTTGGCCAGGACGACAGGAAGTTTACGGAACTACGGTCGTTGTCATTATCACTGTGTTTGTTTTCGGCTTGTTCTTCTTTTTGGTGGATGCTCTATTTACTCTTGGAGTCAACAGGGTCCTCGATGGTTTGAGGGGGCTGTTTTAAAGACTAGGGCGAAGTTAGCTGATTCAGGATGGATGCTCTAGGGGGGAAATGGCTACAAAATCAGTGCTGAAACAATGGTACATCATTCATGCCTACTCGGGCTTTGAAAAGAAGGTAGCAGAAACGCTCAAGAGCCGCGTGCAAGCTGCCAAGGTAGACAAACGGTTTGGCGAAATCATGATTCCAACCGAGGATATCATTGAGATTCGCGGGGGGAAAAAGACCGTTAGTTCTAAGCTCTTCTACCCAGGCTATATTCTGGTAGAAATGGAAATGGATGATCAAACATGGCACCTCGTAAGGTCCACACCTCGAGTCACCGGCTTCGTAGGCTCTGGAAATAACCCTACCCCATTAAGTGATGATGAGGTCGATAGAATCATACACAGAGTTGAGGATGCCGCTGAAAATCCAAAACCAAGGATGATTTTTGAGAAAAATGAAACCGTCAAAGTTACCGATGGCCCATTCAAAGACTTCTCAGCTGAGGTAGATGAGGTAAATCCTGATCGGAATACGCTGCGCGTAATGGTAACAATTTTTGGACGTGCAACCCCCGTGGAGCTAGACTTCTACCAGGTCGAGAAGGTTACGTAGACACTCAAAGTATTAGAGATAACTGAGGTAAGTCGGTTTGCATTTTAAGTTAGGACCAGGATAGTTACTGATGGCAAAAAGAATCAACGCACTAATCAAGCTCCAGATACCTGCTGGCAAAGCAACGCCAGCTCCGCCAGTTGGGCCGGCCTTAGGCCAGCATGGTGTGAACATTATGGACTTTTGTAAAGCTTTCAATGCCAAAACTGCAGCAAAGGATAAGGATGGACTGATTATCCCGGTCGTCATCACCGTTTACCATGACCGCACGTTTACCTTTATCACCAAGACACCTCCAGCTCCAATTCTTTTAAAACGAGCTGCCGGACTAGCAAAGGGATCTGGTGAACCCAACAAGAACAAAGTCGGAAAGGTCACCACCCAACAAGTAGAAGAAATTGCACGCACTAAGATGCCTGACCTCAATAGTGTAGATTCGAAGTCCGCGATCCACACTGTTGAAGGGACAGCACGAAGCATGGGCATCGAAATAACAACTGGATAACGAAAACTACCATGAAAAATGGAAAAGGGTTCCGTAAGGCTGCTGGGCAAATAGAGGATAAACGCTACGAGCTATCTGCCGGAATAGAGCTCTTAAAAAAGGTCTCATTTGCAAAGTTTGATGAAACAGTTGAGGTTGCCATGTCTCTAGGGGTTGACCCAAAGCATGCTGACCAGATGGTACGCGGTACAGTTCAGCTTCCGCACGGGCTGGGAAAAACCGTCCGAGTGGCTGTCATTGCCTCTACGGACAAAGTCCGTGAGGCCCGCGAAGCTGGTGCCGACGAAGCAGGGGGAGATGACATTGTCAAAAAAATTCAGGATGGATGGATGGATTTTGACGCTGTCGTCGCCACACCAGACATGATGCGATCAGTCGCAAAGCTCGGAAGAGTTCTTGGCCCGCGTGGACTCATGCCCAATCCGAAAGTCGGGACGGTCACCTTCGAGGTTGCCAAGGCAGTAAAAGACGTTAAGGCTGGAAAAGTTGAGTTTCGTGTGGATAAGGGTGGAAACATCCATGCCCCAGTAGGAAAGGTATCCTTTGAGGCCAAGCGCTTAACCGAGAATGCCTCTGCTTTAATTGCCAGCGTCATACAAGCCAAACCAGCGGCCTCAAAAGGTCACTATGTCAAAAGTGTGACAGTTTCCTCTACCATGGGGCCAGGCATCTCTGTGGAGGTGAGTGCATAGGCTTCGAAACAAAAAACTGAGAGGCAAAACTAGCATCGATGAAACACGAGGAAAAAGAAAAACAGGTTGAAGCCCTGCGGGAACAGCTAAAGGATTCAAGAACTTTAATCTTGAATGCCTTTAAAGGCCTGAAGGTTGGTCAAGACGTCGAACTCCGCAACAAGATGAGATCTGCAGGTGCATCCTACAAGGTCGTCAAGAATAGCTTGCTTGAGCGGGCAGCCAAAGGAACACCGGCCGAACCCGTAACCCAAGATTTACGTGGGACTACATCTTTGGCTCAAACCGAAGGAGACCCAGTAATACTAGCGAAGCTAATCGTCAGCTACGCGAAGGAGAATCCTGCCTTTACCTTCAAAGCAGGTATGGTCGAAGGCCGTGGCGTTTCGCTTGATGCCCTGAACCAAATTGCGAGCCTTCCTTCCAAAGAAGGGCTCTATGCTCAGATTGCAGGGGTGGTACAAGCTACATTGCAACGAGCCCTGTCAGCAGTTAACATCCTGCCTCAACGGATTGCTTTCCTGATTCAAGAGGCAGAGAAAAAACAGAAATTTCAGCCCTGAAACAAGAATTTATCTAGGTTAAAGACAAGCTCAGAAATCATCTAGTAATTGGTAATCTGTTGAGGAGGGATCTAAAAAATGTCAGAACGAGTTGATAAAACTCTGGAAGAGATGAAAAGCTGGACGCTACTGGAAGCAGCTGACTTCGTGAAGAAATTTGAGGAAGCTTTCGGGGTTTCTGCTGCTGCTGTTGCGGGAGTCGCGCCCGCGGGAGCAGCTCCTGGCGTCGAAACAGGTGGTGGCAGTGAAGAAAAGACTGAGTTCACGGTTGTGTTAACCGCCGTGGGCGACAAAAAGATCAATGTCATCAAAGCCGTGCGCGAGGTTACGAGTCTAGGCCTGAAGGAAGCCAAAGACCTAGTTGACACTGCTCCCAAACCGATAAAAGAAGGCATCAGCAAGGATGATGCAGATGCTATGCAAAAGAAGTTTACAGATGTTGGTGCTACAGTAGAAATTAAGTAGCTATTGGATAGTAGTCTCTTAAAATTCAGGGCCAGCTGCCCGAATCCGAAAAGGGCTGGGATTAAAGAAAATCTCACCTCCACTTAGCGAAAAATTCTCTCGATTTACTAGAGAGCTCCCGTTTCCAAGGGAAACAGCACTGGGCTGCCTGGCAGCATCCTATACCACGCCCGGCCTGATTGCCGGCGTGTGCCACGAAAGAATGTAAGGAGTCTTGAGAATGATAAATGGGCACAATGGCGTATCCCCTGTACGTATTGACTTCGGTAAAATCCAGACGGCCATCCCGATACCCAATCTAATTGGGGTCCAAAAGAAATCCTATGAGCGATTTCTACAGATGGATCTGCTTCCCTCGGAGCGCGAGGACATAGGACTGCAATCGGTTTTGGGTTCTGTGTTTCCGATCAATGATTTCCGGAATACTTCACAGCTGGATTTTGTCGACTATTCTATTGGCAATTGGGAGTGTAAGTGTGGGAATCTCCGGGGTCTCTACCACCTTCGATGCACCTGCAAAAAATGTGGAAATGCAGTCATCACAAACCCCTTCAAGGCTGGAGAGGTTCTTTGCGTGAAATGCGGAACCTACAACAAGAATGCGGTGACCTTCTGCAATAAGTGCGGTGGACCAGTCGGGCTCCAGTTAAAATATGACGTCCAGGAATGCCAGGAGCGAGGAATGACTTATGCCGCTCCGCTTAAGGTAACGGTCCGATTAACCATTTACGACAAGGATGAGGATGCGGGAACAAGAAGCATCCGTGATATTAAGGAGCAGGAAGTATACTTCGGTGAAATACCACTGATGACAGAAAATGGAACTTTTGTCATTAACGGTACCGAACGCGTCATCGTAAGCCAATTACACCGATCCCCAGGTGTGTTCTTTGAATCCGACGCCCAAAAAACTTACTTCCTTGGCAAGATCATCCCCTACCGTGGATCCTGGGTCGAATTTGAGTACGACGCGAAGAATTTACTTTATGTCCGCATTGACCGGAAACGAAAATTTCTGGGAAGCATTTTCCTGCGCGCTTTGGGGCTAAAAGATGACGCAGATATAATCCGCCATTTCTATCGCACCGAAAAAGTCCGCCTCCGGAACAAGGCATTGTTCTGGGAAGTCTCCCAAGGGTTAATCGGACTGAAAGTCGCTCAAGATGTTAAACACCCGCGGAGCGGTCAGGTGCTCATCCATGGAGGGAAAAAGGTTACTTCTCTAGCTTATCAGGAGCTCAAAAAATCACGCATCAAAGACATAGGAGTTTCTTCGCAGGATCTTGCAGGTGCTTTCTCGGGCACCGACATCGTGGATACCTCAACGGGCGAGATTCTACTGGAGGCAAACAAGGAGATCACAGCTGAAAAGCTAGATACCATCCAGGAGTCCTCCATTAAGGAAATCCTAGTCTTTTTCCCGGAACGGGACGCCATAGGCCCGGTGTTAAGTCAAACACTTGCTAAAGACACAGTGAAATCTACGCAAGAAGCGCTAATTGAAATCTATCGCAAAATGCGCCCTGGCGACCCGCCCACTGTCGACGCCGCCACCAACCTTTTTCACAGCATGTTCTTCGACCCCCGCAAATATGACTTCTCTCGGGTCGGTCGCCTGAAATTCAACATTAAAATGGGCAGCTACTCGAAGCTGAGAAACGAGCTTGATTCCAACTCTTCCTCAATGGAAATTGAAAAAGGCGGTCGCTTTCCAGCAGAAAACTTTGAAATCATCGTCGGCCAGGAGCGGATGCTTGTCGGTAAGCGTAATGGTAACCAATTCACTGCATTGACCAGGGGCTATGAGGGGACTCGCGCTGCCAAGCACGCCGAAGGAACTATTGTGCAGGTTCCCCTGAATCAGCGTACTCTGGAACCGGAAGATTTTTACCTATCCATAGCCTACCTGTTAAACCTGAGAAAGAATTCAGGAGGAAACTTTTCCACCGATGATATCGACCACTTAGGCAATCGTCGTGTTCGCGCAGTGGGTGAATTACTGGAAAACCAGTTTCGCATCGGGTTGGTTCGAATGGAACGGGCCATCAAGGAACGCATGTCAGTCTACCAGGAGATGCCTACGGCTATGCCGCACGATTTAATAAATGCGAAACCGGTCATGGCTTCCATTCGTGAGTTCTTCGGTTCGTCTCAGCTCTCTCAGTTCTTAGATCAGACCAATCCCCTTTCTGAAATTACTCACAAGCGACGCTTGTCAGCCCTGGGACCAGGCGGCTTATCCCGAGAGCGGGCAGGATTTGAAGTTCGCGACGTGCATCCAACTCATTACGGCCGAATCTGCCCCATTGAAACTCCTGAGGGCCCAAATATTGGCCTCATCAGCTCCCTTTCTTGCTATGGCCGGATTAACGAGTACGGATTTATCGAAAGCCCCTACCGGAAGGTTAGAAACGGACGTGTCGTTGAATACGTCACCGTCACCCATCAAGGTGGCAGCTCGTTGGGAGTTGGCGATCAAGTTGAGGAAGAGGCAGTACAGAAAGTCAATGCCGATCTTCGCGAGCAGAAAAGAAAACCGATAAAAACCGCTCCTTACTCCTTCTACCGTTCTGCATGGGAAGAAGATGAGCATGTCATTGCACAAGCAAACGTTGATCTGGATGAAAAAGGGCACATCATATCTGAACTGGTAAATGCCCGTCAGGCTGGAAATTTCGTTCTAAAAAACCGTGAAGATATTGACTATATTGACGTAAACCCCAAGCAATTGGTTAGTGTTGCAGCTTCCTTGATTCCCTTTCTTGAAAATGACGATGCCAACCGTGCCTTAATGGGATCCAATATGCAGCGTCAGTCAGTGCCCCTATTGCGCGCTGAAGCTCCTTGGGTGGGCACGGGTATGGAAGAAGTCACGGCACGGGATTCGGGGGCAGTTGTGACCTGCCGCCGCAACGGAATTATAGACAGCGTAGATGGCGAGCGAATCATCGTGCGTGTGGAAGGTAACGGCCACTCCGGACAGCTCGCCCGCGAAGTTGGATCGGACATCTATCAGTTAACAAAGTTTCGCCGCTCTAATCAGAACACCTGCATCAATCAAAAGCCAGTCGTCAGAAAGGGCCAAAAAGTTGCAGCAGGCCAGGTCTTGGCTGATGGCTGCTGCACATCACGGGGTGAACTGGCTCTAGGAAGAAACATTCTGGTCGCTTTCATGCCCTGGCGCGGCTACAACTTTGAGGACGCAATTCTTGTAAGCGAGAAGCTCGTCCGGGAGGATTCTTGCACCTCTATTCACATTGAGGAATTTGATATCGAAGCCCGTGATACCAAGCTTGGTCCAGAAGAGATCACTCGCGATATACCAAATGTATCCGAGTCTATGCTTAAAGAGCTCGATGAAAGCGGGATTATCCGCGTCGGTGCTTACGTTAAACCCGGTGATATCCTGGTGGGCAAGGTTACACCCAAGGGAGAAACGCAGCTTACCCCTGAGGAAAAACTCCTCCGGGCTATTTTCGGTGAAAAGGCCGGGGACGTGAGAGATGCCTCGCTTACGTGTCCTCCTGGAGTAGAGGGAATTGTGGTTGATGCTATGGTCTTTTCCCGCAAAGGAGCAGAGAAGGACGACCGCGCTCGCATTATAGAATCTTCTCAGGTTGCGCGACTCGAAAAAAACCTTTTCGATGAAGTCCGAATCCTGAACGACGAACGGCTCAAGCGTCTTTCAGCGCTACTCGAGAACGAAGTTCTCACCGCTGACCTACACGATGAAAAAACCAATAAGCGCCTACTAACTAAAGATACCAACCTCGACCGGGATGCCTTAAGTGGGATTTCCGCTCGTAATCTAAAACGCGCCAAACTAGGTCGGAAAGATCCAGCCCTATTTGAAAAGATTGATGATATCGAAGAAATGACCTCCAGGCAGATTGACATCCTACGAAAGATTACTGACGAAAAGATTCAGAAATTAAAAAAGGGAGATGAGTTGCCGCCCGGGGTTATTAAGCTAGTCAAAATCTATATCGCCATGAAGCGAAAACTTTCGGTAGGCGATAAGATGGCCGGGCGCCACGGAAACAAGGGCGTAATCGCACGTATTGTACCTGAAGAGGATATGCCCTATCTCCCTGATGGCACACCGGTAGAAATCGTACTGAACCCGCTTGGTGTTCCCTCCCGAATGAACGTCGGGCAAATACTCGAAACCCATCTTGGTTGGGCATCGCACGCACTAAGGGAAAATTTCCGTGAGCTCATCGAAAAAGCCGCTCCCCCAAATCATCTCCGCAAGAAATTGTCAGAGCTCTACCAAAATAATGGTGATGGAAAAACAATCCAGAAAATGAGCGATGAAGATGCAGTTCGGATGAGTCGTGAGCTCGGCGACGGAGTTTTCTTTGCCACTCCGGTTTTTGACGGGGCTACCGAGAATGAAATCAAAGGCTACCTTGAAAGTTCAGGCCTCCCAACCTCTGGAAAAACCGTTCTTTTTGATGGAATGACCGGAGAGCGCTTTGAGCAGCCCGTAACCGTAGGCTACATCTACATGCTAAAGTTATCGCACCTGGTCGACGACAAAATACACGCACGTTCCATTGGACCCTACTCCTTAATCACACAACAGCCGCTAGGTGGCAAAGCTCAGTTCGGAGGGCAACGATTTGGGGAAATGGAGGTTTGGGCATTGGAAGCTTACGGCGCCGCCCATATCCTACAGGAATTGCTCACGGCAAAATCGGATGACGTATACGGCCGGGCCAAGATTTATGAAGCTATCGTTAAGGGAGAATCAGCTCACGAACCAGGCGTACCGGAATCCTTCAACGTTTTAGTCCGTGAACTCCAGAGTCTCTGTCTAAACGTAGAGTTAATCAAGAAACTACCAAATGCTCCGGAGGACACAATCCCGGAATAAAGAATTTTCATCAAGAACGGGAAAAGCTTACCAACTCTCTTCTCGCATTACCCTGAAGGAGGACCTATTGTATCGCAGCAGCCCTTATGATCGTGTTAGTCCAGTAGTCGATTTCGACAGCATTCGTATTAGCCTAGCCTCACCGGAAAAGATTCGGTCGTGGTCGCACGGCCAGGTAACTAAGCCTGAGACCATTAACTACCGCACCTTCAAACCGGAACGCGAAGGCTTGTTCTGTGCCCGGATCTTTGGGCCGGTGACCGACTGGGAATGCTTGTGTGGCAAATACAAGCGAATGAAGCATCGGGGTGTGATCTGTGACAAGTGTGGCGTCGAAGTCACACTCTCTAAGGTGCGTCGCGAGCGCATGGGTCACATTGAGTTAGCTGCTCCCTGTTCTCACGTTTGGTTCTTTAAGGGGCTCCCAAGCCGCATCGGACATTTACTAGATATTTCCTTGCGCGACCTGGAGCGTATCCTTTACTTCGAAAGCTTCGTCGTCATCCACCCCGGTGATGCCCCGGTAAAGCAAAAGGAACTTCTGAATGACGAACAATACCGCGAATTTTCTCAGGAATACTCCAGTAAGTTCCGTGCCGCGATGGGCGCAGAAGCAATCAAGGAACTTCTAAAGCTTGTGGATGTGGAGGAACTTAGGAAGGAAATGCGGGAGAAGATGCGGACAGATGCCTCCCAGCAAAAACGCATCAAGTTTGCCAAGCGCCTGAAAGTACTGGAGGCTTTCCGGAAATCCTCTAACCAGCCAGAGTGGATGATCCTCGACGTGGTCCCCGTCATACCGCCAGAGCTGCGCCCGCTAGTCCCGCTCGACGGCGGACGATTTGCCACTTCCGACCTCAATGACCTCTACCGGCGTGTTATTAACCGTAATAACCGGCTAAAGAAACTTATGGAGCTCCACGCGCCGGAAGTGATTATCCGTAACGAAAAACGGATGCTACAGGAAGCTGTTGATGCTCTATTCGATAACGGGCGTCGCGGGCGCATCCTGCGTGGGGCAAACAACCGGCCCCTTAAGTCCCTCTCTGACACGCTAAAAGGTAAACAGGGTCGTTTTCGGCAAAATCTGCTAGGAAAGCGCGTCGACTACTCAGGTCGCTCTGTAATTGTCGTTGGTCCGGAACTGAAGCTACACCAATGTGGATTACCCAAAAAGATGGCCCTGGAACTGTTTAAGCCATTCATCTACCATCAGCTGGAACTGAGCGGCCAATGTAGCACAATTAAGGCAGCTAAAGAGATCGTGGAACGACAGGAACCCATCGTCTGGGACATTCTGGAAGAAGTCATCAAGGACCATCCTGTCATGCTGAACCGTGCGCCAACACTCCATCGGCTAGGCATCCAAGCCTTTGAACCCGTTTTGGTTGAGGGCAAGGCAATTAAAATTCACCCCTTAGTTTGCACGGCTTTCAATGCAGACTTTGACGGTGACCAAATGGCCGTCCACATTCCTCTTTCGCCAGAGGCTCAAACCGAAGCTTCAGTGTTGATGCTCGCCTCGCGCAATATACTGTCACCTGCAAGTGGTCAGCCCCTGACGGTCCCCAGTCAAGACATTGTGATGGGCTGCTACTATTTAACCAAGGAAAAACATGGAGCCCTTGGCGAGGGTAGCCTATTCGCTTCTTCCGAGGAAGTCTTCCTTGCGCTTGAAGTTGGCAAGGTGGAAACACAGACGCCGATCAAGCTACGCTATACCGGCCGAGTGATCAACCTTACAACCTCGTACGACGACCAAGATGTGCTCCATACCGAACCTATTACTGTAAAGAATCACTTCGTCGACACCACGGTCGGCCGGGTAATCTTCAACTCGCGACTTCCCGATGGCATGCCTTTTACTAATGGCCTCCTTCGAAAGAAGGGGCAAAATCAGATGGTTAACTACTGCTATCTGCGATTTGGGACGGAAATCACAGTCAAGATGCTTGATTCGCTTAAGGAGCTCGGATTCCTTTACGCCACTAAGGCAGGGATTTCGATCGGTATTGACGACTTAATTGTCCCCCTCGATAAGAAAGTGCTGGTTCGC
The DNA here is from genome assembly GCA_964605715.1 of uncultured Acidobacteriota bacterium. Taxonomy (GTDB): domain Bacteria; phylum Acidobacteriota; class Terriglobia; order UBA7540; family JAPUME01; genus JAPUME01. Next base: position 10,420 of record CAZSDV010000034.1, read on the forward strand.
AAGGCCGAAAAAGACGTGGTTGAGGTTGACAGGCAGTACCAGGAGGGGGCTATTACACATGGCGAGCGCTACAACAAGGTGATCTCCATATGGTCCAACGTTACTGATCAAGTCTCAGATGAGATGTTCCGCGCCATGCAGGAAGAAGATACCGAAGGCAAGCACTTCAACCCAATATATATGATGGCCGACTCCGGTGCCCGCGGCTCCAAGCAACAGATACGACAGCTTTCTGGCATGCGAGGACTGATGGCAAAGCCATCGGGTGAAATCATCGAAACTCCAATCACAGCCAACTTCCGGGAAGGCCTGAACGTGCTGCAATATTTCATCTCCACTCATGGTGCCCGGAAGGGTTTAGCTGATACGGCACTCAAGACCGCCGACTCCGGTTATCTTACCCGACGACTGGTAGATGTTGCCCAAGATGTCATCATCGCAGATGTTGATTGCGGAACTATAGATGGTATCTATGTTGGACCCATTGTTGAAAGTGGCGAGGTAATTGAGCCTCTGCGCGATCGTATCGTAGGACGTGTATCACTTGAACAGATCAAAGATTATGAAAATAAGCTCATCGTGGACGTCAACCAGGAAATTGATGAGAATCTTGCCAACACGGTTCAATCTGCTGGCATCGAAAAAGTGAAAATTCGCTCCGTGTTAACCTGTGAGTCACGCCGCGGGGTTTGCGTCCGTTGCTACGGACGAAATCTTGCTACTGGCCACAAGGTGGAACGAGGCGAGGCAGTCGGCGTCATCGCGGCTCAATCTATAGGTGAACCTGGAACCCAGCTCACCATGAGGACATTCCATATTGGCGGAACGGCAAGCCGAGTTGCTGAGCAGTCTACCTTGGAAGTGAAAAACTCTGGATTTCTTAAATTCCAGTCCCTCGTTACTGTACGCAATCAGGAAGGACACTTTGTGGCGATGAACAGGAATGGTTCAGTTGCGGTAGTTGACGATAGAGGACGCGAAAGGGAGCGCTATGCGGTGGTTTACGGGGCCAGGATTAAAATAAAGGATGGCGACCCGGTCCAAAAGGGAGAAACTGTGGCTGAATGGGATCCCTTTACCTTCTCTATTTTGACCGAGGTTGGCGGGATCGTAAAATTCAAAGACCTACATGAAGGGACTGCGTTGCAAGAAGAGGTAGATGAAGTTACGGGCCTTTCCCGGTGGGTAGTTGGTGAATCGGCTGACGAAAAACACCAACCGCAAATCTCAATCAAACCAGAAGGAAAAGGTACTAAGGGAATTAAATCCTACCTGATGCCCTCACGAGCCCACCTAATGGTCGCAGAGGGTGATCTGGTCAGGCCTGGAGACATACTCGCAAAGATCCCACGGGAAACCACTAAAACAAAAGACATCACGGGTGGACTGCCCCGAGTCGTCGAACTCTTCGAGGCGCGCCGCCCACATGAAACGGCAGTCATTACTGAAATCGATGGTGTAGTTCATTATGGGGATGTTGCCAAAGGCCAGCGAAAAATTCTGGTGACTCCAGATGGCGGAGAGCCAAAAGAATATTTGCTGCCTCGCGGCGTTCACATCTCGGTTCAAGAGGGAGAGCAAATAAAAGCAGGTGAACCTCTTATGGACGGTCCGCGTAACCCCCACGACATTCTCGCAGTGCTAGGCGAAAAGGAGCTAGAAGCCTATCTCGTCGACGAAATTCAGGAAGTATATCGCCTGCAGGGTGTCAACATCAATGACAAGCACATCGAGGTTATCGTCCGACAGATGATGAGATGGGTAAAGGTGGAAGAGGTTGGAGACACTGAATTCTTGCTCGATGAGCAGGTTGATAAGTTCACCTTCCGTACGGAAAATGAAAGGGTAATCAATGAGAAAGGGAAGCCCGCTACGGGGCGCCCTCTCCTACTTGGAATCACGAAAGCATCTCTCTCAACTGATTCCTTCATCTCTGCTGCCTCGTTTCAGGAGACCACACGCGTACTCACTGAAGCTTCAATTCGTGGTTCAGTGGACCAACTCAGAGGCCTCAAAGAAAATGTCATTATGGGCCGCCTGATCCCCGCCGGTACTGGTTTAGACTACTATCGCAACTTTAAGCTAATGACTGACTCGGAAATTCCAGAACTTCTCCCCGAAAATGCAGAGGCTGTACCAGGCGTAACAACCTCAGAATCTAGCGAAGAGGAAGAGGCCAGAGCTCAAACTTAATGCTTTAACCCACCCTTCAGCCCTCAATTTCCCGAGACCTGAAGATTGAGTCCCCGGAGTAGACCGTGCGGATCAGTTGCTGGAAATGTGGTGAAACGATAGAGCGGGTAGGCGTGGACCGAGTGAGTAAACGGGAATCCTGCTCTAAGTGTGATGCAGATCTTCACTGTTGCCGCAATTGCCGCTTCTTTGATCCTTCCGTTCATAATCAATGTCGCGAGACACAGGCCGAATGGATAAAAGAAAGGGACAAAGCGAACTACTGCGACTATTTTGAGCCCGCGAATTCGGCCAGCTCTCCACGCAGGAACTTGGATTCTTCTTCTGGGATTAAGAAGCGGTTTAATGACTTATTCAATGTGTGAATAATAGCCTGCCGAACTACCCTAAGGTCGGTTGGTTGCTAGGAGAGCTCAAAGCCGCCATCCTTTTCAAAAGCTCGGGCCAGCTGCAACAGTGAAGCCTCTTCAAAGTGCCTGCCAATCAACTGCATACCAACCGGCAGCTGAGGAAAACCATGCTTCGACGCCGTCTTGCCACAGGGCACTGATATTCCTGGCAATCCGGCCAGACTAGCTGTCACAGTGTAGATATCTGCCAAATACATTGCCAAAGGATCATTAATTATCTCTCCAATTTTAAAAGCGGGAAACGGTGAGGTGGGGGTAAGAACAACGTCCACTTTCTCAAAAGCATCCAAGTAGTCCCGGGTAATCAGCGTTCGCACTTTTTGTGCCTTCCGGTAGTAAGCATCATAGTAGCCAGAACTGAGCACATAGGTCCCAAGCATAATTCGGCGTTTAACTTCGGGACCGAAGCCACCATCACGAGTTTTTTTGTACATATCCCTCAAGCCACCGTACCCTCCCGAACGAAAACCGTACCGTACGCCGTCATAGCGAGCCAGGTTAGAGCTAGCCTCTGCGGTGCAGATGATGTAGTAGCATGCCACTGCATATTCGGTATGAGGCATGCGAATAGAAACCATCTTGCAGCCGAGCTTCTCAAGCACCTTCATGCTCTTTTGGATGTTATCGCCAACACATGAGCTTAGCCCATTGAAGCATTCCTCCGGAATTCCTACTTTAAAAGAGCGTGCACCATTCTCGATTGTGGCAAGGTAATCAGGTACAGGCAACTTGGCCGCGGTCGAATCCAGTGGATCTGGGCCGGAAATTACATGCAGAACGTGGGCTAAGTCGCGGACTGAACGTCCGAAAGGGCCAATGTGGTCTAATGATGAAGCAAATGCCACAAGACCGTAGCGGGAAACCCTTCCGTAGGTCCCCATCATTCCAGCTACACCACAAAATGAAGCTGGCTGGCGAATAGAGCCGCCCGTGTCAGATCCAAGTGCAGCCACGGCCAGATTGGCAGCCACGGCAGCGGCCGAGCCTCCACTTGAACCTCCAGGCACTCGCTCTAGATCTCTCGGATTACAAGTAGGGGAAAAACCAGAATTTTCAGTTGAGGACCCCATTGCAAATTCATCGCAATTGGCCTTGCCAAGAAATACCGCCCCAGCCGAGTCCAGTCTCTGGACAGAAGTGGCATCATAGGGTGCGATAAACTCTGCCAACATTTTGGCAGCACAAGTAGTCTTAACTCCCTTTGTCAGGATCACATCCTTAATGGCCATGGGTACTCCTGCCAAGGGGGGAAGTTTTCCTTCTGTGGCAATCCTTTCATCCACAGCCTGCGCCTGAGCTAAGGCCTTCTCAGGGGCCACGGTAAGATAGGAACAAATTTTTACATCCTTCTCCTTGATCTGTTCCAGATGCTCCTGGGCAATCTCAACAGCAGACGCCTTGCGCTTACTGAGCAGGTTGGAGATCTCATCGATAGTAAGATTGGTTAAATCCACAGCAGGAAAATAACTCTTTCTAGCAAAGGTGTGGTGGAAGCTGGCGTCACAAACTGAAACTCTACCTGTGCACTGCTCAACCCCCAAGTTATTCTTTCTCGATTACCTGGGGAACCTTAAAATAGCCAGGGCCTTGCTCAGGAGCGTTTTGCAACGCCTCCTTGGAATCAAAGGTTTTGTGTGATTGGTCACCACGCATGGACGAATTTTCGTCAGTAGGATAGGTAACCTGAGCCATTGGATTCACTCCATTCGTATCCAATTGTTTCAACTTTTCCATATACGCAAGGACAGAATCAAGCTGAGGAATGAATATTTTCAGCTCCTCGTCGGTTAACTCCAAGTGAGCCAATTCCGCAACATACCGAGCGTCCTTTTCACTTAGTGCCATTTATCATCCTTTCTCTCAAAACGAGAAAAATACTTCGACATTGAAGACCGGAAAGTTTCCTTTAACCCTGGACTTAGATCTGCCCCAACTTGGCTTGGCACTGAAACTAAGTTTCGGATTTTCTTACTCTGCTTTGCAACAGTCACTGATTCTTTTTTGTTATCATCAGTATTAGGTTGGTACTCAAAGATGATCCGGTTAACCACACGAGAACCAAGAAATCGATTAATTGCTCTTTGGATTTCATCAACCATTTTGTGAAGTTCCAAATTCCAGGAGGAAGAATGAGTTTCAATTTTTAGAGTATCTTCCAGAAACATTATGGGTCGGCTATGCTCCGCCATAGCGCGCCCGACGACAATCGGCCACAGCGGCTTGAGGATTTCAACCACGGCATGGTCAAACCCTTTCAACTGGGGACCCAGAATTCTGGGGACGATATTTCTTAGTCGCTCCATGGTATTCAAAAAGACGCAGCAGTTTAGCATGCTCTTTCTCTTACGGAAACCCTTGTCAAATACCATAGACCAATTAGAGGTAACTTCTTAACTCGTGGAATTTCCGCTTCGTTGACAGTCAAAGGTCCAGGCTGTACCATCCAGGTGGTTGAGTTCTCTTGTTCCACGGCAGTTTTTGTTGGAAATTGGGCATCCTTCTCCCTTTCCAATGCCAGGCTGCGAATATAATTAGTCAGATTCCACGTTCAATTTAAGAAAAGATACCCGCTCTGTACTACCAAAATCTAGGCTACTCGGTTGCTCAAAAAGGGTAGCTAAGTGGAATTCACTTAAGGTAGGAATTTCTACCACGGTATGGGGACCTGAATTACAACCCTCAATTGAAGATGTCGCCGTGCCTGGCTCGAAATAACTCCGTGAGGCTTGGCGCCTCTCAGGATTTTTTATTCCAGCAGGAGAGCCCTCTACGGGGCGGAGGGTAAGGGTGAAAATTGCTGTTGCACTTAAGCAAGTACCCACCCGCGACACCTTGTTGCGGCTAAATGAACCAAAAAGCTGGATTAAGGAAAAAGATGTCAGCTTTCATATAAACGAACCCGATACGTATGCCCTCGAAGAAGCCCTGCGACTTAAAGAGGAACATGGGGGTGAAGTGATAGTTTGCTCCCTCGGGCCCGAGCGCGTCCAACAAGCTATCAAGGAGGCCCTCGCCAAAGGCGCTGATCGGGCAGTACACTTTGACGATGCGCAATTTACTCATCTGGATGCCAGCAGTACTGCGACCATTCTTTCAAGGACCCTGGAGCCCGAAAGGCCTGACCTTATTCTGACCGGACTCCAGTCAGACGACCTTGGCTATGCCCAAACTGGAGTTATCCTCGCAGAACAACTTGGTTACCCACATGCCACGATTGTGATAGAGATTCAAATTGACGGAAAAAATTTGCGAGTCAAGAGAGAACTCGAGGCAGGTTGGTTTCAGTGGGTTTCAATGTCTCTGCCCGCTCTACTGACAATTCAGTCCGGCATCAATAAGCCCCGCTACGCAAGCTTGCGCGGAATCATGCAGGCTAAATCAAAACCCATCAGCAGAGTTACGGCAGAAGACTTAGGACTTGTCGCCAAGGATTTAGTTCCCAAGCAGAAAATTGTCCGTCTCTACTTGCAGGAGCGGAAATCGACTACGGAATTTCTACAGGGTAATCCCCAACAAATAGCTTCTCAACTGGCAAGCAAGCTGAGAAACGAGGTAAGAATTCTATAAGCGCCGCCGGATATCGAGATGCTCTTTGGCTGTCCTGATCTCGTACTGCAAGCAAGAGGAATAAATCTAATGAAAGATGGAGTCTTAGTATTTGTAGACCAAAATAACGGTAAGCTCAACCAAGCTTCTTGGGAAGCGCTGGCTGCGGGACAAGAGTTGGCTGCCAAGTTGGGCTGTAAAGTTTCCTGCGCAATCCTGGGAAATTCTGCTTCCGTCGCTGGACAAGAGCTGGCCTCTGCCAAGCTCGACCAAGTGTGCGTTGCTGAAGGAAAATCACTCCTCTCCTACACCCCGGATGGTTATACCTTAGCTCTCAATGAAATTATCCAATCCCTTAAACCCGCATGGGTGGTCTTTAACCACACCTATCAGGTGCGGGACTTTGCACCTAAGCTAGCCACTTCACTTGGGAGCGGTCTCGCGAGTGACTGCGTCGGCTTCAAGGTTAAAGACCAACAGATCACGCTCCTACATCAAACCTTTCAGGGAAAGTTTATCTGTGAAGTTGAATTAACAGGGCCCGGGCCACATCTTTTAAGCTTTCAGGCAGGTATTTTCCGTAGAGATTCAATTAGACATCAATTAAAATGCGCGCCAGTGCGCACCTTTTCAATTGATATTCCCCCGGATCAGATTCGCACTCAACCTGAGGAAGCCTTCCGAGAGGCTAAACAATCCGTAGACCTGACTCAGGCTAGTATAATTGTGGGCGTAGGTCGCGGAATAAAGGGACCTGAGGGACTTGATGTTGTTGGAAAACTAGCAGAAGTTTTAGGAGCAGAGATTGCCGCCTCGCGACCGGTGTGTGATAACGGCTGGCTCCCGATGGACCGGCAGGTAGGCAGTTCAGGACAGACAATTGCTCCAAAACTCTATTTGGCACTCGGAATCTCAGGTGCAATCCAACACCAGGTAGGGATGAAGGGCTCGCAAACGATTATCGCCGTCAACAAGGATACTGAAGCACCTATTTTTGAGATTGCTACCTATGGCATCATTGGAGATCTATTTGAGGTGATCCCTCTTTTAATTAAAGAAATCGAAAAACTGAAGGCACTCGATTAATAGCCGTACGGATAGCAACCACCTGCAATTCTCTTGATGAATCCAAACACCATGACCTCTCCCCGGGAAACCATAGAAGCTGACGTGATAATCGTTGGGGCCGGACCGGCAGGTCTTGCCTGTGCCCTTCGGCTTGCACAACTTTACATGAACTCTAGAAAGACAGAAACAACCATCTCCATCAACCCAGAAAATATCTATGTGCTCGAAAAAGCAGCTGAGATTGGCGGTCATTCTCTCTCTGGCGCTGTTATTGATCCATGTTCGCTCGCCGAACTTATCCCTAATTTCCTCAAGGCCGGCGCTCCCCTCACACCCGTAACCAAGGATTCACTGCGGTACTTCACATCAAATCGAACCTTTCAATTTCCAATTATTCCGCCCTTCCTCCGAAATCGTGGCAACTATGTAACTTCTTTAAATCGCTTGGTAAAATGGCTAGGCCTTAAGGCCGAACAGGCCGGCATTAATCTGTTTGCAGGCTTCTCTGCTACTGAGTTGCTAGTTGAAGATGGACGGGTAGTTGGTGTACGCACCGACGACAAAGGAATTGACCGCAATGGAAATCCCAAAAGCAACTTTCAGCCTGGCTACAACCTACGCGCGAAGGTCGTCGTGCTGGCTGAAGGAGTAAGGGGGTCGCTAACAAAACAACTGACCAATCAATTTGACCTCGAGACAGGAAAAAATCCCCAGACCTACGCCATAGGAGTCAAAGAGCTTTGGGAAATACCTCCGGGCCGCCTGAAGGTAGGAGAGGTAGTCCACACAACAGGCTGGCCTCTCTCCAACCAACAGTTTGGTGGAGGATTTATTTACGGGCTATCCGCCAACGAGGTGTCGCTGGGACTGGTTGCTGGACTAGACTACGAAGATCCTCGATTTGATCCACAAGAAGCCCTACAACAATTCAAAACTCATCCTTTTATACAGAAGCTCCTTAAGGGGGGACAGATGATCCGCTACGGCGCAAAAGCCATCCCTGAAGGAGGTTATTTCTCCCTACTACCAACCGCATTGGAAGGAGTCTTAACGATTGGAGACGCAGCTGGCTTCCTAAATTCACGACGATTAAAAGGAATCCACATAGCCATTAAGACCGGGATGCTAGCTGCAGAGACAATTTTCAAGTCCTTATTGGTAAACGACTTTTCTCTTACACGCCTTTCAGAATTTGAAAAAAAGTGGCGGGCAAGCTGGATACACAAGGAGTTGTGGGAGGTAAGAAACTACCATCAAGGATTTCAAGGAGGGCTCTGGCAAGGAATCCTTCACGCAGCATTCCAAACGGCGACGGGTGGGAGAGGACTATGGAAGCGCTATCTGTCCACACCTGGCCACCTACGGTTAAAAAAACTCTCTAAAGCTATCCCTAACAAACCAAAGCTTAAGGCTGATGGAAAATTGACTTTTGATAAACTACATGACGTCTACCACTCTGGCACAACCCACGTAGAAGATCAGCCATCCCATCTACGTATTGCAGACTATGATATCTGTAACGAGCGCTGCATACGAGAGTACGGAAACCCCTGTCAATACTTCTGTCCTGCCTCAGTCTATGAAATGGAAATATTACCTGATGAGTCGCGCCAACTAAAGGTCAATCCCTCAAACTGCATACACTGCAAGACTTGTGACATTATGGATCCTTATCAAATTATCGATTGGGTTTGCCCTGAGAGTGGTGGTGGGCCGCGGTTCGAAGGGCTCTGATCAGCTCACAAAAATTACCTTCTCCACTTACTGCTCACCCCTAAACGGAAAATTCTCCCTATAGAAAAAGATGTCAGGAATTGGGTAGAAAACACCCCTCGTCCGTATCCTCGGAACTAATTCAGCTTGGGCTGGACACAGCGGAAGAAAAACTCCAAAACTCCAATGCCAGTGCAGAATAAACCTCAGGACTTTTAGTAGCGGAGAAACCTATGCTATAAAGTCTTGATGCCTACAGTAAGAGAAGTTGCTTCCTTGAGCCAAGAACCATCCGCCGGAGTTCAGCCTGCCGATTCAACCAACCCACAGCGGAAATTTAGCCTCCGGCAGCGGTTCGTAATCTTTCTAGCCACTTGGGTGGGGTACGGGTTAATTGCCTTGATTGGAAAGTCTCTCCGCTGGCAAGTTGTTGGGTGGGAGCACTGGAAAGGAGTCCGTAAGCGAGGCGAGAGGATTATCTTCGCTTTTTGGCACCGTTGTATTTTCCCAGCTGTCTGGTTTTGGCGGAAGAGAGGATTAGTTGTTATGACCAGCCAAAACTTCGATGGTGAATATACCACGAGGATCATTCGCTTACACGGAAACGAGGCCGCAAGAGGCTCCACTTCACGGGGAGCTGTTAAGGTTATGGTGGAACTAATCAGGCGACTGCGTTTGAACAGCGACGTTGTGGTAACCATAGACGGGCCTCGAGGCCCACGCTTCGTGGCTAAGCCTGGACCAATTCTGCTGGCAAAAAAGACGGGCCAACCAATTATCGGCTTTCACATCTCGCCAGAAAAATACTACACTTTTCGGAAGAGCTGGGATCAATTCCAAGTTCCCTATCCTTTTTCTCGCATCGTTGTTTTACTAACTCCGCCCATATACGTTGCCGCAAAAGCCAACGAAGCAGAAATGAAAAGAAAGCTCAATGAGATGCAACAAGCTATGGATCGAATCCGTAAAGAGGGTGATTCCTGGTGGGACAAAAAGTAATAGGGTTTTCAGTCAGAGTCACGTGCCTTTGTTAAACGGTAAAGCTGCTGGTAAACTTGTTCAACCTGTTGGGAAGTTACCTCGAGAGTTCTAGAGCAATCAATTACATAGTCCGCACGCTCTTTCTTTTCATCGGACGTCATTTGGCTTGAAATGCGCAGTTGGGCTTCTTCAACAGAAAGGCCAGTGTTCTTTCTCAGTCGTTGGATCTGTTGCCCAGGTCGACACCAAGCCGCCACAATTTTTTGGAAGCGACCCTCACCCTTCACCTCATAGATCAAGGCAGCCTCAACGATCACAATGGCTTCTGGCTCATTTTCCTTAAATTTTTGGATGTAGTGCTCAGAACGCTCAAGAATCCGTGGATGGACAATGGCGTTAAGTAAAGAGAGTTTTTCGCGGTTGGAAAACACCAGACTTCCCAGACGAGCACGATCAATTTCTCCACTCTTGGCTACAACGAGAGAACCAAAAGTTTTGACAATTTCATAGTAGGCAGGTTCGGGTTTACGAATCACTTCATGGCCAACCAAATCCGCGTTGATCAACTTACACCCGAGTTTCCCAAACATGCGGGCAACTGTTGTCTTTCCACAAGCAATACCACCAGTGAGGCCAATGCTTAGCATTTCTATTGTTTTGACGAAGTAGAGTGATCGCAGCGTCGCATGCGCGCAGCATGAATGGTGTTGGCCATAAGCATAGCGATAGTGAGGGGGCCCACTCCTCCTGGCACAGGCGTGTAGGTACCCGCCCTCTCCTCCACATCTTCAGGATGGACGTCACCTACAAGGACGCTCCCCTTGGCCTCCATCTTTGCCAGCCAAGGTTCGGGGTCCCGCATAATCCCCTTGACTTCATCTACCTTTGTTAAGCGATTAATGCCTACATCAATTACGGTTGCACCTGGTTGAATGAAGTCAGCCGTAACCAGAGCAGGCTTACCTAGCGCTACAATTAAAATATCCGCTGAACGGGCAACTTCGGGCAAATTCTTGGTTTTTGAGTGACAGATAGTAACGGTGGCATGATGGCGGAGCAATAACATAGCCACCGGCTTCCCGACAATATTACTCCTTCCCAATACTACTGCCCGCTGGCCAAGAATTTTAATCCCACTACGTTGAAGAATCTCAATGATTCCTGCCGGCGTACAGGGAACGAGACCCTTTTGCCCGCTGGCCAAATTGCCAATGTTAACTGGGTGAAAACCATCCACATCTTTACTTGGGTCGACAGCCCGCAACACCAGCTTGGCATTAATCTGTTCTGGTAATGGAAGCTGAATCAGAATACCGTCAATTTCATTCCGACTATTTAAACTAGTAATAAGCCCAAGAAGGTCTTCGGTGGTAGTATCTCCGGATAACTCCAGGGATTCGCTAAAAATTCCCAGCGATTTACAGGCTCTTATCTTATTACGAACATAGATTTTAGAGGCCGGATTCTCACCCACCTGCACAGCGGCTAAGCCCGGCTGAACGTCCAAACTCCGAAGAGCTGTGACTTCTTCAGTAAGCTCGCCTATTATATCTTCTTGAATTCTTTTGCCATCCAAAATGCGAGCGCTCAAATAATCGGTACCACCCTTGAGGATTTAGTTTCAAATCAGTATCACACCCGGGTCTCCATACTACAGCAGAAGTAAAACCTCAGGCACTTATTCTCTAGAAATGCAGACCAAAGCTACAGTAAATTTCTATCCCCGACATAAGACAAATCACTAAAGGATCACATCTCCTAGAATGCCGCGACTTTCATCATCTGCATCACGCACTCCAATTGTCACTCGATAAGCTCCTTCGGGCAAGGCAAGGGTTTTCCTGAGGTCAATCAGCCTTTCCGGGTCTGCCACCATCAGATTCGAACGTGAGAGAAGTTCTCCTTCGCGGGAATAAAAAGTCACCTCAACCATTCCTAGGTGAAAAACGCCAAACGATCCAAGCAAAGTGACATGTTTTCCGTCGATGCTTGCACTTAGAGGCGAGTTAACTACCCCCGCCCACACGACGTCATGTATGGGATTTTTCGACCGCGCCAGCCACCAGCTGACGCGGAACTCGTACTCTTCACTCGGTTCAAGCTCAGCATACGGGCTCAGAACTTCTGACTCAAAAAAATAGGGGGTTTGGGAGGGGTCATCGGGTAAAACTTGATCAAAAGGGCCGCGCGAAATGGTACCTGGCCCATCATTCCAAAATTCTACCGGTGCATCGTCCGGGTAAGACCTCTGAGGATAATACGGAAATGTTTCGGCAAAGGCATATTCTGATTGCCCATTAACCACCGCCAACCAACCCAGACTAGCATCTACTCCAACTTTAGCTACTCGGTAAAGATAGTGTACCTGAAGTATTCGCCGTTCCTTTTGCGTCTTAAAACTAGGGTGGTCAGGTCCACCAAAGATTACATAGTAACCGCGCTCATGCATGCTCTTGGGGTTCAAGGGGGCATATGCGAAAAGCTCCGGATTGGGTTTTGTGGAATCGTTGCAGTCAGCAGCCTCGTGTTGAGTGGCATGCCAGATACCCCAGCGGACCTTTCGGCGGCTAACATTCCGCATTACCTCGTTGACCTTAATCCGAGTTGATCCCCGCTCTAGAAAAAATGTTCGCTCAAATTGAATCCCAGTGCGCGGGTCCCTTGGAGAGGTCATACGAAAGGCTACCTTTTCCGGTCTGTCACTCATGACCTCGCCCCTATGGGGTGCACCATCCAAAATATAATAGGGAATGCTCGGCCACTCTTGGTCGTTTGTCCACCCCTCAGGCCCCGGCCATACCTTATCGCCTCCGTAGTTAGCCCAACCAGCCTTACGATTATTCTCTTCCTCAGGAAGAACCTTCCCGGATAAGTCCTTATTGACAAAAAGGTAAGGATGGTCACCCAACTTAATTTGGATAGCCCGCCCGCCAAGCTGAGGTGCTAAGTAAAGTTTTACTATTCCGTTCGAAAGACAAAACACGGACCACCCATTATAGTTAGTCTTTTCCAGCTTGCAGTCTTGAGGATGGGTTGTCTCAACTATGCTTGTCATACTGAAACCGAGGGAAACCTTGAAGCAATCATCCTCCAGCATGGAGGGAAGGGTTAACCGCCACTACTACTTAGCTCAGCCAGCCGCCTCGAGTGTCCTTTCACAGTAGGATAAAAGGATC
>CAZSDV010000035.1:0-6469 GCA_964605715.1 uncultured Acidobacteriota bacterium
GCTGGGTTCAGAACGTCGCGAGACAGTTCGGTCCCTATCTGGTGTGGGCGCAGGAAACTTGAGGGGGGCTGCCCCTAGTACGAGAGGACCGGGGTGGACAGACCTCTTGTGTACGAGTTGTCGCGCCAGCGGCACGGCTCGGTAGCGAAGTCTGGAAACGATAAATGCTGAAAGCCTCTAAGCATGAAGCGTGCCCCAAGATAAGGTTTCCCAACTTGCTGCTCGTCTCTGATCGTTCCCTTGTCAGATGAAGCATAAGATTTATTCTGACCGGAGCGATGAGTGACGAGTGGCGGGTATGAAGGGCCGTCGAAGACCACGACGTGATAGGCGGGAGGTGTAAGTGTGGTAACACATTCAGCTTACCCGTACTAATTGCCCGTTCGGCTTGACCATAAAATCCTGCTCAGCATACATGAGTGCTCCGCGCAAGAAGCGGTGGCGGGTTTACGTCGTACTATTCAGTAAATACTATTTAGGTTTCCTGGTGGCCTTACCGGAGGGGTCACACCCGTTCCCATCCCGAACACGGAAGTAAAGTCCTCCAGGGCCGATGGTACTGCACTGGTAACGGTGTGGGAGAGTAGGTCGCTGCCAGGATTAAGCATCAACGCCCTCGAATTTCCGGGGGCGTTTTTGTATGTGGACAACACCTGGATTTTAAAAGGCTTAAACCAGAAAAGTGATTGAGAGGGGTTTGAGAATATAAACGCCATTCGCTAAAACGAGCAAGGCGCCAGAGTGGAATTGGTTTTCTGGCCAAATGCGGAAATCTCAAAAGAGTTTATTTCTTCTTGAAGTATTTCTTATAGATCCAATCTGGTTGGTGAGAATCACGTTTTGTTCAAATATTGTGTGATCGTTCTCTTTTTTTCTGGAGCTTGAGCTGCTCAATGCCTGGTTGTCCACGACTCCTAACTTTATGGAAGGCCTGAGAGGTTAAGGTTTTTCACCCCAGCCTCCATTATCCTTGGGAAGGGCGCTGTTCCAGGCCATTAACCCCTTGGCCATTTTTTGAACTATTGCTGGGTATTTTGAGGCGAGGTTTTTATTCTCACCATGGTCGTTTGGAATGTTGTAGAGCTGGGCATTGCTTCCATCGTAATTACAAAGAAGCTTCCATTTCCCATCCCGAACACTCAGGTCTGGTAGATTCTGAAAACCATAGTAACTTTTTCTATCTGGAGGCCTTCTAAAGAAGATCGGCTTTTTGCGTGATGAAACACTCTTTCCTGTAAGAGTGTTTATGAGAACCTCACCGTCGTAATTGACATCATTTTGAATTCTAGCAAAATTGATAATCGAAGGAACCAGATCTATGCCTGAAAAAATTGAAGTGTTGTTGCGACTTCCTCTCTTCGCTTGAGATATAAAACCAGGCCCCCAAACAATCAAAGGAGAACGAATACCTCCTTCGTAAAGATGCGTCTTGTAGCCCTTGAGGTTGGATCCACGGCCAGCACCCTTTTCGGGTCCGTTGTCAGAGCAGATAAGGATCAGTGTATTATTTCTTAATTTTCTATCAGCCTTTATATAGCTGAACAGCTGATCAAGTTGAAGATCCATTTCTTTAAGGACTGATAGGTACAGATTACGCTTACCACTCCCATCCTTCCAACCCTTCAGAGACGGATAAAAGGGGCTATGGACATCGTCTGGCCAGAGGTTTATGTAGAAGGGTTTGTTGGCAGTCTTGGATTTTTTAATGAAGTTTATCGCTGCCTTGGTGAATTCTCCTGTAATTTTCGATCTATCTACCCAAGTGACCGGCCCCTTTCCCAGTCTTACGGCATCAGCCCATATTTTTTTAAACTCTAATGCCATGGGCGTTCTGATCAATGGGAGCAGTTTAGGGCCTAGGCCTTCAAAGTTTGTTAGGGATTCATCAAACCCATACTGGGTAATGGGAGGAGCCTCATCCACATCACGCTGGCCTCCCATGTGCCATTTACCAAAGTGGCCAGTCATATATCCAGCCTGTTTAAGGCTTCGGGCCAAAATCGGAGCTTGAGGGTTGAGCCAGTTAGCAATGCCGCGCCCCCTGTTTAGATTACGGTTAGAAAGGTAGGATGTGATTCTCCACCGTTGAGGATACTGACCCGTAGAAACAGCGACCCGGGACGGAGAACAAATAGGAGAATTTACATAAAATTGCTCGAAACGAATCCCCTCAGCGGCAAGCTTGTCAATGGATTCTGTTTTTGTATCAGTATTACCAAAACATGAAAGATCACTCCAGCCCATGTCGTCGATAAAAATAAACACAATGTTTGGTTTTGTGTTTTGGGCCCAAGCTGATACAGACAGCGTTAAATAGAGTAATAGAAATATAATATTGCACATAATAAGTGCTACTTACCCTGTATTTACAGGTTAATCCACGTTGCCTGATATCAATTTATTTTGATTATTTATGTTTTTGAGTTAATCAAATTTAACAACGTCAAATAATTTGCTAATATTTCGGAAAAATTTCCGCTGGAAAGGGTTTTACGAAAGCTCTTTGAGCCCATTGCTCCCAGGCAATTTTTAGTTCCTTAGTTTTTTCCGGTTCCTTGGCAGCAAGATTATTCATCTCGGTCCTATCTGCTTCCATGTCGTAAAGTTCCCAGTTGCCATCCAGGCCTTTGGCAACCAGTTTCCATTTTCCGGCACGTACTGCACGGTTGCGTTCATGTTCAAAGAAAATCATGCGTTCTTCCATGGAGTCATCCTCAAAGACAGGAGTAAGATTTTTTCCTTCCACCGGGATAATTTTATTACCGTTGTATGTTGATGGATAGCTTGCTTTTCCTATGTCTATGCAGGTTGCCATAACATCGATTAGGTGGGCAGGCGTGTGGCGCCACTCATTTTTAACTTTAATACCTTTGGGCCAGTGAGCTATAAGAGGAGTAGAAATCCCACCTTCATGGACATAGTGTTTATATAGCCGGAACGGGGTATTTGAGACATTGGCCCAATCTAGTCCGTAACCGATAAATGAGTCAGGTCCTCCAGGCATTACATCTTCTCCTGTAAGGACTGGCCTATTGTCACGAGTAACGTGAGGAATCATATTTGGTTGTAAATCTTCTTTGGCTATGGTGCTCTTTATTGGTTTGCGCGATTTTCTGCCAGCTGCTTCTGCGCATCCACCGTTATCTTGCATAAAAAGAATTAGGGTATTTTCCAGTTGGCCATCATTCTCAAGTTGATTGATGATCCGACCGATGCCCTGGTCCATCGAGTCAATCATTGCCGCATAAACCTCCATCCCTCTCTCTTCCCATTTCTTGTTTTTTACAGAACTCCAAAGTCGACCATCTTTAGGGGTAATCTGCCACTGTGGTGCAAGCATGCCAAGTTTTGTCATTTTTTCGATACGCCGCTTACGGGTAGCCTTATAACCGTCACTGTATTTACCTGCGTATTTTTTAATGTCTCTATTAAGAGCGTGCATTGGCCAATGAGCAGCAGTGTACGAAACGTACATGAAGAATGGCGTTGTGGAATCATTCTCTTTAATAAAACGTACAGCATGATCAGAGATGGCATCTGTGTAGTAGTACGTATCCGGCGTGTATTCAGGGTCATTATAAGGAGAAACAAATTCATTATCTCTGGTCAAGCTGCTAGGATCGTAAAAGCTTCCGCCACCGTGGATTGTGCCATAAAAGCGATTAAACCCTCTTTGCAGAGGCCAGTTGTCCTTGGAGTAATTTTTCTTTTGTTCGGGAGAAGGTGTTACATGCCATTTTCCGGCCATGTAAGTATTGTAACCAACCTCGTTCATGACTTCGGCGATAGTAACCACTTCCTTGCTAAGATCACCCTGGTAACCTCTTACTTTTTGATCTGCCATCATGTGACCAAGGCCGGCTTGGTGTGAATAAACACCAGTGAGTAGTGCTCCGCGAGTAGGGCAGCAACGGCCAGTGTTGTAAAATTGACTGAAGCGCAGTCCATTGCGAGCTAGTTTGTCAAGATTCGGAGTCATTATTTCGCTACCGTAGCAGCCGATGTCCGAATAGCCCATATCATCTGAAAGGATAAGTATGATATTTGGCCTACTGACTCTTGATTGCCAAATTGATCCACAAGAAGTGCATAGAAGAGATAGGACTAATGCGTGAATAAGTTTCATAAATTTATCCCTTTTTTAAATAGGACCATTAATTGAGTGGCCTGATACTCACTTCTTTGAAGAAGACACTGGTTTCTTTGTCATGGTTCTGGAGCCCGATGTACCCAAGATTAGGACGCCGTCCTCGTATGGGTTCGTAATCATGTTTTCTCTCTGGAACCGGAGATCCTTCTGTATATTCATTTACCTTTTGGCCATTCAGATGAACAATTGTTTTTGGCCCGTCGAGTGTAATTTCTAACACATTCCATTCCCCGGTTGGGTTGGATGCGTTCTTTACCACCTTCGAAATTGAATAAATTGCACCTGTTGTATGCCAGGGATCACCTTCATTAAAGATCTGTATTTCGTATCCTCTGTGGACACCGTGCCATTGGTCTGTTGGTTTACCGTCGATGCGGATGAATACTCCAGAATTATTTCCTGGGTTTGAAGTTTTGAAAACTACACGAAGGACAGCATTGCCGATTGGTTTATTTGTGTACCAGAGCAATCCCATTCCTCCATGCGTTCTAAGCATTCCGTTGTTAACTGTGAAGTGGCCAGGACCAACGTGCTCCCAACCACTCATATCTTTACCGTTGAATATGCGTTCCCAAGCATGCTGGCCATTTAATGGGGCTGTCAGGATGCATATAGCGAGATAACCTGCTAACCAAATTCCTTTATATTGCACTGCTCAGCTCCTAGGGTAAGGTAGGAATGTTTGGAGAAAGGATACAATGCTACTTGATGGAAAAGAGAGTAATTTCTAAAAAAAATGGAACTCACTGTCTAGGTGCCTCCGACTAGCTTTTTAGGCCTATGTTCTATAGTGGCGCTTGGCGTGACTTGGCTTGTACCTTTCGCGGCTCACCTGTAAAATAGGAGATAGCTAGTTACTTATCGCATAAGGGATGAGAAATTTTTTTTAGGTTGACAGAGGTATTGTTATTAGAAGATCCACCAAAGTTTGCAAAGTTGTTTTGCCTGCTGCCGGCTTGGGCACACGCTTTCTTCCCGCAACAAAGGCACAACCGAAAGAGATGTTGCCTTTGATTGACAAGCCATTGATTCAATATGGCGTGGAAGAGGCCTTAGCTTCGGGCATCAAGGATGTAATCATTGTTACTGGGCGAGGGAAAAACGCTATCGAAGACCATTTTGATGTGTCTTTTGAACTGGAGGAGTTGCTAGCCAAAAAAGGGAAAAAGAAACTCCTTGCTCAGGTTCGACGCATCTCTGGCATGGCTAGCGTGACATACATTCGACAAAAGAAGGCCTTGGGTCTTGGTCATGCGGTCTTGATGGCAAGGAATCTCATTAGAGACGAGCCCTTTGCCGTGCTCCTCGGAGATGATATTGTTGACTCAGACATCCCTTGCCTAAAGCAGTTATTGCGAGTCTATTCTCAGGTGCAGACTTCTGTCCTGGCGATTATGCCTGTGCCACGCAAAATGGTTTCTAGTTACGGAATTGCAAAGGTGACTCGCGTTAAAAGCTCTAAATTTTCTGACCGCCTCTATCGAGTTCAAGACGTGATTGAAAAACCATCCATGAAAAAGGCCCCTTCAAACCTTGCTATTGTGGGGCGTTACATCCTTAGACCTTCCATCTTTCAGGCATTGGAGAAGGTTCAAGTTGATTCGATGGGAGAAATTCAGTTGACTAATGCTATTCGTAATCTATTGATTAGTGAACCGGTGCATGCATATAAGTTCGAAGGTCAGCGCCACGACGCAGGGAACAAACTTGATTTTCTTAAGGCGAGCGTGGAATTTGGCTTGAAACGCCCAGATCTCAAGAAACCCTTTCGGGCCTACCTGAAGTCTCTTAAGTTATAGGGGGATTCAGCTCTAAAAAATTGGCAATTCAGGTTAGCAGAATTTTTTGGTCGTGAAAGTTGGTGTCAGGATTTTTTAGGTTTTGCAGGAGGCTTGTCTGTACTTTTTTTGGGGTGGGTAGATTTCTTGTCAGGGTTTTTTGGGGAGGGCTCTGGGGCACCGGATTTATCTTTTTCCCCAGGAGAGTCTTTTTTGGCGTAGTCGGTTACGTACCATCCTGTTCCTTTGAACTGAATGGCAGGGCTTGAAATCAGCCGTTCAACCTCCCCGTCGCATTTCCTGCAGTTCTTCAATGGATCATCAGAAAATTTCTGAATGACTTCGAACCGATTCCCGCAGGTAGAACACTCATATTCGTATAGTGGCAAATCCTTTAATCCTTTATTGCGGAACTACCCACCCTTAATCTTTGGTGGTTGAGCACCAGAAGTACTTTCCAAGACTAGAAACCTTAAACATTCAAGAATGGAAAATCCTGCCCGTCTTAAATGGGCAAGCATCCTGAGAACAAGCGCGCGCG
>CAZSDV010000035.1:6479-8446 GCA_964605715.1 uncultured Acidobacteriota bacterium
AAAAAGGCCGAATCCTCCTCAGTGAGCCGAACCTCAAAGGACTTCTGTGACTCCGTGCTGATCTTTGCCCGGTGCACGATGCTGTTTTTGCCACGCTTACTGAACCCGACTGTCAACTCCAAAATCAGGAGTACATCGTAGCCTCCTTCACGAATTTGGCCGAGGATGTCTGCAACCTGGTCCGAACTGGAAAGAGAATCGTTGACGGCCATTCCTAGTTGGCGAATTAGTTCTTTGAATTGCGTATCCTGCTCCAAGAGCATTTCCTCCACTAGGTGATGAATATTATTAGCTTGCCAACCTGGCACACTCATTCTATCGGTCAGAAAGAGGGAGAGTCAAGGTGAGCTACTTGGAGATGGCCTCAAAGCGGGTAAGATTCAGATATAAAAGAAAATAAGAAAGATAGATTGATTACCAATACAGTGTCCCACGGGAGTGGAGGTGAAAGCTTGGTCTCAATTCTCTCCGCTGCCTTGACTCTGGAGGAGTGGACGACTACAGTTCAATAGAGCTAGGCAAGAAAGAAATTTTTCCTGGGTCATCTTTCAGTATGCTCGCAGCATATCTTAACAACTTTGCAAAACGGAAGGTACTTGCTGTCCAGGATGCCACCTCCCTCCTGATTAGCTCGATTCGTAACCTCTTTAGTCCACCTCGTTATTACTTAGATCTGGTTATCCAGATGGATATCATCGGCTTCGGATCGCTTCCCATTGTTCTTCTGACTGGGTTTTTCGCGGGGGCGGTATTGGCGCTTCAGACTTACAAGACCCTTAGTGCTTTTGGGGAGGTAAGCTTGGTTGGTCAGGTGGTAGCGCTGTCACTGGTTCGCGAAATGGGGCCCGTACTGACGGCTTTGATGGTAGCTGGTCGTAATGCATCGGGTATGGCCTCTGAGCTAGGCTCAATGTTGGTTAGCGAGCAGATTGATGCCATGCGAGCCTTGGGTACTGATCCTAATCGCAAGCTTGTTTCGCCTCGGATTTTTGCAACTGTTATCTGCCTTCCCCTTTTGACCATATTGGCAAACTTACTGGGTTTGGTGGGGGGTTTTTTTGTGAGTGTGACGATTGCGGGATTGAATGCTGCGCAATACTGGTCTTCGGCATATCAGGCACTTGGATATCAAGATGTAGTTCAAGGCGTCAGCAAGCCCTTGTTTTTTGCCATCATAATTTCCGTAGTGGGCTGTTATTCGGGATTGACTACCACGGGAGGTACTGAAGGGGTAGGGCGTTCAACAACTCAAGCTGTAGTTTATGCTTCTGTTCTTGTGCTGGTTTTCGATTTTTTCATTACCAAACTCGTAATGGGAGTTTTGTTTCCTTAAAACCCTATCTAACTATGGAAAATTGGACTGCGGGAAAGAATATACCGGCTCTTCAAGTCGAGAATGTTTCTTTGGCTCTTGAAGGAAGGGCAGTGTTGCAGAACATCTCCTTTGAAGCTCATTCCGGAGAGACGACTGTCATTCTTGGCGTTACGGGGACAGGGAAGTCACTCCTTCTTAAGATGCTCGTAGGATTAATTCGCCCTGATTCAGGCCGGATTTTTGTTGAAGGTCGGAAAGTCGACTATTTAGATGAAAGTCAGCTTTACTCCATTCGACGCAGTATAGGAATCCTATTCCAAGAAGGCGCGCTATTTGATTCTTTGAGTGTGTTTGACAATGTATCCTATCGCCTTCAGGAGGAAAAAGTCCTGAATGAAACCGAACTAGAGGATCGCGTAAGAGAAGTTTTGCGTTTTGTAGAGCTGGAAGATGCGATGAACGCATTTCCTTCAAATCTCTCTGGAGGCATGAAGCGACGCGTGGCATTGGCCCGCGCTATGGTCGATAGGCCCCCTATCATGCTTTACGATTCTCCCACCGCGGGACTTGACCCGGTTACAGCGAACACGATCATTTCCTTGATTGTTAAACTTAGGGATGTTGATAAAGTCTGCTCTCTTTTAGTGACTCA
>CAZSDV010000035.1:8456-14995 GCA_964605715.1 uncultured Acidobacteriota bacterium
TATTGAACGACGATGAGTTAGCTGGACAACCGCGGACTAAATTTCTAGTGCTCCGAGGTGGGTCTATTTATTTTCATGGTTCAAAGCAAGAAATTCTGGAAAGCTCGGATCCTTATCTGCAGCTTTTCTTGACGTGAAATCGTCACGGTCTGGCCTACTTTCGATTACAATGGCCCTTGAGGAAATCTATTGAATTGGAGTTGAGAGACATATGTCTCAGCGAGAGCAAGTCCAATGGATTCAATTGCGGGTAGGATTGATGGTAGTCGCAAGTTTGACTGTTTTTGCCATCGCCATTTTTCTCATTAGCGGGCAAGTGGGCTTGTTTAGTCCTAAATATCAGTTAAAGTCTTACTTTTCAGATGTACAAGGATTGAAAACAGGAACTCCAGTGCGATTGGTGGGACTTGAAGTTGGGAATGTAGAGTCAATTTCAATTCCACCGTACACAGATCCTGGGCGGGCCGTTGAGGTTACATTATCTATTGCGGTGGAGTATCAATCAGAAATCCGGGCGGATTCAGAAGCCAGACTAGAGAGTGAAGGAGTGCTTGGCGACCGATTTATCAATGTTAGCCGCGGAAGCCCCCACGCGGCAATTTTGAAAGATGGGGAAGAGCTAATGGGCAGGCCAAGTACGGACATGAAAGAGATAATGAGCAACACTAGTGATGTGTTAAGTAACCTTCGTGACCTTAGTGGTACGTTGAGTGATATTACTGAACAGGTGGAGCAAGGACAAGGATCTCTTGGGAGATTACTTAGCGATCCTTCTTTCTACAGTCGCTTGAGTCGGACGGCTGGTTCTGCCGAACGCGTTGTGTCAAGAATTGAGCAAGGTGAAGGTTCTGTGGGGAAGCTTCTTGTTGATGAAGGCTTTTATCAAAAACTTACATCCAGCATGGAACGACTGGACCAGGTGTTGAGCGCGATCAGTGAAGGAGAAGGTACCCTAGCCATGCTTATCAACGATCCTTCCATTCATGAAAACTTGAAACAATTCACTGGTCAACTAAGAGTTATGGTGGAAAGAGTAAATCAGGGAGAAGGAACAGTTGGTAAGCTGGTTACTGACCCTACACTTTTTAACCACATGAACCAGACGTTCCAGGGTTTAAATAAAATAACGGAAAGAATTGAGCAAGGCGAAGGAACGTTAGGTCGTTTATCGACCGATGAGACACTGTTCTTAAATCTCAATACAGCTACAGAAGCATTCAAAGCTTTCGCCGAAGATTTCCGTAAGAATCCTAAGAAGTATTTGCGCTTGAAGTTTGGCTTATTCTGAGAGAGGAATACAGAGAACTTTTTTCGTTACCTTGTTTAGCTTGCCAGAACCGTAAGTCCCTTTCCACTATTTTAGTAATTCTTCGTTTTTGTGCTGGAGTGGCGGAACTGGCAGACGCACGAGACTCAAAATCTCGCGGTCCTTAGGACCGTGGGGGTTCGACCCCCCCCTCCAGCACCATATCTAGTTCATTGTGGGTGTAATTGACCAACCTCGAGGCTGGACGTGGGCCACTTCCCACGAGGACCGCTGAATGCTAGCTCCAGCCAGACAAGTCGTGCACTCGCGTCGCCCAGGTTTACGACATCTACATCATTGGTGCTGTGACGTACTGCCTTCGGTGGTATTTCAAATGCATAGGTGGGGGCGAGTGTGCCTGCTGTAACTTTTTTCCATGCCAAATGAGACGTTTCGCCTGGGAGCACAATTTGGCCGAGTGAGCGGCAACTTTGCCCATTCACCCGAATGCCCCATTCTCTACTCGTTGTGGTTTGTGGGTGCTGTGCAGTCAATCTCACTTGGACGATCTGCCCTTTGACGGGGGCCGGGCCGATGGGAATCCTAAACCTGACCTTCGCCTCGGAATGGATCTCACGAGGCATAGATAGTAGGGGGTCCTGTCTGGGGGCCCAAGTATCATCGTTGGTCACAATATGGCGGCGAGACCTACCTACCATGGTTTCCATGGACCCGATTTCGCGCAATAATTGGTTGAACGCCTTTCCGATAACTGATTTGCGGTAGGCTTCACCTGTGACGCCGTAGGGCTCATTGTCAAAAAAATTAAACAGGTAGATTCGATCCGCACCCCGATCGAGAAGACTCATAGCCGCCCCCCGCACTGTTTCAAGGCTATGGGAAACCATGGGACCCCCGGCGAATGAACGAATTGTTTGCATCAAACCCGCTTCCAGAGTGATGCTGGAACCAGCGAGCAATTGCTTCCATTGCTCTATCGGGATGTCAAATTGTGAAAAAAGGAAAGGCGTGACAATCAATCGGTCAATGAGATTTCGACTAACCCAAGCGGGCACATCGAATCCAAGCCCCAGTGCCGTTTCCGGCCGAGTTGGCACTCGAGCTGACAGTTGGATCCGGTGACCCACTTCCTTTTCTCGTTCGTCAAGTAGGTGTCGGACCTTGGAGGTGAATTCGGTTAAGATTTCCAGTCCCTTCTTTTCTTGCCCCGGTTTGAAATAAAATGGGTTGCGCATCCAATCAATTTCGAAGCCATCCATGTCGTATCGGAATATCAATTCACGAACATAAGCCATCTGGTAAGTCCGAACTTCAGGTCTGCCATAGTCAAGGCATTGACCATTGTAATTGTCCTGGGGATCCCTGCGGTATTCGGGATGTTCCTTCCAGAACCGGTCATGCTGAGGATGCTCTGGATTACCGACATGATGCACATCGTTCATCCGCATACTAAGCCACGGGTGAATGCCGTGCTTTCGGCAACGGGTTATCCATCGGGCGTAGGGATCGATTCCTCGTGTATGCAGCAGTCGCGCCGCATGGGAAAAGTCCCGCCTGTGTTGCCTCATATTGGGGCTCCCGGACCATTTATACGGGCGATCCGGCACAGCAGCTAAGAACGGCTGATCGTTGTCTGCGTCGGGATCGTAACCATCCCAGACGCTTTGTCTCACCTTGCTAGCTACGCTGCTCCGCTGGGCGTTCGGGCAGAAGAATAGATGGTCTACCTGCGTCCCCCTGTAGCGGTCCACTTCAGCGTCCACACCGGCCACATTCATGTCTTCATACGGATGGTACCAGAAGAAATGGGAATCATCGTAGTTGAGAGAAATGCCTCCCAGCCCTTTTGTGGCCACACTCCCTTCGGTTGCAAATATAGGAGGCAGGCGTGTGATGGCAGCTGCCGTGCTCAATGCCAAAGACTTTAAGATATTGCGGCGGTTCATATTCGTATTTGCTCCCATTCTCTTTCGGAACGATCCATGCTGGTGATTAACTGTTCCTGGTTGGTACCCATGAAGCCATTGATAATTGCATGCTTATTTCTTCCAAGCAGAAAGTAACCACGTGCAGCAACCTGCTTGCATGCATCCTCATCTATTGGCTGCCTGAGATATTGGGTGTAGTATAAATCATTAGATGCATTGAGTGAAACAATCTAGTTCTGGCGGGCCAGGGTTTCATGAGCACGAGTGCAGTTAAAGAATGGGTGTATATATTCCAGTAGATAAAAGGTAATTGTGAGTTTGGGCTCATCGAGGATTATTTTGAAACGATTCATTACCAAATCAAGGCATTTTGCTCCGGGGCCAACCCCATTGCTTCCAGCAGCCCAGATAGCGAGTTTTTCTGCCGAGCTGCATCATAGGACGGATGAGTTCCATCGTTACATGCGAGACACGCTCGAAGGGCTCCAGTATATTCTGGATACGAAGTCCTCGGTTGTTCTTTTTGCCTCCTCAGGAACTGGTGCCATGGAGGCGGCGTGGGCTAATCTGCTTTCACCTGGCGATCGCTCTCTAGTACTGACGGCGGGTAAGTTTGGTGAGCGGTGGTTAAAGTTGGCTCGTGCTTACGGAATTGAGGCAAAAAAAATCGAGGCCCCCTATGGCCAGACCGTATCACTTAAAGAAGTAGAGAAAGAACTTTCAGAAGGTGGGCCTTATCGTGCTGTTTTCATGCAAGCAACGGAAACTTCCACAGGAGTGAGTCACGATGTAAGGGGTGTAGCGAAGCTCGTACGATCCTATGAGGAGACCTGCCTCGTGGTGGATGCCGTGACTGGTATTGGCACCATGGAATTACGACCCGATCAGTGGGGTATTGATATTGTTGTTGGAGGATCACAGAAGGCCCTAATGATTCCCCCTGGACTTGCTTTTGCTGGTGTCAGCAAGAAAGCCTGGCGCTTTATTGAAAAAGCAAAATTGCCGCGGTTCTACTTCGATCTAGCCAGGGAACGCGAAAGCCTGGCAAAGGGTGAAGCGTCTTTTACTCCTGCTATCAGCCTAGTGGTGGCTCTTCGTCAGTCCCTGCAATACATCAAGGAATTGGGCCGTGAACAGTTGATCGCTAATGCGAAGCTTTTGGCTGAGGCCACCCGGGAGGCTGCTGAGGCGTTAGGGCTGAAGCTGCTAGCAAAAAGTTCACCAGCGAATGCCCTGACTGCCATTTACAGTCCAACAGGAATCGATTCTGGCAAAGTTATTGAGGAAATGAAATCTTCTTTCGGAGCTGGCCTGGCAAATGGCCAAGGAGATCTCAAGGGAAAGATTTTTCGGGTGGCACATCTTGGTCACCAGGATATGATTGATCTAATGGGTTTTATCGGGGCTCTTGAATTATGTCTGAGCCGCCTAGATTATCAAATTGAATTTGGGGCAGGTGTTCGGGCAGTGCAGCGCGTCTACCTGCACAAATGAGGGAATATTAGCTGAAGTTATTGATCTGTTAGCTGTTTAGGGAGGCTATAATCTCGTGAAAATTGTTGTTGCAGAAAATATCTCTGACCGTGGATTGGAGGTCCTCCGTCGAAATAACTGGGAAGTAGTATTCCTGCCGGAGTCTGGTGGGGAGCTTGAGCAAGAAATCGTTGATGCAGATGGCCTCATTGTTCGTAGTGTAACGCAGGTAACCGAGGAACTGCTTAGTTGTTGCCGCAAATTACGAGTGGTAGGTCGGGCAGGAGTAGGAGTGGACAACATTGATCTTGAGGCTGCAACTAAAAAAGGTGTTGTGGTGATGAATACACCGGGAGGAAATTCAGTTAGCGTTGCTGAGCATACCATGGCTCTCCTGACATCACTTGCGCGTGCAATTCCTCGGGCGAATACATTTCTTAAGAGTGGTAAGTGGGCGAAGGAAGAGCTATTGGGTGTCGAGCTTCAAGGAAAGGTTTTGGGGCTGATTGGGCTAGGGAGAGTTGGAATCGAGGTTTTTAAGCGGGCCCACGCTTTTGGTATGAAGATACTGGTATTTGATCCTTACGTGTCTCCCCGTGTTGCAGAGGATTTAGACGTGAGGTTGGTAGACTTAGAGGAAGTATTGGCCCAAAGTGATGTCATATCTCTTCATGCCAGCCTTACTCCTGAAACAGAGCACCTAATAAACAGAGAGAGCCTCGCAAAGATGAAGCCAGGAGTACGTATTGTGAACTGTGGACGAGGGGAATTGATAGATGAAGCTGCGTTACTTGAAGCTCTGGAATCAGGCCATGTTGACGGGGCAGGTTTGGATGTTTTTGAAGTGGAGCCACCACAGCCGGGTTCGGCAGGCGCCAAACTCATGGTACATCAGTGCGTTGTAGCTACTCCCCACATTGCTGGGTCTACCGAAGAGGCGCAGGATTACGTGGGGCTTTGCATTGCTGAACACCTATCGGAATATTTAATAGAAGGTATCTCGAAAAGCGCTGTGAATATGCCTTCAGTTTCACCTGAGGAGTTCAAGAAACTTGAGCCTTACATTAAGTTGGGAGAGAATGAAGGCTCATTTTTGGCGCAAATGTCAACTGGCCAGATGGATTACGTACGCATTAGTTATGATGGGGGACTGGCTGAACTTGACGCACATCTGGTAAAAGTTGCCGTGCTGAAGGGAATCCTAAACGTGATCCTTTCGGAAAAAACTAATCTGATCAACGCTGAAACTATTGCTGAGGAAAGAGGAATTATAGTTGAGGAATTACGGAGCAAGCGGCGAGTTGCTGTTTCGAACTCCCTCGGAGTTTCTTTGCGTACGGGTGGGAATTCCCAGGCAATCCTTGGAATGGTCGGAATGGGGGGGAATCTGCGAATTCTCGGCATTAATGACATTGATGTGGAGGCCCCGCTTGAAGGAACTATTCTTTTTATTAAGAATAAGGACATTCCTGGTGTAATTGGTCGAGTGGGCACTATTCTTGGGAATAGCAAGGTGAATATCGCGAATTTTGCCCTTGGGCGTGCCCGGGAAGTCAGCCAGGCTGTCGGTGTGGTTAACGTGGACCAGGCTGTGCGGGAAGAGGTGCTGGAAGAAATTCGGGCAGTTCCTGCAGTTGAAGCAGTACGCCTAATTCAGCTTTAATTGAATCCTTCCTGATTCTGACACCTCAATCAGATGTAAAATTTAGCCTTCTACAATCCTAACGTGGACCACACGGTCTTTTCTGGAGCCATGCAGCTCTCAAGAAGGAGAATCGATGCCTCCCTATAGAGATTTGGACTTTTTGAATATCGACTCCCTCCTAACTGATGAAGAGAAGCTTGTCCGGCAAACGGTTCGTAGGTTTGTG
>CAZSDV010000035.1:15005-21959 GCA_964605715.1 uncultured Acidobacteriota bacterium
GTAATCTCCTCAATTGAAGAGTGGAATCAAGAATGCAAGTTTCCATCTCATCTCGTTAAGCCCATGGGAGAGTTGGGTTTTTTAGGAGCAGGCCTTAGTGATTATGGTGGATCGAATATGAATAGTGTCCAATACGGACTTATGATGCAGGAGCTGGAGCGGGGGGATAGTAGTTTAAGGAGTTTTGTTTCTGTGCAATCCGCATTGGTGATCTATCCAATTTTAACTTACGGATCGGAAGAGCAAAAAGTACGCTGGTTGCCCCGTTTGTGCTCTGGGGAGGTGGTCGGATGTTTTGGTTTGACAGAGCCTGATTTTGGATCCAATCCTGCTGGCATGCGGACGCGTGCCGTGAAGGACGGCGACTACTATATTTTGAGTGGAGAGAAGACCTGGATTACTTCTGGTAGCATTGCAGACCTGGCACTTATTTGGGCTCGCCTCGATGATTCAAAAAAGACAGTTCGTGGTTTCCTGGTAGAGAAGGGAACGCCAGGATTTTCGGTACAGGATATTCACGGGAAATATTCAATGCGAGCCTCAATTTCTTCAAGTATTTCCTTGAGTGACACCCGTGTGCCCGCAGCCAATATGCTTCCTAAGGCGAAAGGAATGATGGGTCCATTAAGCTGCCTGACGCAGGGACGTTTTGGTATCGGATGGGGTACGATTGGGGCTGCGATGGCTTGTTTCCATGAGACATTGGAATTTACAAAAGCGCGGAGGCAGTTCGGTAAAAAACCTATTGCTGGACATCAGCTAGTGCAAGAGCAGCTGGTTGAAATGGTAGCGGAAATCAGCAAAGGACAACTGTTAGCCTTACATATAGGGCGGCTGAAAGATGAAGGAATGCTCGAGCCCGCACATGCTTCTTTGTTAAAAAGGAACAATTCTCGTATGGCTTTGCAGGTGGCGCGCGCGGCAAGGGACCTGCTGGGGGCAAGTGGTATTACTTCAGAGCACTCAGTTTTTCGCCGAATGGCAAACCTTGAATCTGTTGCTACCTACGAAGGTACTCACAATATCCACACACTAATTGTGGGCCAGAAGATTACTGGAATTCCTGCCTACGAATGAGGCTATCTTTGCATTTGTTTTATTTCGCTTCTTTCCAGTTCAGTCCTATGCCCATATCTACTTTGAGAGGAACGCGGAGAGCATAGGCACCCTCCATCTCAGCTTTTATAATTAATGGTGTGGTTTTCTGTTCTTCCTTAGCAAGTTCAAACACAAGTTCATCGTGAACGGTGAGAACCATCCGAGAACGCACTTTTGTTTTTTTTAGACGAGCTTGAAGTTGAACCATGGCCAATTTCATCAGGTCCGCGGCGGTGCCTTGGATTGGCGTGTTTAGTGCCTCACGCTCCGCTCGTCTGCGGATTGCGAGATTTTTGCTATTAACTTCTGGGATGGGTCGTCGACGTCCGAAAAGAGTTCGTACCTGGCCAGATTTCCGTGCTTCTTCGACTTGATTTTCTAGATATTTTTTCACATGTTTGTATCGCCGGAAATATTCATCAATATACTGTTGGGCTTCACTCTGGGAGGTTCCGGTTCGTTGTGCTAGACCGAAAGAGCTCAGGCCATAGATCACTCCGTAGTTTATTGCCTTAGCCATCCGGCGATGTTCGTGTGTCTGAAGTCCAGGCAGCACACCGAAGATCTCCTCTGCGGCCAGTGAGTGGATGTCT
The DNA here is from genome assembly GCA_964605715.1 of uncultured Acidobacteriota bacterium. Lineage (GTDB taxonomy): Bacteria > Acidobacteriota > Terriglobia > UBA7540 > JAPUME01 > JAPUME01. Next base: position 16,697 of record CAZSDV010000035.1, read on the forward strand.
TTATCAGCATGAAAGGCTTTAATGAGTAATGGGTCCTCCGATAGGTGGGCGAGAACCCGCAATTCAATTTGTGAATAATCAGCAGAGAGGATCAGGAATCCATTTTCTGGAATAAAGGCGGAGCGAATACGCTGCCCGTACTCGTCTCCGATGGGAATATTTTGTAAATTTGGATTTACAGAAGAGAGCCTTCCAGTGCGGGCTACGGTTTGACGGAAACTGGTATGAATACGATTTGTATCAGGTCGAATATATTTTGGCAGAGCATCAATATAGGTTGATTTTAGCTTTGCGCGAGTTCGATATTCAACCACGCGGCGAGGCAGTTCATTTTTTTCACTAAGGGCTTCTAGTACTGATGCATTGGTTGAAAATTGTCCACTTTTTTTTAACCGCTTCCCGCCTGGAAGTTTGAGTTTTTGAAACAGAACTTCCCCTAGTTGTTTAGGGGAGTTGATATCGAATGTCGTTCCACAAAGATCATGAATGGTGTTGGTGAGCCTGACTAGGTCTCGTTTAAGTTCTGTCGACATTTGTTTTAATATTTCCGGATTGATGCGAATGCCTAGCGCTTCAACTTCTCCTAGAATCATCGAGAGCGGCAATTCAATTTCTTGGTATAGGGATTTCAGCTCCAGATGGTCAATTTCCTTGGAGAGCTTCATAGACAACTGGGATATAAGTCCGGCCTGTGATGCTAGGTTGGGTGGAACTGACTGGAGAAGGTGACGAGGAATCACATCTTCTAGACCGTGCCCAGCAATAAGAGGGTCCAAAAGGTACGAATAAAGCATTGAGTCATGAAAGACCCCCGCAAGTTCGATACCTTCTTGCTTTAAAAGTAAATTCAGGTGTTTTCCATTGTGAACAGCCTTTTTTTTCTTTCCGTCCTCTAGGAATATTTTTAATTGTTTAAGTCCGGCCTTTTTGTTCTCCTGCAGGGTTACCCATCTTGAACCTACGGAATAACAATGGAATCCTAGCCCAGTTAGCGTTGTCGTGACATCTGTTTCTTCAGCATTAAAGCTTAAGCTTACTGACTGCCCAGAAGGAACAGAGGCGAGCCACTTTACTGTTTCCGTAGCAATCGCAGGAGGTTGACCTTTCCCAACCTCTATAGGACTTGCCTTGGAGGCCTCATCTATGAATTCCCGTACCAGGGAGCTAAATCCTAAGTCGTGGAAAAACTTTCCTAGCCTAGTTAGATCGGGGGGAACATTTTTCAGATCTTTAATTGTTAAGTCTAACTTTAGGTTGGTCTTAATTTGGGCGAGCTTTTGGCTGAGCAAGGCTTCTTTTTTGTAGTTTACAAGAGCGTTCCGGTAGCTTGCCCGTTTAACTTTACTTCCGTTAGCCAGGGCAGCTTTAAGCGTGCCAAAGGTTTGAATTAAATCAGTAGCTCCTTTGTAGCCGATATAGGTGACTTTTTTTCCGCTGGAAGTGGCTGGCTCTTTACCAGGGAAGGGCCGCGCCCCAGGAATGTTATCGCTTGGATCTCCACATAATGCCAACCAATCTACAATTTGAGAAGGTTTAACACCTATGATTTCTTCCACCTTAGCTTCATCACAAATAATTTCTTCTCCTCGTGAAGGCTTGAGAATTTTCACACGCTTGGTTACCAACTGAAATAGATCCTCGTCCCCAGAGACTATGAGAACATTCATTTTCTGTTTAGCCGCCTTTGCGGCAAGGGTGCCCAAAATATCGTCAGCTTCAAAGCCCTCCTTTTCAATTATGGGCAAGTGATGCAATTGGCAGAATTGTCGAATGTAAGGGAGCTGTGGCTCGAGCTCAGATGGAAACTCTGGACGATTAGCTTTGTATTCTTCGAAAAGTTCTTCGCGAAAGGTAGGGGCTGGGGTGTCGAAAGCCATGGCCATATAATCCGAGGGGTATGATTTAAGAAGTTTCCTGACCGTCCTCACAAAGATATAAACTGCCTTGGTGGGTATTCCTTTCGGTGAAACCAACTCCATCTGCATGGGAGCATGAAAAGCTCGGAAAATCAGCGACATTGCATCAATTATTAGTAGTCGTGAGGACACCTTTACCTTCTTTCTTTAATCTCAATATTCAGATTACAGGTTTTTTAATTTCCGTGCCAGGGCTTCACCTCGATCCTTATTTTGTTTTTGTTGTTTAGTTCCGGAAAAATTTAGAATAGGCAGGTGTGTGGTAAATCATGTAATTAACTCACAAATTGTTGCAATAATACAACAATAATAATTTGTATAAATGGATCTTTAGTTATAAACTACTGATAAATAATGATATATATATATATCATTAAATGGAATCCAAAGTGCATTGTATATGTGTATTGAGGAGTTTTATATGGATTATCAATACACCATTGGCAGAGCGGCAAGTTTTTCGGGAACTGGTTTGCATAGTGGCGTGGCAGTAAATATCCGGTTACTCCCGGCACCTGCTAACTCGGGCATCATTTTCAAGCGGATAGATTTAGAAGGGTTCCAGGTTGAAGCTCTTGCCCGGAACGTTGCTCGAGTTAGTTATGCGACCAGCCTGATGAAAAAAGGAGTTCTTATTTCAACTACCGAGCATCTGTTTTCTGCCTTGGTTGGGTGCGGTATTGACAACGTTATTATTGAAATTGATTCCCTGGAAACTCCAATTGGTGATGGTAGTGCGTTACCTTTTGTTCAAATCATTAAACAGGCAGGAGTTAAAAGACAGCGAGGTTTCCGCCATTACCTTCAAGTCCTAAAGCCGGTAGAAGTCATAGATGGCAATAGGCGGATGGCAATTTATCCTTGTAATGGCTATAGGATTTCCTATCGAATTGAATTTGATCATCCTTTAATCGGTATCCAGGAAATGGATTTTGACCTAGGTAATGAAGATTATAAAGTTTCAATTGCTCCAGCACGCACATTTGGGTTTTTTCAGGAAGTGGAAATGTTGCGAGAGAGCGGATTGGTGCAGGGTGGTTCGCTCGAAAATGCAGTGGTATTAACTCCTGACGGCATCATGAATCCCGAAGGATTGCGCTTCTCTGATGAATTCTGCCGCCATAAGATTTTGGATTTAATCGGAGATCTGGCATTGGTGGGGCATCCTATTTTGGGCCATGTGGTGGCAGAACGTGCCGGTCATGCGATGCATTTTGCTTTGGCTTCGAAGTTGCTCAAGGATCGATCCTTAACACGATTGACTACTTCCCGAGATTTTCGTCCTGCACTCAGCGCAGCTACCGCTTAGATTTAGGTCTTTAATCCATTTTGAAAAAATAGGAATGAGGAAGCAATGAAGTACTACCATTTACCAGTTACCTTAATCATTTTGTTTATAATTCTTCCTTCTTTTGCTCAGGTCAAACACACTCATTCCTTGCGAGGATATTCTAAGTCAGCTTCTGAAATTCAGCGCAAGTGGGAAAAGAAGTTCCAAGCCATTCCTAATCCTGGCAATTTGCGAGCCTATATGAAGCGCCTTTCCGCACGCCCACATCACTTAGGTTCGCTTTACGGTAAGGAAAATGCGGAGTGGATTTTAGCCCAGTTTAAAAACTGGGGACTCGATGGGAAACTTGAAATGTATGATGTTTTGTTTCCAACTCCAGAAGAGCGCCTGGTGGAAATGGTTGAACCAAAGAGATTCCGTGCCAAGCTAGAAGAACCAGCTTTTATGGTTGATCCTACCTCGAACCAGCATGATGAGCAGCTACCGACCTACAATGCCTATTCTGCGGATGGAGATGTAATTGCGCCACTTGTTTACGTTAATTATGGAGTTCCTGAGGACTATGAAGAGTTGGATCGACTGGGGATATCTGTTGAAGGTGCCATTGTTATTGCCAGGTACGGCATCTCTTGGCGTGGGATCAAGCCTAAGGTAGCAGCGGAGCACGGAGCCGTTGGCTGTTTAATATTCTCTGATCCCAGTGATGACGGATACGGCCGAGGGGATGTTTTTCCTGATGGGGCCTTTCGTCCACCAGGTGGAGTACAGCGAGGAAGTGTAATGGATATGCCGCTTTACCCCGGCGACCCGTTAACTCCTGGTGTAGGGGCAAAAAAAGGCGTGAAGCGACTTGCTCTTGCCGAAGCGAAGACTCTGACAAAAATTCCCGTTTTGCCTATTTCCTATGGTGAAGCACAGCATTTTCTTGCCGCCCTCGGGGGGCCAGTTGCACCCCATAAGTGGGGTGGAAAACTACCAATTACCTATCATCTTGGTCCAGGTCCTGCCAAAGTGCACTTGAAGGTAAAAGCTAATTGGGAAATCAAGACTTTATATAACGTTGTCGCTCGAATTCCTGGCTCTGTTTATCCCGATGAGTGGATCATCCGAGGTAACCATCATGATGCGTGGGTAAATGGTGCTTCCGATCCAGTCTCAGGGATGGCATCTTTACTGGAGGAAGCCAGGGCTTTTGGGGAGCTCCTAAAGCAAGGCTGGAGGCCCAAGCGCACTATCATCTATTGTGCTTGGGACGCAGAGGAGCAAGGGCTGATTGGTTCCACTGAATGGGTTGAGGATAACCGTGAGGAGTTACTCAGGAAGGGAGTTGCCTACATAAATACGGATTCAACCTGGCACGGTTTTCTCAGGGCTTCTGGTTCGCACACACTTGAGAAATTTATTAACGAAGTTGCACGCGACATTGTGGATCCGGAAACTCAACTTTCCGTATGGAAACGGAAGCAATTGCAGTTAATTGCCAAAGCTACCTCACCGAAACAACTAGAGGAAGCAAGGAATAGGCCTGATTGGAGAATCTCTGCACTTGGTTCGGGCTCCGACTATACTGCCTTTGTTCACCACCTAGGCATTGCCTCGTTGGATCTGCGTTACAGCAGGGAAGGCTATGGTCACGACGGTGTTTATCATTCAATCTATGACGATTTTTACTGGTACACCAATTTTTCAGATACCAATTTTATATATGGTAGGACATTAGCGCAGACCGTTGGCCTTGCTGTCTTACGCCTCGCAGATGCTGAATTACTTCCTTTTGACTTTACTAATCTAGCTGATACAGTTCGCTTGTATGCCAGGGAGCTTAGTGATCTTCTGAAACAAAAACAAGAGGCAGTCCGAGAACGCAACTTTCAAGTTAAAGAAGGAGTCTTTAGCGCAATTGTCGATCCTCGTCAGCCACTAGCTATTCCTTCAGTGGAGGAGGTTCCTCCTCATTTGAATTTTTCCCCGTTATTGAACGGTGTCGAGGCCATCGAGCAAGCTGCTGAGCGTTATCGAAGAGTAGAATCCAAGGTTCAGGAATACGATAAGTTTA
>CAZSDV010000035.1:21969-23413 GCA_964605715.1 uncultured Acidobacteriota bacterium
TTCAAAGCCTGAATGCAAAACTCATTGAAAGCGAACGAAGGTTGACAAGCCCGGACGGATTACCCGGGCGAGATTGGTTTCGTCACATGATTTACGCGCCAGGCATCTATACTGGCTATAGCGTGAAAACAGTCCCAGGGGTACGCGAGGGCATTGAACTGAAAAACTGGGCAGAGGCAAATCGCCAGCTGGCCAGAGTCGGCCAAATTTTAGTGGACGAAGCCAAATTAATTGAATTGGCTGTTGAGGAGTTAAAAAAGGTCCTGACCAGCGTGAGTCCGGAGAATTAATGAAGTTCAGGATATTGCTTCAGTTAGTTTGGACAGATTTTTTTGGTTAATAGGTTGGTCTTTCCGAAGGGTGATTTCCTGAGATCTTGCCCGTATAGCACAGGGACAGAGAACTGATCAAGTTACCAAGCAATTTTCCAAATTATAAGTCAACCAATACGATTACTTTAATGGCAAAGTCAATTCCTTTCTAGTTAATCGGTGGTGTTTCAGCTTTTATCCGGACTATTTCAGTTTATCGAATCAGGAACTCTTGAAATTATTTGCTTACATTCTATCCTCCTTGCGCCGTTTATTGACTGCTCTTCTTGCCATACGGATTGCATCGTTAGCAGGGAAGAGGCTTGTTGCCTTCCTCCTTTTCATTCTAGGCTTCTTCTTGCTAAAGCAAAATCCACTTAATATTCATTTGCTGGCAGAACAAAGCGCGGAACAAGCTAGCCGTCTGAAATCACAAAACAAAGGCGTATCCTGGACTTCACCTGAATCGATTAACTTTGATGCTGGAATTGGATATCAGCGCCTCTTGGCCCTACAGATGGGTTTTCGCCAATACAAGCAAGGGAATTTCGCAGAAGCAGCTGACATTCTTGACCCCTCCGGATTGGATCCGTTTCTTCTGGCTGACTATTCTGATTATTTCTTTGCTTTGAGTGTCGTTGGAGCTGGGTTCAAGCAGAAGGGAATAGATGTGCTTGAAGGTTTCTCTGCGCAATATCCTGCGAGTCCTTATGTTGTCCAGGCGTTAGGAAAGCGAGCGGAGTGGTTAATGGAAGAAGAGAAGGTTAATGAGGCGGTTTTGCTTCTCCAAGAGAACCCCTTGCTTAGTAAGGAGCCCTCCTTATTGCTGCTGCTAGGAAAGGCGCACCTAGAAAATCAACAACCAAAAAAAGCCATAAGCTCTTACCAGCAAGTTTACTTTTTTCATCCTCTTGGTTTGGAGGCAAAGGAGGCTGGTCAAGCCTTACGGCGGTTACGTAAAGGTCGGGTGGCCGAATTTCCTCAAGTTCCTAAGAAACTTCAAATTTTCCGTGCGGACGCCTTGTATCGCAATAGCTCCTTTAAGGAAGCAGCGGACGCGTATGGTCAATTGATAGAAGCATTCCCCTCTCACCCTTCTCGAGAAAAATGGCAACTTTGCCGTATCCTTGCTA
>CAZSDV010000036.1:0-5128 GCA_964605715.1 uncultured Acidobacteriota bacterium
CAGTTTGCACTTCCACACCTGAAACCCCGTGGATCAATAACAATGCCCCATCAGCTACAGGTAAAGCCCCCTCTGTCTCGTGGAAAAACATGTTATAGCCCGGCGTATCAATCAGGTTAATTTTACACTTTCCCCATTCGGCATAAGCGAGACCAATAGCGATTGAAAATTTCCGCTGGATTTCCTCTTCATCATAGTCAGTAACCGAGGTACCCTCATCCACCAGGCCCAGGCGATCTACCATGCCCGCCGTGTATAGAAGTGCGGAGACCAACTGCGTCTTACCTGTATGACCGTGTCCTAGAACTGCAACGTTGCGAAGATTGGCTGGTTCGTAAACTTTCACCAGAAGCTCCTTCCTTGAATAGGAATAGCCTTCAAAATCATGCACTTAACCTCTTCTATGGGGAGGGAGTGCCTCCTGAGTGGGTTTAAATCTTTCTATCATGGAAGTGCTGGATGTTCAAGGAAGGAAAAAGGTGATGCGAAAAAATTACCCGACGCACTAGGAGATTGGCCACAGAGGATAGTGAAGGAGGAAGTCCACTCGTACGAAACCAGATGGGATTAAAAGAAGAAACGGACTTCCAGGCAGTTACGTACGAGAAAAGGTGATAATTGCCACCTTGAACGCCAGCTATGAATCCACTCTAGCTGAGCCAAAGGTTTCACAGTCATGCAATCAACCCATCCTAACTTACTGCAGCTGGATGTTAAGCGGGGCGTGCCTGTAAAACAGTTTTAGTACTGGGGAAAAAATTCCGAGGTGCACTAACATACCCAACCACGCCCTTCTTCTCGATCTTGTTTACGACCAGCTCCAAGGCTGCGTTGGCGCCCTGAAGGATAAAATAGACCGGCTCATTCAGTGACCGGTTCCGCCGCGTTGTTCTCTTATCATCATAAGAAAGCCTGACTGAGTAACGGTTCTTCTTGCGGCTGACCTTGCGAAGCTCGATCAAAACGGTACCGATCTTTTGTTTGGAACCTTTTCTGTCCAGTGTAAACTCAAAATAGTCACGGTCACCTTTCCGGGCCAATGTTACTAATTCATCTCTGTTTCGGGCGATCAGGCTGGCCAATTCACCCTTTGCTCCCTCAAGGTTCCGTTGGGTTTGGGTAAGATCCTTTTGTGTTTTGCTTAACCCCGTAGTCAGGGTCCCGAATTTTTCCGCCGACTCATTCTGAAGCTTATTCAGTTCTTCAGTGCTGGCCTTAGTCTCAATGGCATCATTCAACTGTGTTACAGCAACTTTCTGCTCGGCTTGAATTTTACTGGCTAGTCGACGGGCACGAGATAACTCCGTCTGTGTCAACCCCAACTTGTCTGAAGTAACCTGAAATTGACCTTTTAGGTCAGCGTAGAGTTGATCGTTCGTATTAAGCCGTCTCGTAATTAATTCAAGCTGATCCTCCACCATCTCGTGATTATCAGTTAGCACCTCTTGCAGCTTTAATCCCATGTAAAGGTTAACTCCAGCTACTGCAGCAATTAGGATAACCAAGACAATCAAGGGCCACCCAACTGAACGTTTCGTAATAGGGGGCGGTGAAGTGGGTTGGCTCGCCCAAGAACCGCCAGATGCTGGTCCAGTGCCTGAAGTCTGGGTTGGCTGGTTGGACTGACTTCCAATTCCACCGAATATCGCGTGAGATGGGTCGCGCTCACTTTTCTGGTCACTCATCTGTTTCTCCCTGCCAATGGAGGTTTTCCATTATTTTGATTTACTTAGCCCTTCAATATACCTTAGATGCAGCAGTCCGGCCCCGGGTTTTATCCGTTTTAACATTTCCAGATGAGCTGCTGCCAAGCTCAAGTTTGCCACGTAAAACTAGTAAATTCAACCTAACCATTAGATGCCGGGCAAGGCCATCGCAAATCAATCCACACTGTCAGCTATTGACGCTACTCTTATCGTCCGTTACCTTAGAGAGTCTTGGAATCAAAGGGATGCCGCCTAGACCGTAAGTCCAGCGAGAATAAAAATGGGGAAAAAAATAACAACACGCTCTTCTGACATTAATGGTTGCACTGTCAAAATTGGCATAATTGGCCTCGGCACAGTTGGCACTGGCACAGTCGGAGTACTTCTCAGCCACCAAAAAGAAATTGAACGCCGACTCGGTGGCCGTCTAAAGCTCAAAACGATTTGTTCGCGAACCATTCATAAAAGGGACCTCCCCTGGATGGGCCAAAAGGTGGAAACCACCAGCGATTGGAAGCAAGTGGTTAATGATCCAGATATCGACGTCGTAGTTGAGCTGGTAGGTAAACCTCGAACTTCTCTCTCCATTGCCCGTAAAACCCTTAAGAACGGCAAGCATCTGGTGACGGCCAACAAGTTTCTTGTCGCCGAACACGGCGTAGAGTTATTCCGGCTGAGCCAGCAAAAAGACGTTTCCCTTGGTATTGAAGCTTGTGTCGCCGGCGGTACACCCGTCCTCCATGCAATCCGAGAAGGGTTAGCAGGAGAGGAATTTCTTGCTATCCATGGAATCTTGAATGGCACTACGAACTACATACTCACCGAAATGGAGCGGAGAGGCTGCAGCTACCTGGAGGCTCTCAGCGAGGCACAACAGAATGGCTACGCCGAACCGAATCCGACTTTTGACGTAGAAGGATACGACGCCCGCTATAAAATTGCTATTCTCTCCATGATCTGCTTTGGCTCCCTGGTTAAGGTTAATGATATCCCTGTCCAAGGGATCACAAGAATTGAACCAGTTGATTTTGCCTATGCAGCAAGGTTAGGACGGACCATACGACTAATGGCAGGAGCCATACGGAAACCCAGTAGAAAACTGGAGATCTCCACTGGCCCTCTGATGGTCTCCCAGGATTCAATACTTGCCAATGTTTCAGGCTCAAATATGGGCCTGGTGTTGGTAGGTGAAAAAGGTGGGACAACCCTCTATTCAGGAGAGGGAGCAGGAGGAGATCCGACGGGAGTCGCTGTCATTTCAGATGTGGTAGGTATTGCACGGCTCATCCTTGCAGGGGCTAGCAGTAAGGTTTTTCTCGGGTACAAATCCTGGCATCCCTTTAAGGTGGTGAACCCTGAGGAGCGGAGTCGGAAGGCTTACGTCCGGTTCATTGTGCGAGACCGTCCTGGAATTTTGGCAGATGCAGCTGGAATTTTGGCGCGTCACAAGATTAATATTGACTCAGTACTTCAGGAGCCCGGCATGCCCAGAAAACGGACAGTGTTCGTAATGACGTTGGAACCTACCCCTGGAAAGCGGCTCCGCAAGGCTGTGCAGCAGATTCAAAAACTCCCCTCCCTCGCCACTCCTCCTTTGGTGATTCCATTTGCGGACCCACTCTAAGCAGATGATTCGCCCTTATGGAGTAAAAGTTGAGCCACTCAACTTCTGTTAGTTTGATCCTTTTGGTTTCGTTTTTAAGGTAAGTAGGGTTTTGAGAGCTATAGTGGAGGTTACCTTTTTCCACCTTCTTAATAATAAATTGAAGAGCAAGGAGCTACAATGGCTGGATACCCCGGATCAGAAACTGAACAGAGAGTACCAGAAGTAGTTTTGCGGCCCTTGATCGAAGAAATCTTCGTGCGGTGCACCATGTCACCGGTCGATGCCACGCTGCTAACCGACACGCTAATAATGGCCGACTTAAGAGGATGTCATTCACACGGCGTGTTTCGCGTTCCCGAATATGTCCAGAAGTTAACCACGGGTGGCGTCGATCCAAAAGGAAAGCCACGTGTGGCTCGCGATTCACAGGCAGCTTTACTGGTTGATGGCGGGAACAGCCTGGGACAGATTGGTGCAACCTTTGCCATGCGTCAGGCCATCGAGCGAGCACGGAAGGTAAATGTAGCCGCCGTGGCAGTGAATGGCAGCAATCACTGCGGGGCTATGGCATACTTTGCCATGCTAGCCCTCCCAGAAGACATGATCGGCATTGCCACTACCCATGCCTTACCAACCATGGCTCCCTGGGGAGGAATTGACTGCATTTTGGGCATCAATCCCATGGCCATTGCCATCCCAGCTGGCAAGGAATCTCCGATAGTCCTCGATGCAGCCTTTTCTGCTGTGGCCCGTGGCAAAGTGAAAGTCTATCACCAGAAAGGAATTCCATTGCCCGAAGGCTGGGCATTTGACTCCGAAGGAAATCCGACTACGGACACCAAAAAAGCTCTTGAGGGCATACTTCAACCTATCGGCCAATACAAGGGGTACGGTTTTGCCCTGGTTATGGGCATCCTTTCCTCCGTCCTCTCCGGTGCGCTTTTCGGTACGGAGCTCGGTAAGGCTGGAGACAGCCCCAAGCCTGGAAAAGATGGCCACTTCTTCATGGCTCTGAAAATATCTGCGTTTGAGGATGTTGGCCACTTCAAGGAGAGGACGGACGGTATAATCCGTCAGATGCGCTCTTCCCGGCGTATATCCAGGGTGGAGCGTATCTATTCGCCAGGTGAGATTGAGGAAGAAACGGAGCAAGGCTATCGCAAAGAAGGGATACCTTTAAATCGTGAAACTCTAAAAGAGATCAATAAGGTAGCGGTACAGTTAGGCATGGCTTCCTGTCCTATATAGCTCTTGTTCGCCAGAAGATCCAAGGTCGTGAAATTTGACCATAGCCGCCCACTGAACAGGATTCCAAGGATATGCGAGGATTCTTTGAGTTCAGACTGCGTCAGGATCTGAGGCATTGCCACCGCCTGCGCTCCTTTTCGGTCGGCATGATGCCACCTTCACACCTGAACGCCATCTCCTTAGTGATCACATTTTTCGTTTTTGAAAATTAGCCTATACCATACCACCTGAAATGCGAGTGGGGCTTTGCAATAGATTTCGTTGTTATTGGCTGCACCAACAGGTATAATGCCGCCCATTCCGTGCAAGGATTCTGTATTCAATCTTAAGGAGAGAGGGTAAATGAAATCACAAAAGCACTCGCTTCTATCTGGTATTTTAGCAGGTTTGATCCTTATATCAGTTGCCTGCCAGGGCACCGGACCCAATATGGCAACTCCTGGAGACGTCGAAGGTGCGCTTGACGTAAAACTGAAGGTGGGAGATAGGGCCCCAGATTTCAATCTTCCCGACCAAAGCGGCAGTGACACGAAGCTTTCAGATTTCCGGGGAAAGAAAAATGTCGTTC
>CAZSDV010000036.1:5138-6144 GCA_964605715.1 uncultured Acidobacteriota bacterium
GGTTTAGCTGAGCACTACACTCGAACTGATAACCTGTGTACTGGTTTATCTTGATACCCATCTTATCGCTGATAGTCACGGGAGGTTGAACGCGAGAATTAAAGGCGTATCAGGCTGATATCGCCAAATTTGAAGATTTAGATTCACAGGTGTTAGGAATTAGCGTCGACAGTCAATATGCGAATAAGCGTTATGCAGAAGATCTAGGGGTAACATATCCATTACTCAGCGATTTCAAACGGGAAGTTTCCGGGCTTTACGGCATTCTGAACCCAGAGCGGGGCTTCGCGAACCGGACCACGTTCGTGGTTGACAAAGAAGGTAATATTCAGCACATAGATGAAGGGAGTGACGCCATCGATATCACAAAGGCCTATAAGGTCTGCAAGCGGTTGGCCAGTTGACTCTGTCTCATTAAAATGGCAGGTCGGCTGCACCCTCCCTCCGTGCCCAAAAGTGCCCTGTTTCACAGGATGAAATGTTCTGCTGTGCGAGAGATGTCAATCTAATTCAAAAGGATGGACAGGTAATGGTTCTGAGAAAAATACTCCAGTTAATGACGGTGAGTGCTCTGTTGATTTCCTGGGGCTGCTCCTCCTTTGAAAAAGTTACAGATACTAGGGTTAACCTCACACAGAAAAATCATCAGGTAGAAATCTCAATCGGTGACAAACCTTTTACCACCTACTATTTTGGAGCTGAATCTCCTAAGCCTTATCTCCATCCGTTACGAACGCCAGGCGGGATAATTGTAACCCGTGGCTTTCCAATGCAGGATGATATCCCTGGTGAAGCCAGAGATCATCCGCACCACCGGGCCCTATATTTCGCCCATGGCGATGTGAATGGTGTAGATTTTTGGTCAGAGGGAAAATCACATGGTACGCGTAAAGTTGAAACTGTAGAAGGCAGACAGTTTGTTTCTGAAGGGATGCCGCACGGACGGACCATATTCAAAGAAATACTCGCATTAAGCAGTGGAAAGGAAGCTGGGAGGTTAAGTGCA
>CAZSDV010000036.1:6154-22314 GCA_964605715.1 uncultured Acidobacteriota bacterium
ACCGGGCCGAACGACAATGTTATTGCCGAGCACATACAAACCTACACCTTCTGGGCCCACCCCACCCTTCGCACTATTGATTGTGAGTACACCTTCCGCGCAAGATCAAACCCCGTTAAGTTGGGGGACACCAAGGAGGGTACTTTCGCTATCCGAGTGGCTCAAGAATTGAAGCAGTCAAGTGGCGCCCGAATGATCAGCTCTCAGGGAGGTGTGGGCGAAGAGCAAATCTGGGGCAAGCCAGCCCACTGGGTAGATTACACAGGCAGCTTTGAAGGAAAAATAATTGGCATTGCTATCCTTGATCATCCGAGTAATTTCCGGCACCCCACCTACTGGCATGCACGTGGTTACGGCCTCTTTGCCGCAAACCCCTTTGGAGAACACGACTTCTTCGCTGATCCAGAACGTGATGGGAGCGTCACGCTTGCTCCTGGAGAAAATCTCACGCTCCGTTACCGGGTTATTATCCACCCAGGCACCCCCGACGATGCACGCATTGTCGAAAGGTACCAAAAATACCAAACCCTCGAATAGTCTCCTTTAAAAACTTCTAAAAAGGATCACATAACGGACTTCCCTAAGTAGGAAATCCTAGGGGCCTCCCTTTAGTGTGCATGTATTGTTTGAAAAATCTAAAGTTTGTGTTCGTCAGGATTAGGACAACCAGGAAATTCACCCTGGTAAGGATTAGATTGATAGCCTAATTCCTTGTAACCGATCTCAGAGCTATAGAAAGTTCGAGTAATGAGATCTTTGAGCAGCTGAAAATGCTCAACTCCAGCTGTCAAAGTCAGGTCAGGGTGGGAACCGCTCAACTGGGTCAACAATCTGGTCTGATCGGTAGTTGAAAGCTTAACAAATGGGAGGTTGTAGGCCTGAAGTGAGTAGGAGTCAAACCAGGATAAGGCTTGCACAAAGCTCCTTTGAATCTCGATATTTTCTGCGTTAAGCAGGAAATCCAGAAAACGGTTAACCTTTGCCGCCTTAGCTCCAGGAGTATCAGTGGCAGGAATGATTATATCTGAGATAACAACTAAGGTTTTATTTTGGTGTTCATCTAAAAAAAGAGGTTTCCAGTCCGAAGCCACCAGTGACGGATCAGGGGGCTCGGTACTTCCGCGTGACCATTCTGCAGGCTTATGGGAATGGCTGGAAGAGGGTACCGCTGCAACCTCGGACGTGGCACGGGAAATTATCGGTATGGCCGTTGTTGCACCCGCTCCCCGCGCCAGATTTTTTAGGACTTGCCGACGATTAATCGTGCGCCTATTCTTCTGTCGATTCACCAATGCCCCCTCTCAGGATTATCTTGGATACCCAAGACTCAATATTAAACACTCCATCTCCAAAATCAACCATCCACCTCATGCCCAGTCGGGAGTGCAGATGGCCATCCCCCTAATGTACAGACAGCCAGGTTTACATGGTATAAAGGTTTCTGGAGTGAAAAACAAGGGGCAAGTTCAAAGACATACTATCAATCAAAGAGACGCCCGTTGCTTCGGGGCCTCCTGGAAGAACTGTTTATACTCTTAAGAGTACATCGAAGACGCGAGCGTGCATCTTCGATGATTTACAGGAATCAAATATGCAAATGCCAAACACCTCTTCTGTAATTCCGACCTATGAGAAAGGTCGTCCGCTTGCTCGGAAGATCTTTACCGAAACACTCTCCATGATTAAAGTTGAGCAAGCAATAAAAAGAAAAATTGTTTGCCGAGGCAATACTTTGCATCTAGGGGAAACCAAATTCCAGTTTAGAAAACCCCCTCATATTATTGCTTTTGGTAAGGCAGCAAACCGCATGACAGGGGCCATTGTTGAAATTCTTGAAGGAAAGACATCTTCAGGAGTTGTCGTCTCATCCAAAAAACCTGATACGAAGATTAAAGGATTTCGTTACTTTCAAGGAGGCCACCCCTACCCAACAGCAGGAAGCTTTGCTGGGGCTGATGCAGCACTTGAATTAGCGGGAAAGCTCGAAGTAGACGACACAGTCCTTTTCCTAATCTCCGGAGGAGGCTCAGCCATGTTTGAGAAGCCTGGCTTTCCTACAATTTCCCTTGAAGATATGGCAAATCTGAACCAACTTCTAGTGAGGTCGGGTGTCCCCATTGAAGAAATGAATGTAATCAGAAAACATCTCTCATCTGTAAAAGGAGGTCGCTTAGGCCAACAGGCTCACCCAGCTGCACAGCTAACAATATATATCAGTGACGTACCCGAACGATTCCCTTCCATGGTAGCCTCCGGACCCACCCTGCCGGATGAGTCCACTGTGGAGCAATGCTACGAATTACTAGAGCGCTATAAACTTACAGCTAAGCTTCCTGAATCGATCCGTTACGTGATAAAAACCAATAACCTTCAGGAAACTCCCAAGGAAAATGCTGAAAGGTTGAGAAAATCCAAACATTTCTGCCTGCTTTCGAATCACGATGCTGTAGAAGCCGCACTAAATGCCGCCCAAACTCTTGGATTTAAAGCCGAGATTGATACTGGCGATTGGGACACTGACTATCGTAAAGTGGGTGATAATGCTGAAGCAAGCCTGGAGAAGCTAGTCAGTAAATTCCCAGGAGTGCCTGTCTGTCTTATTTTGGGGGGGGAAGTTACCTGTGCGGTCACAGGTCCCGGATCAGGTGGACGGAACCAGGCCTTCGTCCTCTATTTAGTCTCCAAAATTGCTGGCCACAAGCGAGTTGTCCTAAGTGCCGGCACCGATGGCCAGGATGGCAATAGCCCTGCTGCTGGAGCACTGGCGGGCTGCGAAACGCTGGGGCGGGCTGAAGCCATGGATCTTGACACAGAGAGGCTTTTTATGGATAGCAACTCTTACAATTTCTTTTCGCCCCTGGGCGATGCTCTCGAACCTGGTCTCACAGAAAACAATGTTCGTGATCTTCGCCTGCTTATAGCATTTTAAAATTGCAGAAAAATACCTTTACATATACAGGAGGATCTCTAATGGCTACGGAAGTTGGATTCATAGGCCTTGGAATTATGGGCCAACCCATGGCACTAAACCTGATCAAGGCCGGATACAAGCTAACAGTTTACAATCGCACCACCAGCAAAACGGAGTCCCTGAGAAAAGCTGGAGCCACCGTGGCATTAACGCCTGCGGAAGCGGTTAAAAAAGCTGATTTCGTCGTCTCAATCGTGAGTGATACTGCTGCCATGGAAGAAGTGGTAACCGGTAGGGGGGGAGCGATGGAATCACTCCAGTCTGGCACAGTCTGGATTGATTCGAGCACGATCAGTCCCACCTTCAGCGTGAAGCTCTCACGCCTGATGGCAGCTAAAGGCGTAGAACTTCTTGACGCGCCTGTGACAGGAAGCAAGCACGGAGCTGAAAAAGGGGAACTCCTCTTCATGATTGGGGGAAAAAATGAAACTCTTATGAGAGCTAAGCCGCTAATCGACGTGTTGGGAAAAAAATACATTCACTTGGGCAGCAACGGCCTAGGACTTTCTTGCAAAGTCTCAATGAATGCTATTCTAGCCACGCAACTCCTGATCTTTTGTGAGGCTATACTTGTGGCCAAGAAATCTGGAGTAGACCCACAGCAGTTCCTCGACGTAATGCAATCGAGTTTTGCCAGATCTCATCTCGTCGATTTTAAAGCACCCTTCATCTTCAAGGGAGACTTCACGCCACACTTCCCACTTGGCCTGATGCACAAGGACCTGAGTCTCGCCCTTGAGAATGCCTACGCTAACAACACACCCATGCCCACCGCTGCAGCCGTCAAGGAAGTATTCGGTGCGGGCAAGGCGCAAGGAAAAGGTGATCTTGATATCGGAGCCGTGATCACGGTCCTCGAAGACCTCACAGGAGAAAAAGTACGTGCCCTTCATTCTTCCTCTTAACCATATTCACTCGACACTAAAAGAGGAAACTTTCCACCTCTCCTTGCCTAACCCCATTCTAGGGAAAAGCCACTACTTGATCCTCCCTTTAGCTGCCGGATTAACCTACAAGGCGGTGGGGACGCAAGCAAAAGCACGTCGTCATTTGATTCTAGGAAACCGGATGTGGGTTACAGAAGGAAAAACGGAATTCGACGCCATTAGCGATGAAGGGGAACAGATCAGGGTCCAACTAAAGGTATGGAAAGGCTCCCCCTCCAGGTTTTTCTGGAAAACTGCAAAGGTGCACCTCTTCCTCGCTTCGCACCAAGTCCTGGGGCCAACTCAATTTTTCTCCTGGTTTCTGCCAGATAAAAACAGAACTGACAGAAACCGTCTGCTTTTCTACTGCGAGAAAACTGAGAGGCAGGTGGAGCTGTGCTGGGAAACCAATAATAGAAAAGTGCAGGAGGCCTGGCTTAATTCTCTAAAGGATTGTCGGTGCCACTAGCTTTCGATGACAACTAAATTCCCCTTTTTTCCAAACCACAAGGCGTTTTACCTTCAAGGCCTCAAGCGCTAAGATCTATGACTTCTTCCTCGGATTTCTCAATAAAACAATCGTACAGGGACGCTTATTTTTTGCGGAAATAGTCGTCGGTCCCATCAATCCAATCTTGTCGGATAGGGCTGAAGATGTCCATGGCAACAGATTCTTCAAGCGCCACAACTCGATGAGGCACATTTGAAGGAATATGGATTACTTCCCCTGGCTTCAGTACAACCTTCTTGTCTTCCAACTCAAAGCAGACCATACCGCTTACAACAAGAGAAAACTGTTCATTTTCATGATGATGACTCGGTACAGCAGCGTCCTTCTTGATATGGATTCGGGCTAAAGTCATTTTCGAACCGTGAATAACTTGTCTCCCGAGATCGTCGTTGAGGACTTCGAGCGAGATTTTCTTCCAGGAATAAACTTTCATTTAGAATCCTCCTTCGCAATTTGAATTTGGCAAATAATATGAACCACAAAAGATCAGGCGCACATTTTACATGCATTAAGGAAAAGTTCGAGCTAGAATAAGGCCACACTGATATCTAACTTGGAGGTCTCTATGCGTCGGCTCCTACTTCTGGTTTTCATCGGCCTGGTAGCAATTCATATTCGGCCATTAGCAGCTCAGCAGCCATGTCCCCATCCTGACTTCGCGGGTATTGGCATCGGTACAGATGAAGATTACCTTATACAATCCCTATTTGAGTCACTGGATCCCAAGGAACGCCTTGGATTACTCGATCAGTATGCTGAGGAAAAACCAGACTCATATTTCCTCCCCTGCATCCAGGAATACTACACGCTCAACTACCTTGAACTCCAGGACAATGACAACGTCATCAAGTATGGAGAGATCGCTGCTAAAACTGGAAAAGGCGGACTTTTACTTCACCTAAACCTCACAAAAGCTTATGTCGGAAAATTAGGCCCGGCGGATCGTGCGATTGAAGTAGCCTTGATCAGTGCCGAACACCTGAACAAACGCTTAAATAATCCTACCGGATCAGCTAGCGAACAAGCAGACTTACGTGCAACCCTAACTGACATACGTAGCTACCTCGAATACGCTTTCTTTAACATGATTCCGCGGGTTCAAGATATTAATCAGAGGATTCAATTTCTTAACCAATTCACCGAGCGGTTTCCTGAATCAACACTTCAAGCGCAACTTAACCTGCAGTATTTCTATGCCTACAGGGTATCTAATGATGAGCCTAAGATTATAGAATATGGTGAGAAAGCTGTGGCAGCAGGTCCCAGTGATACTGCAACACTTAATATCGTCGCCGAGGACTACGCTGAACGTGGAAAAAATCTTGGACAGGGTACTGCATACGCAAAAAAGATTTTGGAATTGGCTCCTGCCATGGAACGCCCCGCCCACATCGCTGAGGACGCATGGGAAGTAGCGAAATCGGCTCAATTGGGCATGGCTCATGCAACTCTAGGATGGATTCAATACCGAGAGGGATTTCCAAGTAAGAAGCTTGAGCCTGCTGCAGAATCACTTAAAACAGCCATTGAACTGCTCGCAGGGGATCCGTCCCGGCAAGCACGGACCAGGTTCCGCCTAGGTTATACCTATGCGTCCATGCCCGCTACCGCTGCCAATCTTAGAAGGGCTGCAGGTGTCCTGGAAGAAGTGGCAGCCACTGCCTCGCCTTTCCAAGCCATGGCTCAGGACATCCTAAAGAAAATCAAGGCAGCCCCGAAACGCTAATTTAGCGCGACTAACATTGAAGTACGGTTCCCAGTTTTTTGCGTCCGCCTGCCCACGCTGCCGTAAAAAGATCTCCTCTAGCTCTCTAGGTCACATTAACAGGGATCACCTCTCTTTGGAGCCTTCATGAGGCCAACGGGAGAAATTCATTTCCTGCACTGAAGTATTCCACTAGTTGACAATTTTGTCGGGGAATTGGAGAATAGAGGCTTGTCCCCTTTTCTCCAAAGGAATATGAACTAAATGGAAGTTATTGAACGCGAAGTACTAGAAGCATTGAAGGCCATTCAGGACCCGGACCTTCAGCGCGACATTGTTACCCTTGGCTTCGTGAAAAACCTTGTGATTAAAAAGGGTCGAGTTGCATTCACCATCGAGCTCACCACGCCTGCATGCCCGGCACGCGACAAGATTTCTTCTCAGGCTAAACAGGTAGTATCAGCGCTTCCTGGGATCAGCAGCGTTGAGGTCCAGATGACTGCCCAGGTAACTTCTGGTGCGGGCGAAAGGTCACCGTTAATTCCAAAAGTTAAAAACACTATTGCTGTCGCCAGTGGAAAAGGCGGCGTCGGAAAATCTACCGTGGCAGCTAATTTAGCAGTTGCGCTCGCACAGGCGGGTGCGGCAGTAGGCCTTATGGATACCGACGTCTATGGACCCAGTGTACCTATCCTTATGGGCGCCGAACAAACTCCCACCGTTTCTGGTAGTCAGCTGATTCCACCGGTGCAATACGGAGTAAAATTAATCTCCATGGCTTATTTTCTGCCTAAAAGTGATGCTGTCATCTGGCGGGGACCAATGCTCCACAAAACTATCCAGCAATTTCTAGGAAACGTCGAATGGGGTGAGCTAGACTACCTGGTAATGGACCTCCCACCCGGCACTGGTGATATCCAATTGAGCCTTAGCCAGACAATCCCCCTTACCGGGGCTGTAATCGTCTCAACACCGCAAGATCTGGCCATGGCAGTAGCATCCAAGGCCATTGTAATGTTTAAAAAGTTAAAGGTTCCCATCCTCGGCATCGTCGAAAACATGAGCTCTTACCTGTGTCCCTCCTGCGGACATGAAGACCATATCTTCGGTCATGGCGGCGCACAAACGGCAAGTAAAAAGCTGGAGATTCCGTTTCTCGGTAGTATCCCACTGGCTCCAGCAATTCGCGAAACAAGCGACCAAGGACACCCACTGGCCCTGGAAAAAGACTCTCCCTACGGGATTGCATTCCAGGAGATTGCATCAAACATGGCCGCGCAAGTCAGCATTACTAACTTTAGAGTACCTAATCTGGTGACCATTCAGTAAGCAATACGGTCATTAAAAGAACTAGCCCTTATCCTTGACCAACAGTCATGAACAGTGACCCCGTAACCATAAACCTTGCTGACGAAGGCAACACTCTTTCCGTCAAGTGGAAGGATGGACACCGCAGCACCTTTCTCTATGCTTACCTGCGAGATCAGTGCCCCTGCGCAACATGCACCGAGAAGTCTGGTACAAGCCAAGGTTTGGGGGCACCTACGTCTGATCCTCCCCTCCCCACATCATTACCAATTCTTGGCCCCTCAGGACCCTTGAAGCCAAAGCGAGCAGAGCTAGTAGGCCACTATGCGCTACAAATTTTCTGGAGCGACGATCACTCGACTGGTATCTACACCTTCGATTATCTGCGTGAGATTTGTCCTTGCTCCAAATGCGCCAGTAACGGTAAGTCTTCCTGACAGAAAAGCCGTACAAATTCTGATTTCAATGAGTCCTAGTTCGTGATCTACTTTACTCTGGTTGTGGTTTAAGGGGAAAAACCATGGAATTCACCGAAAACTATGATGTCGTTGTGGTGGGTGCAGGACATGCCGGCTGCGAAGCAGCTGTCGCGGCATCCCGCATGGGCCTCAGAACTGCACTCTACACAATAAATCTTGATCTTATTGCACAGATGTCGTGTAACCCCGCCATCGGCGGAATTGGTAAAGGACATCTGGTTCGAGAGGTGGACGCACTGGGTGGGGTTATGGGTGAAGTGATCGACTCCGTGGGAATCCAATTCCGACTGCTAAATACCAGTCGTGGACCTGCAGTCTGGTCACCACGAGCACAAGCCGACAAGAAACAGTATCGGATACGTATGCGACAAGCACTTGAGGCAGAGCCAAACCTCCGCATAAAGCAAGCTGAAGTCGTAGACCTGCTACTCGAAAAAAAAAGAGAGGGCAATTGGAAGTCTCTTTCGCCTCAATGTCAATACCACCTAAGAGGAGTGAAGCTTTTAGATGGCCGCACCGTTGAAGCTCAAGCGGTCATCGTTACCGCTGGAACTTTCTTGAATGGCTTGATTCATTGTGGTGAACAAACCTATCCGGCAGGAAGAAGTGGTGAGCCTCCAGCTACACTATTGGGAGAGGCTTTAAGGAAGCTAGGATTTGAAGTGGGCCGCCTTAAAACTGGCACACCTCCTCGTCTCGATGCGCGCACTATAGACTTTTCAAAATTTTGTGAACAACCAGGAGATCCTGAACCGACACCCTTCTCTTTTCGAACTAAGAAAATCACACAACCCCAAACCATCTGTTGGATTGCCAGTACGAACGAACAAACTCACAAAGTACTGCGGGCAAACCTTCATCGCTCACCGCTTTATAGCGGTCGGATTAAAAGCATTGGCCCGCGCTATTGCCCCTCCATCGAAGATAAAATTGTAAAATTCCCCGATAAACTACAACATCAACTCTTTCTCGAACCCGAGGGCTTAGACACCTACGAAATCTACATTAATGGGATGTCAACCAGCATGCCCATCGATGTGCAGATCGAAATGCTCAAAACGATACCAGGGCTTGAAAAGGTTGAGATGCTGCGCCCCGGTTACGCAATAGAGTATGACATGGTACAGCCCACTGAACTTCACCCATGGCTTGAGACTAAGAAGATTGAAAGACTTTTTCTTGCTGGGCAAATCAACGGTACAACAGGATATGAGGAAGCTGCCTGCCAAGGAATCCTGGGGGGAATCAATGCTGGACTCCGAGCGAAAGGTAAGGACCCAGTAATCCTCGCAAGAAATGAGGCCTACACAGGGATATTGATTGATGACCTTGTGAGCAAAGGAGTTAGTGAACCTTATCGCATGTTTACTTCACGGGCTGAGTTTCGTCTGCACCTTCGTATCGACAACGCGGATGAACGCTTGATGCCCATCGGCCGTCGAGTGGGAACACTAAAAGAAAAAGACTACCAGGCATTTCTCCAAAAAAAGGAACGGATCATCGAAACCACCCAATTCCTACTCAAAAACCGTCTCCATCCAAACACATCAGCGGGCCGTGTTGTTTACTCGAAACTCAATCCTCCCACCTCTCAACGATTAACTGGAGCGCAACTGACAAAAAGACAAGACATTAAGATTGAAGACCTTCGAGCATGGCTTCAGAGTGAGCTTCCTTTCAAATTAAATCACGAGGAATTATCACGAGTGGAAACCGACTTGAAATACGAAGGCTACCTGGCCCAACAGCAGCGTCAAGTGGAGAGGCTAAAGCGCGCCGAATCACGCCAGATACCAAAATGGTTTGACTACAAAAAGGTATCAGGGCTTTCACGCGAAGTTGTTGAAATCTTAAGTAAAGTTCGACCCTTGACGCTAGGTCAAGCAGGGCGCGTTCCTGGAATCACGCCGGCAGCGGTTTCTCTAATCCACGTCTACATTGAAATCTTCCAACGAGACACACCACTGAAAGAACCACTAATCCTTCGTTAGAAAGATCTGTCTAGATTTAACATTCAACCCCAATCAGAAAAAGCCTATCTTTCTGAACCTTTAGCAATATGCAATAAACATTTTTACCTTAGAAAATAGGAAGGTCCAAAATCTTTTTCACCACTTGCCGAGAGGAAAGATGGTCAGTTGTCAAACAAAATTCTGACTTCTGGTAGACTGGCAACCTCTCCTGAAAGAGGCGACGGAAGCTTGTCCGGTCTCGAGCTAAGGGCCGGTGCTTCAAGTTTGCACACCGGGACCACAGTACTTCGAAGGAAACCTCCAGCCAGATCGTGATACCCTCAGCCTCGTAGATCAACTTCCGATTTTCTGCTTGGATGACGGTGCCTCCACCCAAGGCAACCACAGCTGGTTTCTTGTGGATAATCCCTTTGAGTGCTGCATGCTCAAGCTTCCGAAAATACTGGCCCCCCTTGGTTTCAAAAATCTCGGAAATCGAAGTCTTTTGACTCTCCTCAATAATCTGATCAAGGTCGCTAAAAGGCCAATCTAATTGCTCCGCTAGGAGCGCCCCAACCGTTGTCTTGCCGCTCCCCATGAATCCAACCAAGTAAATAACCTTCTTGTTTTTTTGCATGTCAGGTGAACCGTTAGTATCCTTGCAGTTCTCCATTGTAGGAATCAGCTGGGGGAAATGTGAAGGGAAAAATTCCAGAAAAGGGATTCTCGGAGCAAGCAGTAGAATATCAAATTGAAATTTTCCATCAAGAAATTTACTGCTGCCGGTGAATGCGAATTGCACCGTTAAAGGTAGATAGCTGCACCAAGGCATTCCCCGCGTGCCGGGAACCCACGAAGTTCGACATTGAGGTACGTTGACCTAATCGGGGTGAGCCAGTGGAAAATCCACTCCCTTCAAGCCTGCCGCGAACTGTCGAAGCTTGAAGGTTGAAGGTTGCATAGCCAGGACAAGTAACCTCGATATCCCCACTGTGGCTCACGAAACGATAATTTCCTCTGGGGAAAAAATCTCCCTCGTAGGAAATTGCACCTGTCGTGGTCCCGGCATAAATCTGCGAGCTTTCCGGCCACTCGAAATTGATATTTCCCGTAACGCTCTTTACTTCCACGCGGCCCGTCGGACGAACTGCATAGATATTGCCGCTCATTGACTTAATTGCTAAATGCCCACCGACATCGGTAAGAGTAATATTCCCTGACACGGTCCGGGCAGTAATGTCCCCCCACAACATCTCCATGTTAACGGGACCCCTGCTTCGCTTGACGATTTCCAGTTGCACTTCAGAAGGAATTTTTAAAAGCAAGTCAGCTTTGTCGTTAACTGTCACGTCATTGGGCTCGGTAGGCCAAACGGACACTAAAAGTTGGTCGGTTGGTCCCTCAGGAGGAAGCTTCTCAATCCTTAACTTGAGTCGGCCAGAGTCGGATGCCACACTCACCAAGACTTCTTGCTTATCCCACCCATGAACCATCACTCTCCCAGGCGCTGTGCTCTCAATTATGATACGAGGATTATGGGTAGTTTTAACTGTCTCTTTCTTATTGAGAGGAGTGGCAGTTAACCCCGTTGCTAGTCCCAGAGCATACCCAATCGCCAGGACCAGAAGAATGGAAAGTTTTGGTGAAATTCTCATGGCCTTTATCTATTGTCATCCTTCTTTGGAATATGACACTCCCAGAACGCCTCCTACCTAAGGTGCATGGTAGGTTGCACTTAATTGGAGCGCCGTTGAAAGCAGAGCTGCTTTCTGCTCGTAGGCCAGCATCAGATGGTCCTGGGCCAGAACATTCTCTGGTTCTTCTTGGACAATCCGTGCGCACTCCTTGATAGCCTCATTTAAAGTTGTCATACAAATCTCCGAGACCGAAGTTACGTCCGCCGCCAAAGCCGCCACCTCAGAGCGGTAACTCTCCTCCATAACCGCTAGGACTGGAACGATGCTGGCCTGCATAACATGTGTACCTTGAGAATTACCTCTCTCTGGCCCGCGCCCCCACCAGTCAGCACTTGAAGCAAACACTAGTAGGCCAGCTAGCACAACCAAGCTCGCCATTGCACCCTGGACTCCGGGAGTGAAAAATGGTCCTTGTAGAAATCCCATCCAGCGGCTCAGTTTTTTGGTCTTCTCCGGAATAAATCCTTCTGCTATCAACTGTTCATGAATCCGAGGCCAAAGTGTCGTAGGCGGATCAAAGTCAGGAAGGTTCCGACTCTCAGCAAGGATGAGCTTCAGGTCAGACAAAAGAGCAGAGCAAGAAGAGCATTGACGAACATGCTCGTCAAACCAAGGACTAGCTTCACCCTCAGGAATCTCAACCAGCATAGCATTAAAACGCTGGCAATCAGGTGAAGACGGGAGAGTGCTATGTTTCCTTAATTTACTCATAACACTATCTTTCCAGAAAAAATCTAGTCTCACTTCGCTTCATTCGATTATTCCCCTACCCTGAACTAACTTTTTTCGATCTTCCGTTGCAAAAACTCTCTCAATCTTAACCGAGCCTTGTGAAGCTGTGATTTTGAATTTCCTACCGAACAATTCGACATATTTGCAATCTCATGATGCTCAAATCCTTCTACGTCGTGGAGAACTAAAACTCTCCGATAGCCCGGGGGTAGATCTTCTATGGCACGCTGCAAGGTTATTCGGTCCACCAAGCCTGCCAGGTGCCTATCAATAGCTCCGTACTCCTTGTGGGGTTTTTCTTCATTAGAAGGATCAACCTCTTCCAAGGGAATCAAATTCAGCCCCTTCTTCCGGAGTTGCATAAGAACCACATTGACCACTAACCGGTGCAGCCAGGTACTAAATGCCGATTGACCCCGGAAACTACCAATCTTCCGAAATAGCTGAAGAAATGCCTGCTGAGAAAGGTCTTCAGCCTGACCCACATCACCAACCATCCGCAAACAAAGCGAGAAAACCCTCCGCTTGTGGGCTTGGTAGAGCCGCTCAAAGGAAGCTTCATCGCCTTGTTGAGCTTTTCGGACAAGCTCCGCATCTTTTTCCCGCTGGCTAAAAGCCTTTGACCCTGTACTCTTTTCTGCACTCAAGTTCCAACCGGCACAACGGCACCACAACAGCTGTTAAGATGCATGGTTTTGTCCTGGAGTTGCCTTGATTTGTAAAAAATCTACCTCAAAAGAGTTTATTTCATTACGTAAACCAAAATTTTTCCCAACCCCACGTTACCCACTAAATCTTGAACACGGAGGGCCACAGAGTGTTCTCCTGGAGCTAAATCAGAAAGCTGAACTGAAAAAACTTCACTTTTAGAATCCACAATGCCATCCTTGGAAAAAACCGGCTTCCAGGGTTGGAAACCGATGCGAGCTTCGGCCAACCGAAGACTGGAAAGAGCATCCTTCACGGCAAATTCCACCTCCTCACCCAGTGCTGATTTTAATCTCTTTGCTGTCACCCCAGGAGGAGTATTATCTACAATAAAAGGGCGGCTTAGTTTTTGTGTCTTTTTAGCCACTGAAATAGGATTTTCCATCTCATCAGAAGCCACAATCTTTGCTATATATTTTCCATCAGAAATTGCTGCTGATTGCAGGGTGTAAGTGGTCCCTAGAAACTCCTCTTCCAACTTCAACCACTCCTTTTCACCTTCTGCCCTCAAGTAAAGGGCGTAAACCAGCAAGTCTTGGTTGGAATCTCTGGCCTGCCAGGAAATCGTAACAGGAAGACGAAGCTCGCTTCTATTCCTCAAGGTTTGACGAGCAGACGCAGAAGAGGAACTGGAGTGAGGACCGCCAGCTGAGATAACGCCTCCCCGACTTCCAGCCTGATTATTGTTTCCCGAAAAACCCTGTGACGGGGTCCTTACTACTACTGATTTAATCTCAGGGGCAATATTTTGGTTCAGATAGGCTACTCTCACACTATCCAAAATTGGAGTTTCCCCAGAACCCCGACTAAATTCTGCCCTCCACTGGAGAAATCGTGCAGGTGGACTCTGAATGGTTTCACCTTCAAAGTTCCGATAGGGACCAGTCCAATCACTCCAGGTTTTATCGGGCCGCTCAAAATTTCCACTCCGGACATAGAACTCCAACCTGGCACCCTGGTCGAGTATCGCATGCCAGCTAATCCTTCCCCATTGAGAAATAAAATGGGTATCCCACACCGGAGAGAGATAAGTTCCGGTTGAAGACAGCTCTGGGGTAAGCCGGAAAATTTTCCCGATGTTGCCGGTGGCAACAAAAACTGTCCCATCGTTCGCTTTTTCAAGGCGAGTAGCAAGTGTCTCCCGAGTCTCATTTAACAGAGTTAACCTGGAGGGCTTCCCGCGTGGAGCTATCAACTCAAAAACCCGACCTTGAGTGCTAGTGGTAAATAACACCCGGTCTTCTTGAGCCAAAAGGCCAAAAACACTTTCGCGGTTTGAGCGCCATAAGGTTTCAACTGAGCTATTAGGCAGTATTCGATATACAGCTCCTCGACCCCCAACAGGAGTAGTAGAAGCTGGAATCTGCAAAGATCGATTTCCGGCCTTCTGGTTTCTTTGCTGTCCTGGGATCTGTCTACCCCCGTCCGGATCACTAGATCCACCTTTCTTTTCCTGAGATGGACCTTGCAAAGGCGAGGTTGAACCTACAGAATTTCCGCGCGCAACATAGAAAGGACTGCGACTCTTGATTGCTGTTCCCAGTGCTGCTATGTAGATGTGCTCCTTGCGATCAACAGCTAAAGCATGAATCTCAGGGAGGTCGGAATTATAGAGAATAAAACCCTTCCCATCAGTCGAAATACGATAAAGCAAACCATTCGGATCACTTCCTGCCAGCAGCCTTCCTTTTGAATCAAGCGCCATGCAGATGATGTGTGTCTGCCCTGAATCAAAAAATACTTCTCCTTCCTTCTCTCTGGTTACTCGAAAGATCTTCCCTTTATCTCCTGTTCCCACGAGGAGGCGGCCATCTGCATCAAAAACTAACGACCAGATATATTTGCTTTCAGGATCAAAAAAAACCGAAGACTCACCCTCCGAATCAATGTCAATGCGGTAAACCTTTCCGTCTGGAGAACTGGCAACATAAAGATCGCCACCCGGTCCGACAGCCAGGGAAAAAATATCTGGTTCGGGAGCAACAAACAGCAGCTCCCCTATCCCTTCTTCATTAATTCGAAAAACTTTACCTTGATGACCAGTACCGAAGTAGAGTGCCCCTTCATTGCCCAAAGCAAGAGAAAGCACTAGCGTCTCATCGGGCTCAAAGATGTTCTTGGTTAGAGGAGAAGGGCGAAGGCGGCCATCCCTAGTCAAAGATATATTCTCGAGGGCACCCTGAAGGAAGCTTTCGTAAGTTGAGATTTCCCAAAAAGAAGTATCCACTGCCACGAGAGGATGGGAAATACTAAAAAATATATAAAAAAAGATAGTAATCCGCCGACTGAGTAGTCTTGCCATGGAGATCCTTTGTAAATCCTATCCGTTCTTAGCGACCAAGCACTTCACTTACTCTCACCCGAATGGTCCTTTGCCCCTGCAAGGAGAAGGGTTGTGAGTCTCCTTCGGAATCACCAATGATCGAATGCCGACTGGTAATAATGTTGCTTGAAACTGCCGGATCAGACATGAATGTCTGGACCAATGAAGGTGGTGGTGAGGGGAATTCCTCCCCTTGCAGAAACAAGGTGCGCCTTGGGGCTAGCAGTAAGACATAGAGCCGATTGTTTCGACGCACACGGTTCAAGGCCCGCACAAGTTGCCGTAAATCCTTTGCTGGTTTTCCTTGCAGCGCTGAAAATTGCGATGACTGAAAACGATTGATGGCTCTACCACCTCCTACAATAATGGAAATGTATCCGTCAGCCAAGCTTTCAGGAATTGTCACAGGGATTTTTTCCAAAATAAGTTTTCCATCTGGAGTTCTCAATGTGCAGTGGATGACAATCTCCTCGCCTGACCTCACCGCAGATTTATTGGACCATACCTGCTCCAAATTCGCAGAACGCCGCTCCTCAACCGAAACCACGGAAACATCGATTCCCTCAATAACCAACTCGCTGTACCCACCTGAAAGCACCGCTCTTAATGGTCCGGTAACTACGTTAGCGACTCCGACTTGTGAATTTACTTCGCCCGAGATGATATCCCCAAAATCAATAGTTTGCCGGTTGTCAATGAATTGACCATCATTGGCCATCTTACCCAAGCGAATCTTGCCCTGAACCTCGAAAGTTACATGGCCCACTCGCCGTTCTGTAGCCGTTATGATATTCATCAATACCTGATTGAGTAGGAAAGGAGTTAGGAATAGATTCTGCACCACCTCA
>CAZSDV010000037.1:0-22250 GCA_964605715.1 uncultured Acidobacteriota bacterium
TACGACCTTATCTTGCTGTCTGATGAATGTTACTGCCAATTTCTCTATGGGGACGCCACCCCATTTTCACTTGGAGCATCTGGCAACCGAGAGAATCTAGTACTTGTTGGCTCTTTATCAAAAACCTACTCGATGACTGGCTGGCGAGTAGGTTTCATCCTAGGACAATCCAAACTCATCTCTCATATACTAAATCTCCAGAGCCATTCAACTTCCAATCCAACCTCTATAGCCCAAAAGGCAGCGGTCGAGGCAGTCCTTGGCCCACAGGATGCAGTCGGAGTAATGCTCTCCGAGTATAGTAAGCGCCGAGACAAGATCGTTAAGGGACTCCGAGAAATTCCGGGTGTAAGCTGCAGCATGCCACAGGGCGCCTTCTACGCTTACCCTAATCTTGGAGCGTATCTGGGGCCAAAAAATGGCACAGACACCCTGTCTCTTTCACAGAACCTCCTCGAAAAGGCCCATGTCGCGGTGGTCCCAGGACAGGCTTTCGGCACCGATGCTCATGTGCGGATTTCCTACGCGACCTCTCAAGATTTGATCGATGAAGGTCTCAAGAGACTGCGTGCCTTCTTCGGTCAAGCTTGAAGACTCCAGAAGCCGGCCCAATGTTTCTCTATGCCTAAAACCTGTCTTCAAAGAAAAGACCTGTGGAGAAAAATAGTACGTGCATTTCCTTTCCTCCTGCATGCATAGGTCAAGGTTGGTGGGATTTCCGTAACTGTCTCTGAGTTGCAATTTGTCGACGGATAGCTCGGAAGGAAACCTTGGGTAAGGCCACTCCTTGCTCGCAGGGTGGATGAATCCCCAATTTGCTTGATGGTTTATTTACTGTGAAATTAAAGTACCCTCCAAAGAAAGACATATATGCTGTCATTCTGGCCGGCGGCAAAGGGACACGCCTTTGGCCACTAAGCCGAAAAAGTCAGCCTAAGCAATTCCTTGCAATCTTAGATAACCACTCACTCCTTCAAGAGACGGTAAAAAGGGTTAAGGGTATAACAACTAGCCGTAATATCTTGGTCGTAACCAACGAAAAACAAGCGCCCCTAGTTCGCAAACAGCTTCCACATATAGAAAACTCACAGATACTCCTCGAACCAAGCCAACAAAACACCGCTGCAGCCATTGCGCTAGCTGCACATGAGGTAGTACGGAAAAATTCCAAAGCTATAATGGTCATTCTACCTTCAGATCATTTAATTAGGAAAGTTGCAGTATTTCGTCAAACCATTCTAGCCGCTTGCCGTGTGGCAAAAATGGAAGGAAATTCGGTGTTACTGGGGGTCCCCCCCTCCTGCCCAGAAACTAGCTTTGGATACCTGAAACTTTCGCCGTCCAGACTGTACCCCTATGGAAAAAATATCCGAACTGTAGAGAATTTTACCGAAAAACCTGACCTGAAGACAGCTAAGCATTTTGTATCTTCTGGTCAATACGTATGGAATACCGGAATATTCGTGTGGAAAGCCTCAACATTTCTCGAAAACCTGGCACGATTTCTACCATCAACAGCAGATGCACTTGGAACAATTGGTCACAAGTGGGGAAAGGTCAGCGGCAGGAAACTTTTGAGGAAAATTTACCCTCGGCTCAAGAATATCTCGGTCGACTACGGGATTATGGAAAAAGCAGCACATGTCTATGCAATACCCCGAGATCTCGGTTGGACCGACGTGGGAAACTGGGCGTCAGCCTATAAGATCCAGCCAAAGGACCGTCAAGGCAACAGCTTCCCTGACTCTCACATCAGCTTAGACTCCAAAGGAAACTATATTTTCTCATCTACTAAAGGGAAATTTGTTGCTGCGGTTGGAATTCAAAATTTAATTGTGGTTGATACTCCTGATATTTTGCTCATTTGCCATCGCGACCACACTCAATACGTTGGTAAGGTCGTCAAAAAATTGAAAGAGAAACGGCAGGATTCTTTACTCTGAAACAATTTTCCACCTCGGGATACAGAAAATATGAATAAGAATATTAGGAAATCTCCAGACATTGCCCAGAAGGTTTTGCGCAACAAAACTCGCAAATGAAAAAAAATAGTTCTGGAAAAATTTTCCTCCTGCTTACTTCGTTTGGCCCTGGCCTCTTCCTCATTGCCTACAACATTGGCACTGGGAGCATTACGACAATGGCCAAAGCGGGTGCGGAACATGGTATGGAGCTTTTCTGGGTTCTACCTCTCGCCTGTATTTTTACCTATGTACTTCTGGTAGCTTACGGACGATACAGTCTAGTAACGGGAAATACTGCTCTCTATGGTATTCGCCATGGAATCCGTTGGGGATGGATAATCGCTGGATACCTAGTGGTCGCGCTCATTCTCGGCGAGATCATGGCCTTAATGGGGATCATGGGTATCGTGGCTGATCTGATTCAAGAAGCTAGTCGCTTGTTTTTTGGAGGGGAAGGCTGGGGGACATTACGAATTACCTTCGTCCTTGTCGTTGGGCTCTACGGACTGCTTTGGTATGGTCGTTACCAACACTTCGAAAAATTTCTTATGGTTTTTGTAATTCTAATGGGATTAAGTTTCATCATCGCCTTCTTTATGCTTAAACCAAACCCAGGAGCGTTACTGAAGAATATGATTCCTGGTATGCCTGACCAACCGGGTGGACTAGCTTTGGTAGCGGCCATTGCAGGAACCACGTGCTCTGCGGCTGTATTTATCATGCGCTCAGTAGTGGTCAGAGAAAAAAAATGGGGCGTAGATGACCTGGAAGTAGCCAAAAAAGACGCATTTATGTCCGCTTCCATGATGCTGTTTCTGAGCGTGGTTATAATGGCGGTCGCGGCGAGTACGCTCCATCCCCGAGGAATGCAACTGGAGCGAACCGTAGATCTAATTACACTTATGGAGCCTCTGGGCGGAAAGCTTGCAGCAATAGTAATGATTATAGGATTGACGAGTGCAGGAATCTCAACTGTGTTTCCAATATTACTGATTGCTCCTTGGCTTATAAGCGACTTCACTCACAGACAGAAGGATATACACTCACCGCTATTCCGTTTTCTGGGACTGGCAGGAATCCTCTCCGCCTTTGGAATGCAATTCATGGAGAGGCGTCCGCCAGCCATGATGATTTTTTCGCAGGGATTTCAGGCCTGCATTTTGCCTGTTGTTGTTGTGGCAATATTGCTACTCATCAACCGTGATTCATTAATGAAAGAACACCGAGCAGGACCCTGGATGAACGTTGGGCTCCTGGCTACATTAGCCTTCGGGCTTTTAACAAGTTACTTTGCTATCGTGGACCTATCTAGTATCTAAAATGTTGATACTTAAAACTTGAATCATAGGAACCACAACAAGGGAAAAGGCTCATGGGAGGAAAAGTCTACTCAATCAGACCTAAGGTAGTAAAGGAGATCGACACCCCTTACCGAAGAATCGCAACCAAGATACCAGCACCTGCCTCCATTCATATCTTGGAAGAGCTTCATCGCCACGAACCTCAGGCTACAACAGGCCAACCCCCTATTGTGTGGGATCACGCCAAAGGCTTCCAAGTATGGGATGCTTACGGGAATATGTGGCTTGATTGGAGCTCAGGAGTTCTGGTCGCCAACGTTGGCCACGGACACCCAAAAATCGTGGACGCCATCATACAGCAAGCGCGAAATCAGCTCCTGCACAACTACTGCTTCCCATCTGAGTTGCGCGCCCAGCTTGCCAGGAAACTGGTAGCCTTGACGCCGCCTGAACTAGATAAAGTTTTCCTGTTGACAACCGGATCTGAAACCACTGAATGTGCCATAAAACTTGCGCTCACCTACGGACGTAACATTGGTGGGAATAAAAAAAATGGCATCATTTCTTACGAAGGTGCATTCCATGGACGCACCCTTGGGGCACAACTGATCGGCGGTATTCCAGCACTCAAAGAATGGATTGGAAGTCCCATGCCTGACTTTCACCAACTTCCCTTCCCTGGCGACTTTCGTAATCCCAACAATAAATTTAAAGATTCACTGGCTCTATTGGAAAAAAAGGGAATTCAGGATGGGCAGCTTGCAGCAGTTATCATGGAAACTTACCAAGGTGGAAATGCAGCATTCGCCCCCATCAAATATGTGGAAGAGCTTTCTCGCTGGTGCAAGAAAAACGGAATCCTACTGATCTTTGATGAAGTGCAGGCTGGGTTTGGGCGTACGGGAAAAATGTTTGGTTTTGAACACTACAAAGTGCTACCAGACTTGATTTGTCTCGGGAAGGCAATCTCAAGCTCGCTGCCTCTTTCTGCCGTTTTAGGGCGAACTGAAATCATGGACCAATACGGTCCAGGTGAAATGACAAGTACTCACATGGGGAATCCAATCTGCGTCGCGGCGGCGTTAGCCAATCTTGAAATCCTAGAAAAAGAAAAAATATTAGAAAATGTTCAGGCAGTGGGAAAAGTTCTTAAAGAAGGCCTTAAACGAATCCGGATAAAGTATTCTGATTTCATAGCAGCCGCACCCTGCCAGGGCCTGGTTGCTGGACTCCATGTAGTCCAAGCAGGCACCATAAAACCCTTTGACGATTTAGCATTTAGCATTGTCGGTCAGGCTTTCGAAAAAGGATTGCTCATGTTTGCGCCAGTAGGAAGGGCCGTAGTTAAAGTTGCACCCCCACTGTGTATCTCAGAGGAAGCCTTGCTCGACGGCATTGAGGCACTGGATGAGGCCATCAACGAGGCAATCTCAGAACATCAGAAAAAATGCGCTTCTACAAGGAGAAGCTAATCTGATTAGATGAGTTGGAGGCATCAGAGATGGAGATTTGGAATAAAAAGTTAGATGCACTAGTTGTTGGGGGAGGCATGATCAGCCTCGAAGTAATCCTTCCAACCCTTTTCCAGGAAAGGCAGAAAGGAAAAATTGGAGAGATTTTCCTCTCGGCACGCCGTATTAAAACCACCAAGGCCGTTTGCGAAGCCTTTCCAGATGAGAAGATAGTACTCTATCCCGATCCTGAGCAGACAGGTAACATAAGCAAGCTCCATCTAGAAAGTCTTAAACAAGCACTTGAAAAATTAGGAAAATATGGGGTAGTTATTGTCGCCACTCCAGACTCAGCACATACCCCAGCAATCATATCCTCCCTGAATGCAGGTCATCACGTGCTAGTAGAAAAGCCTCTCTGCCTGAAAGTGGAGGAGGCGAGACAAATAGAAAACCGTGCCAAAGAAAAAGCATTGTACGTGTACACCGACTACCATAAACGGCATGACCTAGCCATTAGAGCCGTGAGGTACCGCTATCAAAACGGCGATATGGGACAGATGCTTCATGGCCACGCATGGATTGAAGAAAAGAGGGAGATGGCCCTTAACACCTTTGCAGGGTGGGCACATGAGAGTTCACCTTTCGAATACATCGGAGTACACTACGCTGACGCCTACTACTTCATTACTGGGCTCAGGCCAAAGCGCCTCGTTGCCTTTGGTCAAAAAAAATCCTTGCCTGGCCTTGGCATTGATACATACGATGCTGTTCAGGCCGCGATAGAATGGGAAGATAATTCAGTCTTCTGGATTCAAACCTCCTGGATACTACCACCCTCAAATACCGCTTTAACCAACCAAGGAATGCAGTTGACTGGCACCCGAGGAGAATATAAATCTGACCACAAGGATCGCCATACCCACTTCAATACCGACGTAGGTGGTTATGAGCATTACAACCCCTATTTCTTTAAACCCTATAATTCCTGGGCCCAATCTGGAATTCCTGAATTTTCAGGCTATGGATACGACAGTATCGTACAGGGCTTGGACGACATTCGGGATATATTCGAGGCTACTGAAGGAATGAACGAAAAACAGGCTTTTGAAAAAAGGGGGGATCTGATCGCCGAACTTGATAAAGTCCGTCCCCTTCCCCGTCAATCCCTGGTAGGAACTGCCATAAATGAGGCTGCACGCTACAGCTTTGAGCACAAATCATGCTATGTATCTTTCGACACAGAAATGAATCTATATCCGGAAGGAAGTTAGCTGGAGACCTCCGGATACTACAGTGGCCTTTTAGCAGAATCTTTAAGCTGGAGGAGAAAGTAAGATGAGAGGGATTAAGCCATTGTTCGTCGTCTTTAGCATAAAAATGTGGATGGTTTTTCTGTTTTCTATTGTAACCTTCTTGGGGGCGATAGGCTTATCGTTAAGTGGTTCCACTGCCTCCCTTGGACACCAGCACGTCGATCCTCGAACTCGACCAAAAATTGATTCTCACTACCATTTTAAAAATCAAGCGGGATTTATTGAAAATACCGTTAAGGTTGCCCGGGAATACAATGCAAAATTTTGCCTCATAACCCCCTACAAGGACTTGGCTAGAGTACGAGATGCCATGGAAACTTACCCTGGCATCTTTATCGGCTTTGGAGTGATTAAACTGGATGATCCCAAGGTACTTGAGAAGATTGATGCTTATCACAAAGCAGGCTTCAAGGGAGTAGGAGAAATCACGAAACCTCTCAAAGATTTTCACGATCCCTCCTACTACCAGATCTATGAACGACTGCAAGAATTGAAACTGTACGCTCTGTTTCATACAGGAATTGTGAATTGGTTTGGAGGAAATGTTGAACACAGTGGAATGGACCGGATGCGACCAGCCTACCTTGATATTATTGCCCGTCGTTTCCCAAATCTTATAATCCAAGGTGCACATCTCGGCAACCCTTGGTACACCGAGGCTGCAGAGGTTGCTCGCTGGGATCCAAATTTGTTTTTTGATATAACTGGTTCGTCCCTCCTTAAAAAGAAGGATAACCCTAAATTCTGGGGTGAAATTCTCTGGTGGAGGCCATCACTTGCAACCATCCATTCCCAAAGCAATGCCGGCCACGCGTTTGGAAAAATTGTCTTCGGAAGTGATGAAGGTCCTGAGGGATTTCTGGAAAATATCCAGCGATTCGACCTGTTTCTTAAGGCAAACGGCGTACCAGAAGAAGTCCAAGAGCAATGCTGGTATGGAACCACAGCGAAGCACTTAGGCCTTAAATAGATATAATAGATCTTTCTTGTTCCTTAAAATTCCGCAATAGCTGAGAAAATATTTTGACTGCGATCACAAAAATACGATTTGGAACTGATGGCTGGCGGGGAATTATAGGAGATGACTATACTATCGCTAACATTCAGCGGGTAGCGTCAGCAGTGGCTAACTCCATACGAGCAAAAGGTCATTTGTCCCGTGGCGTTGTGGTGGGATTTGACACACGATTTCAATCCGACCAATTTGCCCAGGCCACAGCTGAAGTGTTATCGACCCACGGTATCCCGGTGATATTGGCTGACCGCCCCACGCCTACCCCAGCTCTCAGCTATGCCGTAATCAAACGGAAAGCTTCCAATGGAATTATGATCACTGCTAGCCATAACCCCTACGATTGGAATGGATTCAAGATCAAAGCGCCAGAGGGTTGCTCAGTTTCAAAAAAGGTCACTCGGGATATCGAGCGGAGAATTCCCAATAGATATCTCCCTGCCTCTTTACAGCGCAAACAGAAATCCGCACGTATAAAAACTGTCGACCTTGTCACTCCCTACCTTAAGAATCTTGAACCCTTCATTGACTTTGAAAAGATTCGTGCTTCAGGTTTACGATTTGTGATTGATGCCATGCATGGTGCAGGAAGACACTGCCTGGGATGGCTATTTAAGCGTCATGGTATCGTCTATAAGGAAATTCGCAACGAGCTAAATCCGCTTTTCCCTGGCATTAACCCTGAGCCAATCCACCCTCACATCGAAGCTCTCCGTCAAGCTGTGGTAAGGGATGGTTACGATGCAGGCTTTGCACTCGATGGCGACGGAGACCGATTCGGCGGAATAGATCATCAGGGGAACTTCATTGACTCACACAAGACTTATTCACTTTTACTTAAACACCTCTACGAGGGACGCGATCTGAGAGGTGAGGTGGTTAAAGGTTTCGCCAGCACTACATTAATCGACAAACTGGCGGAAAAATATGGCCTTCGTTTGCACGTCACTGCAATCGGATTCAAATACATCTCAGATATAATGCTTAAACGTGACGTCTTGATTGGAGGAGAAGAAAGCGGTGGTATCGCTGTCAAGGGGCGTCCACCGGAACGAGATGGAATTCTCTCATCATTGCTGCTAGCGGAAATGATAGCGTATCGCCGCCAAGGGCTCAAAAACCTGATTGCGCAACTTGATAGAGAGTTTGGAAAGCATCACTATCGCCGAGTTGATCTCTCGATCGGCCTTGACAAAGCACGTCAAGTCACCGCCCTAATTAAAAGTGGAAACATGCGGCAGATTGCAGGTATAAAAATCATCCGCACAGACATTATTGACGGCGTCAAGCTTTGGCTTGGGCCTTCCACCTGGATACTGATAAGACCCTCAGGGACGGAAAATTTGCTGCGTCTCTACGCCGAAGCGTCATCCAAAAAACAACTTAAATTAATCTTGGATAAGATAAAAGAGTTTGTCTTCAAGCACTCCTAATTTTTTATTCGCTCAAGAACTGCACCTCGCGACTCCCACAGGTTTCCGAATCCCCATGGCTAAGCTCTCAGTTAAAAATTAAAATCCTACTCTGAGACAACACGAGGGGGTGCTAACCAAGAGAAAAATCTTCGAAACCGACCTGACCTGAAATTAAATTTCTCTTTTTAGTCTACCTTCTCTATTCAGGTCCAGATTGTATTCGCTCAAAATGCCTTCTTTAGTCCACCCTGAAACCTTAAGGTAAGGAAGATATTTAGTTTGAAGGAAGGGCTCTTCGAACGGCATCAAGGATTCCATTGATAAACTCAACCGACTCGCTTGTGGAAAATTCGCGCGCAAGCTCAAGGGCTTCATTGATAACAACTGCTGGAGGAGTATCACGAGTATAAACCAGCTCATATACAGCAAGGCGCAGTAGATTGCGATCGACAGCTGCCATACGCTCCAACCTCCAATTTTCAGCGTGCTGCCGAAGTAGCGGGTCAATTATTTTAAGCTCTCCCAGTGTTTCCTTGAAAAGAGTGCGAGAAAACTCTTCCTGCTCGGGCTTGAATTTTCCGTTCTGGAAATAGGTGGTCAGTACGTGCTCGGGGCTGTGTTTCCCAATCTCACACTGAAAGAGCATTTGAAGTGCCATCTGCCGAGCCTTGCGGCGTGAAGTAATTCGACTCATTGTTAAACCGTATTTGAGAGCTTGGTCTCTGAGGGTCTCTGACCTTAGATTGCTGAAAAGGCGTTCTTCTTTCTTTATTATTTTCCCTGAAACCTTGCAGGACGTTTCTCGAGAAAAGCACGTGTACCTTCCTCCATATCCTCGCTAGCACAACATTGACCGAAAAGAGAAGCTTCCAGGAGCGCCCTCTGTTTCCAAGACATATCTATTCCTTTGTTCACTGCTTCCATAATGTATCGTACCGCCAAAGGTGCGCTTGAAACAATTTTTCCAGCTAAGATCTGGGCTGCGGAAAGCAGCTCTTCAGACGGAACGACTTTGTTAACTAGGCCGACACGAAGAGCTTCATCAGCGCAGACAGGTTCCCCAGTGAGAATCATCTCCAATGCTCTGCCCTTTCCCACAAGGTTTGGGAGGCGATATGTACCCCCATAGCCCGGTATCAGACCTGCCTTAGCTTCCGGAAAACCGAAACGCGCATTTTTTGAGGCGATTCGTAAAGTACAGGCCATGGCAAGCTCACAACCACCACCCAAAGCCACCCCGTTCACCGCAGCAATAACTGGCTTTCCAAGGTTTTCGATAAAATCTAAAACCTCCTTTCCTTCTTGTGAGAGGAGTTGTCCTCCTGCAGAATCCAGAAGTCTCAACTCATTGATATCCGCACCTGCAGAAAAAACTTTTTCACCGTTGCCGGTTAAGATAGCAACTCTTAAATCGGAATCTTTCTGGACAGCTTGGAACGCGTGATGGATATCCTGCATTGTTTTAGTGCTGAGAATATTTTGCTCAAGGGGACGATGGATCGTTATTACTACTGTATCGCCATTCTTATTAAATAGGATATTTTCGTATTTCATAAGTTACCCTGACGAACATTCTGGTTAAAATCGTCCAGGCTCTACTCGTCAAAAAGCTCCATTGGCTCTGGTGAAGCCGGATCCGAGTAGTCATAAAATCCCTTTCCACTCTTACGACCATACATCCCAGCCATTACGATCCGCTTCAAGAGAGGAGGCGGAGCAAACCGTTCCTCTTGATATTTGTCATAGAGAATGTTCGCAATGTAAAAACATGTATCGTTTCCGATATAGTCCATCAATGTAAAAGGTCCCATCGGGTGACTACACCCCAGCCGCATGGCTGTATCTAGTTCCTTGGTGGAGCCCAACCTCTCTTCCAGCACCCGGACCGCATCCATCAGATATGGGATTAGTAAACGATTCACAATAAAACCTGGGCGGTCAAAAGTAACAATAGGTGTCTTCCCGATCTTGGTAACAAAATCAACTATACACTCTACAACTGCTGTTTCAGTTATCCTAGTCTTTACCACTTCGACAAGAGGGATAACGGGCACAGGGTTAAAAAAGTGCATCCCCAGAAAGCGAGGACCACGCTTTGTGGCGCTGATCATTTCTGTTATGCAAAGAGACGATGTATTACTGACAAAAATGGCATCTGTTTTTGCTATAGATTCAAGCTTCTGAAAAATTTTCTTTTTTTCATCAAGATTCTCAGTAATCGCTTCGATAATCAAATCGCACTCAGAGAATTCTTCCAACTTTAATGTTCCTCTAAGCCGAGATTGAGCCCGCTCTTTTTTCTCTGGCGTCACCAGTCTTTTTTTTACTAGCCGGCTAAGCGAATTTTCAACTCTTGCCAACCCTTTTTTTAGTTCCTTTTGAGAAATTTCCTGGGAAAGGGTAGAAAATCCACCGACTGCGCATACTTGCGCAATCCCGGAACCCATTTGCCCACATCCAACAACACCAACTTTCTGAATTTTCAACTTCCTCTCCTTAAAGATAGTTCAATGACATATTCGTCAAAAACCTGCCCCATTGTCCTTGGGTCAACTTTTCAAAATATAAAGCGAAAAACTTTCTTGAGTAGACAAAAATACTCTCGCATCAAGCTTACCTTAGGATTACGAGAAAAGCAGGATGAAAGAAAAAGAAAGCTAGGCAATTTACCATGGAACCCAAAATTAAAATTCCCCTTGAACCACATTTCTTAAACTCTAACCATATGTCTTGCAAGTACTGTTTATGAATTCCTCAATGCCGCTTCTATCCAATAAAAACAAACTGTTTTAAATTTCTTATCAGATCAGCCATGAAGGAGTTTACAGCTACATAAAATTCGACTGGAATCTTCCGGCGGTCAATGTTGCTAAAATTGACAGTCTGAGGCCCTTCTGTTAACTTCTCATAGGCCTTGCTCACAGAAAAAAGGCCTCTGCTTCTCCTAAAAGGATGTGGTTTTTCTTCGGGCATGGTGCCCTTGAGATTTCATGATTCCACCTCACCTCATTCGTAACTTCTGCATTGTAGCCCATATTGACCATGGAAAGTCTACGCTGGCGGACCGTCTACTGGAGCTGACAGGAGCCCTTCCAGAAAGAGAAATGGCGGAGCAGGTCTTAGATTCCATGGATCTCGAACGCGAGCGGGGCATAACAATTAAAGCCCACTCCGTGCGTCTGCTCTATGAGGCATTGGATGGAAACTGTTACCAGTT
This sequence comes from uncultured Acidobacteriota bacterium, assembly GCA_964605715.1. Taxonomy (GTDB): domain Bacteria; phylum Acidobacteriota; class Terriglobia; order UBA7540; family JAPUME01; genus JAPUME01. The sequence continues at coordinate 11,677 of CAZSDV010000037.1, forward strand.
AAATTTGATCGACACCCCGGGCCATGTTGATTTCTCCTACGAGGTATCCCGCAGCCTCGCCGCCTGCGAAGGAGCACTAGTAGTAGTGGATGCCTCGCAGGGCGTAGAGGCACAAACCCTTGCCAATGCTTACTTGGCGGAAAAAAACAACCTTACTGTCATCCCGGTAATCAACAAGATTGATCTTCCAGGAGCTGAGGTTGAGCGTACCCGCGAACAAATTGAACATGCCTTGGCCATTGATGGGTCCGATGCCCTGCTGGTCAGTGCTAAACGAGGCACGGGCATTCCGGAGGTGCTTGAAGCAGTAGTCAAAAGAATTCCACCACCCGTTGGGTCTCCTAAGGATCCCCTTAAAGCCCTGATTTGTGACTCCTGGTTCGATCCATATCGAGGAGCAATCATTGCAATACGCGTCAAGGAAGGAACGATTCGGGTTGGGCAGACAATTCGTTTTTGGTCAAATTCTCAAGATTACCCTGTAGAGGAGCTGGGCATTCGTACTCCAAAACACCTACAAGTAGACTCTCTCTATCCCGGCGAAGTAGGTTATTTAATTGCTGGGATAAAACGGATTGCTGATACCAAGATTGGCGACACAATTACTGACGCGGCTTTACCCGCTTCCAAGCCTTTGGCCGGATTCGAGGAAATCAAACCGATGGTCTTCGCAGGTTTCTTTCCTATTGAGTCAAGTCAATACGAAATGCTCCGTGAAGCTTTGGAGAAATTACAACTAAACGATTCATCCTTCTTTTTTGACCCGGAAACTTCTGCAGCCCTAGGTTTCGGTTTTCGCTGTGGCTTCCTGGGGTTACTACACCGGGAAATAATCCAGGAGCGACTTGAGCGCGAATTCGGCCTGAGCCTAATCACCACCGCCCCCGGGGTACGCTATCGTATTCAATCTCCTAACGGTAAGGTCTGGGAGGTTGAAAATCCCGCCAATTACCCCCCAGGGCAAGAAATAAAACAAGTGGAAGAACCAATGCTGTCTTCCTTAATTCTAACTCCGGTGGAATATTTGGGGCCCATTCTAAAGTTGGTGGAAGAGAGGCGCGGGACCCAAAAAGGATTCGAGTATCTGTCCACCAAGCGAGCTTTGCTCACCTACGAGCTTCCCTTGAATGAGATTGTTATGGACTTCCATGATCGCTTAAAATCTATCTCGCGTGGCTACGCGTCTTTTGACTACCAGCTTTTAGGTTATCAGCCTTCTAACCTAGTGAAAGTTGATCTTCTTGTAGCCGGAGAACCGGTAGATGCCTTGTCATTTATATCTCACCGAGATAACGCTTTCTATAGAGGGCGGACATTATGCGAGAAAATGCGAAAGCTAATTCCCCGTCAGATGTTCGAAGTCGCCATTCAAGCTTCTATTGGTAGCCGAATTATCGCCCGGGAAAGCGTGGCTCCTTTGCGAAAGAATGTGCTAGCCAAATGCTATGGCGGGGATGTATCTCGAAAACGAAAGTTGCTTGAAAAGCAGAGAGAAGGCAAGAGGAGGATGAAGCGGGTAGGGCGGGTAGATATTCCTCAAGAAGCTTTTTTGGCCGTCCTTAAGCTGGATGAGTAACCCCTTTCCTCAGTAGAAATGTCGTGACAATGATCGAAACCCAAACCGGTTGTGCGTTACCCTGCTAATTGTTTGAAAATACTGATTTTCCTTTTCTGTTTAATATGGCTACACTCCAGAGGAACACAGCTATCTGCCATAACAAACTTCCCGAACGACCCAATAGGCTTCTAGCTGGTAGTCCAGACGGTGAGCTCGGAGCTGCTAGGGGGAATCAAGCCATCAATAGAATGTTCATGAGCATCCTCTTTCTCATCCATGAAGTAGGTCCGGTAAAGAGTGTCTCGCTTTACGGGGCGAAAACCAGCATCGCGAATTATTCGCCGCAGATCACCTTCTGAAGCAGTGCGACTCACCCCAGCTGCACGAACAACATTTTCCTCAATTAGCACACTGCCAACATCGTTCCCCCCAAAACGAAGCCCCACCTGCATGATCTTTGGACCTGGAGTCAGCCACGAGGCCTGGATATTCAATACGTTGTCCAAGTAGATCCGGCTAATAGCTAACGTCTTAAGGTAATCAACAGCTGTAGCCTGCTCTTTTACTGTATGGCCCAGGGGAGTGTTCGGAGGCTGAAATGCCCAGGGGATAAACGCGGTGAACCCACCAGTTTCCTCTTGGAGTTGGCGGATTGCCTCAAGATGGTTCACTCGGTGTTGAGAAGTTTCACCACAACCAAACATCATCGTGGCCGTCGTACGCATACCGAGTTTATGAGCATTGCGGTGGACCGACAACCATTGCTCTGATGTACATTTTAATCGAGCGATCCGATGGCGGACTTCATCGTCGAGAATCTCTGCGCCACCACCAGGAATCGAAGCTAATCCTGAATCTCGCAGTCGAAGAAGAGTTTCAGATAGCGTCAAACCAGAAATTTCAGAAATATTCAAAATTTCAGGGGCAGAAAAGCAGTGAAGGTGAACTTGTGGGAAGCGATCGTGGATGCTCTGAAGGAGGTTTTCATAGTAATCAATCTTAAGCTCTGAATGGAGGCCTCCTTGCAAGAGAATTCCCGTCCCACCAAGCGAAATCATCTCTTCAATTTTTTGAAAAATAGTACCCAAGGAAAGTACATATCCTTCCTTCGATCCCATCGGTCGGTAAAATGCACAGAAAGAGCAATACTCAGTGCAAAAATTTGTATAGTTAATATTCCGGTCCACTATATAGGTAATTGCTTCTCCTGGGTGGAGTCGCCTTCGCAGGGCATCGGCCTCAGAAGCAATACCTACAAGGTCATCAGAAGTAAACATTGCAAGCGCTTGTTCAGGTGAAGTTTTCATAATCTTGAAGTGGGTCCTCTAAACAACCCATTAAATTTCTTTCCCTATACAAATGTCAACTCTATCCGTCTGGGAATGGCCTCTACTTCTTCTGCCAACTGATAGAAAAGTTGCAAACCACGGCAATTTTCTTCATCCAGCGAGTAGTCTAAGTTTACACCTAGGTAATCACGTAAAACCCCTGGTTTAATAGGAATCTTCGATGCCTCCTGGTTAACAATATCATCAAGGTGGGACAACCCAAATTTCTTAGAGGAATCGAATACCTCTTTATACCCAGATAGATCCCCTTTTCTCCGCCCTGCCCAAAAAGCAAAGACAAATGGAAGTCCAGTGAATCTTTTCCACTCAACCCCCAAATCATAGATTTCAGCACAATCTCCTTCGAATATCAATGCTGGGTCACCGACAATCAGCGCCGCATCTGCCTTCTCAAGCATCTCAATTGGGTCAGGGGGGGAAGGAAAAAAATTAACCTTTTTGCAATAGAATTTTTCCAGCAATATCTTTAATAGAACTACCGAGGTTCGCGATGAGCTGTCCAGGGCAATTTTCTGAACCTGCTCGATTGGCTTACGGCTAAGCAGCAATACGCTGCGGGCAGCTCCTTTAGAGGAAATCGAGATTCCAGGAAAGATTGAAAGTCCTTCTATTCGTTGGTACTCGATTGAAGGAATCAAACCGATGTCGGCTTCTTCTTTGCGCAACGCCTCAGCACAAGCAGAGGGGGTGGTAAAGGAAAGATCAAGCACTCCTCTTTCTTTTCCTTGAAGCATCCCCCAAACGAGCGGCAGGGTGTTCGAATACTTTACAGCAGAAACTCGGGGCTTGTTCATTGTCGACCGTAAACTGCTTGATGGCATTGATTACCTGTTCAATTTTACTACACCGTTTGGTGTTCGCGCCAGTAGGTCATGGCAGGTTACAGGAACCCCTACCGCAGCCACACCACCAACTCTTCAAACTTAAAAACGTACTCAAAACAGCCCACTGGCTAAATTAAGTAGGCCCACAAAGCACATAATTTCCCAGCCCAGAGCTAGGGTACAATAGACAGGCTAAAATCAAGGGTTCTAGGAGCGCATATAATCCTAGAAAAATTAGTTCATTCAAGGAGGAAGCTAAGGTGCGTATTAATCTAACTGTTTTTTCTCTTATCGCCTTACTGTTGGCGTTAGTCAAGCCCCTTGAAGCAAAACGTCCGATTAACTTCAGAGATCTCATGATGTTCAAACGTCTCTCCAGCCCACAAATTTCTCCGGATGGAGACTGGGTCGCCTTCATCGTAGGCGAACAAGACCTTGAAAAAAATACCTCTCGCTCTCACCTCTGGTTAGTCCCCTTCTTAGGTGGTGAACCAAAACAACTAACCCACGGAAATTCCACAGATAGCCAGCCGCGATGGTTACCTGACGGTCGCTCCTTAGCTTTCATCTCAGGCCGCAGTGGAATAGCTCAGGTATGGCAGATTCAAGTCAAAGGAGGGCCGGCCAAACAGTTGACAAAAATTCCAACTGGAGTAGAAAGCTTCTCCTGGTTGGGTAGCAATAATAATATACTCGTTACGTCACGGGTATTTGCAGATTGCAATGGAGTTGACTGCAATAAAGAAAAGCTTAAACGAGAAAAAGATGGGATGGTTAAAGCCCAGCTGCTTGACAAGCTCCTGTTTCGACAGTGGGACCATTGGCGTAATAACCGGTACACGCACCTCCTATTAAGCTCAGCTAAAGGAAATGAGACACGTGACCTTACGCCAGGCCCAATTGACTCCCCCACATGGTCTCTGGGTGGCATGGACGGCTACGATATCTCTCCTGATGGACAGGAGGTCTGCTTTGCTTCAAATCATGACCCAATTGTCGCCGCTTCCACGAATAACGACCTGTTCCTTTTGCCAGTTACGGGTAGGAAAGCCCGCAAAATTACCAATAATCTTGGCTCTGATACTGCACCTCGTTATTCGCCTGATGGTCAATTCATTGCTTACCTCTCTCAGGAAAGGAATGGCTTCGAATCAGACCGAAACCGATTGATGGTTTACCGTCGAGAAACTGGAATCCCTCGGGAGCTTAAAACTAAATTAGATATCTCCGTTTCCTCATTTGTGTGGGCACCCAACAGTAAGAAGATTTATTTCACGGCTTCCGAACGAGGCACATCTTCAGTCTTTTCGATTTCCCTCACAGGGAAAAAAGCTTTAAGAATATTGAGCGGGGCTACTCACGGAAACATTCAACCCAGCCCTAACGGAAAAGGCTTCACCTTTACAAGGCAAAAACTAAACCAGCCAATTGAAATCTATCGAAGTGGTACTGACGGAGAGGAAATCAGTCCACTTACTAATTTCAATCATGATTTAATCGCAAATCTAGAGATGAATCCAGGTGAGTCCTTTGAAGTTACTACTCCGGATAATGCCACCGTTCATGGCTTCCTACTCAAGCCTCCCGGATTTAATCCTGAAAAAATCTACCCCGCTCTGCTGTTGATTCATGGTGGTCCTCAAGGTGCATGGAGTGATAGCTTCCATTACCGCTGGAACGCCCAAATGTTTGCCACTCAGGGATACATAGTCCTAATGCCTAACCCACGTGGATCAACTGGCTATGGATTACAATTTATGGAGGAAATTTCAGGCGACTGGGGCGGAAAATGCTTCAAGGATCTGATGGCCGCAACTGATGCACTGGCTGCCTTGCCTTTTGTGGACGGAAGTCGCATCGGAGCTGCAGGTGGGTCTTTTGGCGGCTATATGGTGAACTGGATTGCCGGCCAGACGAACCGATTCCGAGCCCTTGTCTCTCACGCCGGTGTTTACGATCAGCGCAGTATGTACGGCAGTACGGAAGAACTATGGTTCCCAGAGTGGGAATTTCGAGGTGTTCCTTGGGAAAATCCTGACCTCTATGAAAAATGGTCTCCCAGTAATTTCGTCAGCCGTATCCAAACACCGATGCTACTGATCCACGGAGAACACGACTACCGGGTCCCTCTGAATCAGACACTTCAGCTTTTCACAGCTTTAAAGCGACGTGAAATTCCTTCTCGTTTTCTCTATTATCCAGATGAAGGACATTGGATTCTCAAGCCGCAGAACAGTCGTCTATGGTATAAAACCTTATTAGATTGGTTCGACTCACACCTAAAACCTTAAAGAGAAATGATGGATTGTATTATGAAACCGTTCCACACAGATCACATAGCCAATCTGGAGGCGGTTACTTTGATCCTCCAGGATTCCTTTCCCCGTTTTCGGGATAATTTTGATGATTATTGCCAAGGAATAGCAGAAAAAATCGTGGCTACAGTGCTAGAGCTACCCCAGGAAGAGCATCCTGAGCAGCGCTAGAAGAATCAGAAAGATCAGTACACATTAACCTCTTGCAGGGATAGATTCGAGGAAAATGTGTCGTTTTCTGTCCATGTCAAATCAGCTGGTACCCTGTCTGCACGAGGAAAATTCTTTATGACAAACGACGAGACCATACGCAAGCATCGTGAATACCTTTTCAATTGTGTCACCACCTACTACAAAGACCCTTTGGTATTAGATCACGCCAAAAACCAGTACGTCTTTGACGTTGAAGGTCGACAATACCTAGATTTCTTCGGAGGAATCCTTGTTATCAGCGCCGGTCACGGTCGCAAGGAGATTACCTCAGCCATCAAAGGTCAGATTGACCGCGTGCAACATAGCTCAACCCTCTTTCCCACGGAAGCCATTGTATCCTTGGCAGAGAAGGTCGGTAAAATTGCACCGGGTCAGCTAAAAAAATCCTACTTTACGAACAGCGGAACAGAAGCAAATGAAGTAGCAGTGCTCACAGCACGCATGCACACGGGAAACAGCGAGATGGTAGCCTTAAGGCATGGTTACAGTGGCCACTCACATCTCGCTAAGTCAATGACAGGAATGGCAATATGGCGCAAGGCTGGCATTCAAGCACACGGGGTCGTTCATGCGCCGAGCGCCTACTGCTACCGTTGCCCGTTCGGACTAACTTATCCAAGCTGTGACGTTGCCTGTGCCAAAGATGTTGAAGACGTCATTCGCACCAGCACGAATGGAGAAATTGCTGGGATGTTGGCAGAAACAATTCAAGGATTAGGTGGTGTAATTGTTCCACCACCGGAATATTACAAGATCGTCGTCAAAATCATTCGAGAGTATGGAGGCTTGTTTATCGCTGATGAAGTCCAAACGGGTTTCGGAAGAACCGGCAAGAAATGGTTTGGTATTGAACACTGGGAAGTGGAGCCAGACTTTATCACCGCTGCCAAAGGCATGGCAAATGGCATGCCTATTGGATGTACAATCACTCGGCCGGAGATCGCAAACTCCTACAAGGGGATGACTATTTCAACTTTTGGTGGAAACCCAGTCAGCTGTGTGGCAGCCAAGGCAACAATTGACCTAATTGAGGAGGAGCGTCTGTTGGAAAATACCAGTACCGTTGGTGCGTACCTGAGACAGGGATTAGAGGAGCTAAAAGAAAAGCATCCTATCATTGGTGATGTGCGTGGAATGGGTTTAATGCAAGCTCTGGAACTAGTTAAAGATCGGAAAACAAAGGAACCAGCCCCAGATGTGGTTAACCTTATGCTCGAACGGACGCGGGCGAACGGTTTACTAATTGGAAAGGGTGGCATATACGGAAATGTGCTGAGGATATCTCCACCTCTGATTGTCTCCAAGGAAGATACAGATCAGGCATTAGAAATAATTGATAAAAGCTTAACCGAGGCTACCGAATAAAGATACAGAGGATAGCTTAGGTACGACAGCCTTCACGCTGTCGTACCTTATGTCACCTATCACCGAGAATTCCGGTTCGACCTAGGACGGGGAGATGAAGGGATTGACCGAGAACGAGTGGGTAGCCGATTAGGAATCATACGGGTTCGGCTGGCCTGGTTTCCCACGGCAAAGCTTAGGTTCTGATGGCAACTAGCTAGATTGCTTTCCATTACTGAGATAAGCTGGCGATAGTTACTTAAGAGAAATTTCAGGTAAGATTCTAGGGGGATTTCCAGGCTGGCTAATTCCTTTCGGGCTTCAGAAAGCTGCCTCGAAAGATAAACCTCACCCTTACTCAACATTCTTGCTTCTATTCCTTGAATGTTGTCAAGAATGTGGTGGACCGCTTCTCGGGAATCGTAGGCCAGAAATAAATTCTCCGGACTCTTCTCAAATCTCCCACGGAGCATCCCCAAAATCTTTATCTCATCAGTGGTTTCCGAATAAATCCTGGAAAAAGCGTCAAGTTCGCTCTCGCCAGCTTCATACGTTTCGACATCCACTTGGGTCAAAAGGTCGCTCAATCGGTAGGTAACTCGCCAGATTTTTCCCAACAGATCTGCTACCTGTTTAGATTCTAAGAAACCCGTGTCAATGGCATCCTCCCCGCGCACAATAGCCCCATTTCCCAAACCCAAAACACAGAGACATATCACGGTATGGTAAACGGAGCACCGCAAGCTAGCCCTAACCTTACGAATAAGAAAAATCAAGTCAATTCCTCAGGCGAGAAAGCAGCCGATCTATAAGACTGGCCCGACCTTCTCTGCATAATTGAAAGTTTTCACTTCGTTCCTGGCTTCTAGGCCTTCAGGTAAGTACATTCCCGATCTCAGTCTAATAATGTAAGGACCCATTGAGAATATTTAAGATTTAGCCTTCATCGATAGCCTGGCTACCAGGACCCTTATGGGTTTAATGCTCGCATGCAGACTAATCAATCCAAGTCCTGCACTTCCAGGCTGAAGCGGAAATACGGGTGAGCATAGCCTCGCCCAAAACGGTTGGTTGTCCAGTGGGCCTTTAAAAACTTTATCTCAGGGCGAAGGTTCAAATGCACGGCCGCAGGAACATCACCCTGATAAAACTGCTGTGGAAAGCTGAACAAGGGCTTTTCTGCCCAACTCTGCCCATCTTCGGAACCCCAAATAGAAACATCCAAGGATTCCTGTTCAATCACATCAGTGATGTGCAAAACTAGGAGTACAGATTTCCCAGCCAGCGAGCCCAACTTCAGGCACTCTCCTTCTCCGGGGGCCCGGACGACCGTACCCTGTGGAACCAGGTAATTAGCAGAGGAAACTGTAGTCCGATCCATAAGCATCTATCCCCATTAGTGGAACAAAACCGCAATATTCTAACACGAGCAAGATACTTTCAAGAAACCTCGTTGCTAACGAGAAACAAAAATTGAAAAGGTCCTATAGGTCTTCTTCTAGAACGAGGATGGCCTGGCCTTCTCTTGATCCACTGATCTACTTAATTGAGATACTCGAGAAAGACGCCGATAGAACTCCCAATTGCTCATTACAAGACGAACATAAGCCCGAGTCTCTGAAAAGCGGATGCTGGCAACAAACTCCGCTGGCTCATAATATTCTTCCTGATCTGTCCATGCATCTACCCTGTGCGGACCGCTGTTATACGCCGCCAATGCCTGTTCAATCTGGCCATCATATCGATCCACCAGGTAACTCAAATAACGGCAGCCCAGCTCTAGATTATAGGCAGGATTGTAAAGATATCGAGTCCTGTACCTTTTCCCTGCCTGGCGGGCCATCTGGCGTGCTGTTGGAGTAATCAGCTGCATCAGGCCACGTGCGTTCGAACGGGAACGTGCACGAGGACGAAAGCTGGATTCCTGCCGGATAAGAGCCATCACTAACTCAGGTTCCAGTCCATTACGAGAGGCAGCCTTGCGTATTTCTTGAGCGTAAGGTCGAGGAAAAAGGATACTCCAAATTTCCTGCGGCAGTTTCTGGATATCAATCGACCGATAGTAAGGATAGGCACGGAACGCATAGTGAATAGCGGAGCCATGATTCCTGAGACGGAAATTGCGTTTGGCCAGAGCAAGATTTACCTCACGCGAATTGGGCCAACGAGAAAAGGAATGGTCTAATTCTAGCCACTCCAAATCATCGAGTCGCAAATTTTGTAGCGCATCCGCCCTCATTAAGCTTTGAGATATGGAGGCGGCATCAATAGTTTTAGAAACATCGTGTCTTTCAATCGTGAGCTCCCTAGGAAGGCTCAGCGGAAAGAATTTGTTCCTTGGACCAGCCTCAACACTCCCCCAGCCCTCCTGTAGTTGCTTCCGAGCCTGAATTCCAAAATAACTAAATGGGTAAAGCTTAACAGCCCTCCTAAAATAGGCTCGAGCTGGACCAAAATCACTCTCATCCTGAGCATAGCGACCCAGCCAATAGAGTGCAGTACTGACCTCCGAAGAAGACGGGTAATGCAAGATGTGTTCGATAAATAACCGCTCGGCGTCCTCCTTTTTTCTTTGGAGATGTGTGCTCCAGGCAAAACGCCACTGCGCAATTGCTGCACGATCGCCCTTCGGGAAATCGCCCACAGGCGTACCGTAGAACTCTCCTGCACGCTTCCTATCCCCCTCCAGAAGATAGTAGTTTCCTACCTCCATCAAAGCCGCCCTATAGTGGCCCTCATCTGAATGTTTACTAGCTAGAATATCTAGGGCATCGTGCATTTCTGAGATTCGTCGCAGGTGGCGAAATTGTTTTACCATTGCAGCGAGTCTTTCGGCATCAACTGCAGGATCCCGCGGTGATAATAAGCTAAGCGCAGCGATTGCACGGGCCCGGTCTGACTTCTTTCGTAATGGGCTAGCAAGGATACGGCAAAGTTGCCATTTTTCTCGAGAAGGGTGAGAGGGGAATGC
>CAZSDV010000038.1:0-1565 GCA_964605715.1 uncultured Acidobacteriota bacterium
CTTCATCGCCAGGCAGAAAACCAATCTCTCTTGTAGGAATAAGTGACCTAACTAACACTACTTTATCATAGGGTTTCTTTAAATTCATTACGCATATCTTGAATTTCAACCGCTGCCATGGGTCTGCCCGCAATGCGCTCAGGCAGTTTCAATAGTTCATATTTTCCTCGACTTGCATTCCAGTAAGATTCGAGGGATGGGGTGGCAGACCCAAGTAACACAGGAATGTCTTTTCTGCGAGCCCGGACAATAACCACGTCTCTTCCGTGGTATCTTGGCTCTGTTTGTTGTTTATAACTTGCATCATGTTCTTCATCAACAATGACTAATCCAAGATCAACTACAGGTGCCAACGCAGCTGACCTAGTACCTAACAATACTTGAACTTCCCCTCTCCGGGCACGCTTCCATTCAAGTTCTCTTTCTCGTCCACGTAAACTGCTATGAAGTAGGGCTACTTTTCCTGGGAATCGAGCTTCAAAAAGCGTATGCATTGCTGGAGTTAGAGAAATTTCCGGGACCAGCATTAGCACTGATCGACCCGTAGATAAAACCTTTTCGATGCTTCGTAAATAAATTTCAGTCTTTCCACTTCCAGTAACTCCATGAAGAAGAATTACCCGGAACTTATCAACTGCAAGGAAAGATTTAATCTTATTAAAAACTTTTTCCTGATCAGAACTAAGTTTGTCATTGTTTTTAGGCAAATCAACTTCGTTGGCCATTTGAGCATTAGGAGGTCTGTCATATGAAACAATCAGGCCATTGCCCAGTAATCGCTTCAAGTGGGAAGATTTGGCTTTAGTAAATTTCAATAAATTTCCCTGGGAAACAGTCGCACCGCTACTTTGTAGATGTTGTAAAATTCGTTTCTCCACAACAGATATTTTACTTGTTAAAAACGAACAAGCGGGTGGAAGGCCGTACCACTTTATCTCCCGGGTATTTCTAGAAACTTCCACGTGCTTAGATTCAAGCATTCCAGATTTTACTAATTTAATTAAAATTGACTTCGACAAACCTTTAACCTTGAGTTGTAATCGCCTTGAATCCCATTCTTGGTTTTGTGAGAGTATTTTAAAAACTTTCAATTCTTTTTCATCTTGGCCTTCATGGCCCGATTCTAAGGTTAAATTTTTTAGTTTCCTTTTCCCTTTAAGGCTAATCTTAAGCATCCAGCGTTCTTGAACTTCTTTCTGTAAGGGTATCATTGACCGAAATACCTCCCCAGGAGGGGAAAAATAATAACCAGAAATCCAAACACCCAATTTCACCAAATCATCAGGCAGGATTACCTCGTCACCCCATAAATCTAAAATTTCACGAGCTTTTATGCCTGAATGTAGTTTTTTTGAATCACCAATTATAATTCCTTTGGCTTTGCGGGTTTTCAGTGGAACAACAACACCCCGGCCCGGCAATGCTTTGCCTAACAATGCATCTGGTATCTTGTAAGTCAAGAGACCCGGAACCGCTGCGAATACCGCTACGTCAACATAGGAGGACTTGGAAGGCATAGGAATGTTACTGCGATTGGACTGGTAATCTTGGCCTACCTTCATTAC
>CAZSDV010000038.1:1575-15062 GCA_964605715.1 uncultured Acidobacteriota bacterium
TCCCTGTACAACACTAACTGCTATCGCGTTGCATTGTTTCGCCCAGAAACTCAACAATTAACTTAAAATCTTTCCGAATAGCTTTCCCTTCACGAGGATTACGAAGAATGTAGGCTGGATGAAAAGTTGGCAATAATTTTATCCCATGAAAGTCGAGAAGCTGACCTCTGATCTTTGTAATTCCTTCTTTGATTTCGGGAAGCATGGTACGGAGAGCAGGAGAGCCAAGACAACAGATTAACTTTGGATGAACAGCTCCGATTTGACGAATAATAAATGGCTTACACGATTTAATTTCATCTTTTTCAGGGGTCCGATTGCCAGGTGGCCGACATTTAACGATATTACAAATGTAGACTTCACTCCTCTTCATTCCAACCTCATGGATAAGTTGGTTCAATAATTTTCCCGCACGGCCCACAAACGGTAAACCTTGTTCATCTTCATCTGCCCCAGGAGCTTCCCCTACGAAAACTATTTTTGACTTTGAATTTCCTGAACCAAAAACAATATTTTTCCGATGTTTGGAAAGTTTACAGCGTTCGCAATCACCTATATCCTCCCGAATCTGCTGAAGAGAATCAATCTCTGGAGCACCACTAGATTCATCAAACAGGCCAAGGGACGAGCTACCCCCTAGGTAAAGTGGGGGTGATGCTTCCGTCAAGGGGGAATCGTCGGGAGATATTGATTTATTTTTCATGGAAGTTGAAGAAGTGGAGGTTTCCTTCTTTGCAATAACTCCATCAGAAGGACCCTCTGGTGGTCCAATCCTCGATAGCTGGGTTTGGCGATCAATAAGGTCAATTTTCATTTCGTGACAAAATTCAATCCAGCCTTTAAGGTGGCGAATTAAATCATGATTCATAACTGGTTTTTTGATCGCAGCTTTACTATTTCATTGAGAATGCGATTTGAAAGGTCCTGTTTCGTCATTACGCCAAGGACTTGAGGCCGTCCACTTGGAAAAATAAGGGTAGCGCTGTTAGTATCAGCCTTGAATCCAGAATCAGGTCTCAATATGTCATTCGCCACAATCATGTCTAAAGATTTGGAGTTGAGCTTGCTTCGAGCATTTTTAATTAAATTATCAGTTTCCGCAGCAAATCCAATAAGGAGTGTTTTTTTCTGTATGGCCCGTTTTTGGAATTTAGAAATTTTTTTCGAAAGACTTTTCAAGATATCTGTTGTTGGCTCTAAATTCAGTTGCAAAGAATTCCCAGTTTTTTTAATCTTCCGTGAGCTAGCATTGGTCGGCCGATAGTCTCCAACCGCTGCTGCCATAATAACCACACTTGCATCATTTAGTTGATTTAAAACAACGTTCTCCATTTCATCTGCAGACCATACCTTTTTTACCTTAACTCCGGATGGGGACGTTAATGAAGTGGGGCCAGTGATTAAAGTTACACTTGCTGATCTTCTTGAAGCAGCTTCCGCAATAGCGTACCCCATTTTTCCTGAGGACCGATTACTTAAAAACCGAGCTGGATCAATATCCTCACATGTGGGGCCAGCAGTCACAAGAATTGTTTCCTGCTTCAAATCTGTCTTTAAATTCAGTGTTTTAAAAACTTGATCGGCTATGATTGAATTAGAGGCAAGCCTACCTTCTCCCTTCATTCCGCACGCTAGATATCCTTCGTCTGGGTCAAGTACCACAACGCCTCGTTTGCGAAGTATGCGAACATTTGAACATGTCGCAGGATTTTTCCACATGCAAACATTCATAGCAGGGCAGATAATTATTGGAGCGGGAGTTGCCAAAGCAAGTGTAGTCAAAAAATCATCGGCAAGACCATGAGTCACCCTAGAAATAAGATCTGCTGTAGCGGGAGCAATGACCAGCGCTTGAATATTTTGAGCTACATCAATGTGTTCAATAGCATTTTCTAGCGTACCTTGACCTAGGTTATTTCCAAACATTTCCGTAATAACACGATTTCCAGAAAGGGCAGCAAAGGTTAACGGAGTTACAAATTCACAAGCACTCCGCGTCATTACAACCTGCACATCAATTCTCCGCTCCTGTAACTTTCGAACTAATTCAGCGGCCTTATACGCTGCAACCCCACCAGAAACACCCAATGCAACCTTCATCAAATAGACCCGTTATTCTTCCTAAATTTTATTGGTTTATCATCCAAGCACACCAAAACAATAAACATATTCCAATTAACCCATTGGCCTAGAAATTGACGATTATTTTTTTGGAGAATTTCCGCCCTTCAATTTTTTCTTATCTTTTTTTGTTTCCAGAACTTCGTAAGGGACTAGTCCTAGCCTTACTTCTTCTTGAGCAACATTTATCATTTTTTTTGCACCTGACTGAATGAGCGGCTTTGCGCCAAGTTGCAGTTGCCGTGCACGTCTCGCAGCTACAAGAATCATACGAAATTTGCTATCAGAACCTTGTGATAAATTCATCCTTAATTACCCTCCAAATGTTTTTAAGATATGTTCAATTTGATTTTGTACTGATTCCCGCCGCGTTTGAGTGGCGAGAACAATGGAACGCAACTGCTCAAATGCCCTATGAAGGTCATCATTAATCACCAAGTAATCGTAGTCTTTCCAACAGGCAATTTCCTTTCTTGCTTGGTCAAGGCGACCTTCAATGGCATGACCAGATTCTGAACCTCTGCTCATCAATCTTACTTTTAGTTCATCGAAAGATGGAGGAAGAATAAAAATTGTGGTTGCCTCTGGAATTTTTGATTTAACTTGTCGCTGTCCCTGTACGTCAACATCCAAAATAATATTTGACCCAGAATTCTGAACGGCCTGAAGATGATTCCGCGAAGTCCCATAAAGATTTCCGTGGACAACAGCCCATTCAATAAATTCATCACCGGCTATCATGCATTCAAATTTATCACGTTTAACATAAAAATAGTCTTTGCCGTCCTCCTCTGAGGGGCGGCGAGTCCTTGTGGTATGCGAAATAGAGAAATGTAAAGGCGTTACTGATTCAAGCAACAGACGAATTAATGTGCTTTTTCCTACTCCTGAAGGAGAGGAAACAACAAATATATTTCCGCCAGACTCTTTAAATAAAAACGGATTCCCCATCTTTTTACTCGATGTTTTGAACTTGTTCTCGAACCTTTTCAATCTCACTTTTTATTTCGACCGAAATTCTTGTTATCTCAAGGCCGACATCGTCAGAGCCCCCTATTTTTGAAAGAATGGTATTTGCCTCCCGGTTCATTTCCTGAAAAAGAAAATCAAGCTTCTTTCCTGTTTCACCTTGTAAGTCTAGGACTGTGAAAGCTTGACCAATATGGCTAGTCAATCGGGCTAATTCTTCAGAAATATCACTATGGGAGGCAAGAAGGGCCGCTTCTTGCAGAAGTCTTTGTTGGTCTAACTCTGTTTGAGGTAGCATCTTTTTAATCTTAATCTCAATTTTTCTCTGGATACGGGTCGGCATCTCTGTTCCCAAAGACTCCACCTCCTGCTTAAATTCTTGGATTCGGTTTAGCCGAATTCTCATATCTTTTTCAAGGTTTGCCCCTTCAGTGTCGCGCATGCTATTAAGATCAGAAAGTGCTTGGTAAGTTATTTTTTCAAGTGCGACTGCGATACCTTCAAACTCGGGTGACTCAATACCATTATTTCCTGACTCAATCACACCTGGGCTCTGAATAAGTCTCATTAGGTCTGGCTCTTGGGTAAATTTATATTTTCTTTTAAGGTCAACAAGTATTTCTAGGTAAGCATCAATAAGGCTTTGGTTGATGCGGAGTTTAGGTTCCTGGTTCTGTTCTAAGTATACCCTGGCCTCTATGTGCCCTCTTGCGCATCCTTCTTTCAAAATTTTACGGACTGTACTCTCTAATTTAGTAAGGGTGCGGGGGAGTCGGATTTTAAGGTCGAGGTATCGATGGTTTATGCTCCTTAAACTCAAAGATAAACGAAAACCCTCCCCTTCGAAAAGGCTTTCACTGAAACCTGTCATACTACGAATCATTATAAATAAGTCCAGAATTTCTAATCTAAGTCCGAGAACTTGTAAACTGGAGTTCGTGCAGGCGCCTGTAGGTCCCCTCGTGGCTTAATAGATAATCATGGGTCCCAGAATTCGCAATAGTTCCATTTTCCAGAACTATAATCTTGCTAGCCCCTCGAATTGTTGACAACCGGTGAGCAATCACAAAAACTGTACGACCTACCATAAGGTTAGCTAAGGCCTTTTGGACAAGTGCCTCTGACTCACTGTCAAGCTCTGAAGTTGCTTCGTCAAGAATTAAAATTGGGGTATCCTTCATTAAGGCACGCGCAATGGCAATCCGCTGCCGCTGGCCGCCAGACAACCTTTGACCATGTTCCCCTAATATAGTTTGGTAGCCATCGGGAAGTTTGGAAATGAATTCAGCTGCCATTGCCGCTTTTGCTGCCGCGAAAACGCGACCTTCCAGGGCAGGTTGTTTACCATAGCAGATGTTATTAAAGACGGTATCATTAAAGAGTATCGTTTCCTGCGTAACTATTGCAATCTGCTTCCGTAATGATGCTAATTTTATTTGTCGAATATCAGTTCCATCAAGAAGAATACAACCGTTAGTAACATCGTAAAAACGTGGCATTAAGTTAACTAAAGAAGTTTTTCCTGCCCCACTCGAGCCCACAATAGCCACCACATCACCTGCATTAACTTCCAAATCAATATCTCGCAGTAAATCTACTCCATCACCATAATTAAACCCCACCTTCTTAAAGGCAATGCGATCATTGAATCGAGAAATATTTATACCATCCAAGGGGTCTTTGATTTCTTTTTCTGCGTCAAGATATTCGAATACTTTGTCGGAAGCACCAACGGCTTGATGGAAAGCGTTATTGACTCCACTGAGTCGTTTAATTGGACCATACATCTTAATTAGGGCATAAAGGAAAGCAATAAACCCACCTGTGGTCTGAGTATTTTTAAGAATCTCATTTCGAGCATAGAATAAAAGCAACGCAACAGTAAGCGCTCCTAGAAATTCCATTAAAGGAGGACTAATTGCATGAGCACGGATCCACCGCATATTGATCCAGAATAAACGCTGGGCAGCAACTTTGAATTTTCCAATTTCAAAAGATTCCATTCCGAAAGCTTTAACAATCCGATTTCCAGTAAAAGTCTCTTGTAGAATATTGTTCAATTCCCCCATTTTATTTTGGCTGGACCGGGTGGTTACTCGTATCGTATGGCCGAGTCGTACAGAAGGAATAATAACTAAGGGAAGAACTAACAGCGAAGCCAGTGTAAGTTTCCAATCGACATAAAAAAGAACAAATAGAAGCCCCACTAAGGTAAATATTTGCTTGAGAAAATCAGCAGCTACTTGAGAAACAGCATGCTGAATCTTTTCAATATCGTTTGTAACAGCAGACATCAGCCTTCCAGTTGGATTTTTAAAGAAAAAACCAAGCGACTGATATGTGATCTTAGAATAGAGGGAATTCCGAAGGTCACGAACCACTGATTGACCAACATAATGAATTGAATAAGTCCCAAAAAATTCGCTCAACCCTTTTCCTACGGTAACAAAAACAATACCGATAGCTACAATAACCCAAGGGTCATTTCCCCATGCTGGAGCAAGGCCCTGCAAGGCAACCGCGTGGTCGGAAAACGGAATTTCAAAAGGAAGGGCTTCCGCTTGTTGCGTGGGGGCAAGGACATGATCGAATACAGGACGTATCAATAGAGCCGTAAGGGCCTCAAAAGCCCCTACCAGCGCCATTAGGACCAACGCCACCAGAAAAAGCGGGGCGTAAGGTCGAAGGAAGGAAAACAGACGGCCAAGCTTACCCATGCGACTCTTCGCCTCCCCACTAAAGTCCTACGGGAGGTGTTATAATCTGACGATGTTACGCTGAAAACTATAGGAAAGCAACCACTTAAGCCAATGCAAGGCTCACTGTAATCAATATAAATTCTAAACCTAGAATAATTTAAAGCCAATGCAATGCTCTAACTTCCCAAGCACTAGATACAAAACCAAAGATACAAGATAAGTATTTGTTTAGAAAATTTTGGATAAAACGGATTCCAGTTGATTACTTATGGATATCCTTGTGAGAGACCATGCATCCGAACCCTGCCTTAGAGAGCTGCTCTCCTAAGTCTTCGGCTACCATTACAGACCTATGCCTTCCTCCGGTACATCCAACAGAAATAGTAAGATAGGCCTTTCCTTCACGAAGATAATTTGGTAGCAAGTAAGAAAGAAATTCAATCAGGCGCTTAATGCACGCCCGCGATCGGGAGGATGACCTTATGTATTTTATAACATCAATATCCCGGCCAGATTGTTTTTTGAGTTCTGGAACGTAGTTTGGATTTCGGAGAAACCGCACGTCAAAGACCAAATCAGACTCCTGGGGTATGCCAAATCTAAAACCAAAACTCTGAATTGTTACAGCCATACTCCCCTTCTTCTTGACTTGTAGATACCTACTTTGAATAACATTTCGGAGGTCATGGATATTTAATTCTGTTGTATCGATAATGACATCAGCAATTCCCCTAATTTCTTTAAGCAGGATTCTTTCTTTTTGTATTCCCCCCAGCAATGAAACATTCTTCCGAAGGGGATGTGGTCGTCTTGTTTCACTGAAGCGCCTCTGCCATCCCCTATCTGATGCTTCCAAAAAAATGCGCTTCGCTTCAGGTTTATTTTTTTTAAGATTAGTAAGGATATCAGGAAGATTATTTAGAAATTTCCCGCCACGGACATCAACGACCAGCGCGGAATTCGTAATTTTCTTTCGTGCTTCCCGGCATAATTCTTCAAATTTTGGAATAAGATCGACAGGAAGATTATCTACGCAAAAATAGCCATAATCTTCAAGCACCTCAAGCGCAGAACCTTTTCCAGACCCACTCATCCCAGTAATAATGACGAATTTTTGTCCGTTAGATTTTTTGACCTTCATTTGAGTAACATATGGTCCTAATTAAATTTCAACTTTAAAAAAAGGAAAGAGATTTCTATTAATTTTGGAAAACAATAGCCTGCATACCTATCTTGATAATACCCCGTAAAACTTTCATTCAATAGACGCCAAGAAGGGTATTTTTTATGATTTCATTCGGCGCTGATGAGTGCTTGGAATACGCATGTCCTCGCGATATTTTGCAACGGTCCGACGAGTAACTCTTACCCCTGCCCCATTGAGTCGAAGAGTGACCTCTTCATCTGTAAGAGGGTGCCCTTGGTCTTCCTCCTTAATCATTTTTTTTACCATCCGTTTAAGACTCACAAGAGAAAGCATTCGTCCCGATGGCCCTCGAACTGCTTCAGAAAAGAAAGCGCGTAACTCAAGAACCCCCTGGGGTGTATAAGCATACTTACTACTTACTGCTCGGCTCACGGTAGATGCGTGAACCCCCACTTCTTCCGCCACTTCCTTGATCATCATCGGTTTAAGGTGGTCCATTCCATGATCAAGAAACTCCTCTTGTCGTCCAACAATTGATTCACACACCTGGACAATTGTACGTTTCCGCTGTTCTAAGTTTTTGATTAGTTGAATGGCAGAAGTAACGCGTTCTTTTACATAACTTCGAACATCACGAGTAACAGAATTACCATTAAGGACCCGCCGATAATAAGGGCTTATTCGGAGTTGTGGAAGGCCATCATCATTCACTCGAATCTGATAAGCATCCCCGAGTTTCACAAAATAAACATCAGGCTCGATTAGGTGTGGGCTGGCATTGTTATACCTTTGCCCGGGACGAGGATGTAGTTTTCGAATAAGTGCAACGGCGCTCTCCACAAGTTCCATTGGCCGGCCCACCGAACGGGAGATTTGGCGATATTGCCTACTTTCCACTTGGTGAAGATATTTGGAAATAATGTTCTTGGCTAACTGATTGCCTGGATCTACTGCATTAAGTTGTATCAGTAGCGATTCTCGCAAATCTCGTCCACCCACTCCCAGAGGATCAAATTGTTGAACGATTTTTAATGCCTCTTCTGAATCTTTAGGAGAGTGGGGCCCAGATGCAATAATCTCCTCCAGGTTAACAGTGAGATACCCATCCTCATTAAGGTTTCCAATAATAAAAGAAGCTGCATTGCTCACTTCATTCAAGCAGGGGGTGCATCGCAACTGCCACTCGAGGTGATCAGCCAAGGAGGTTAAGTTTGGAATAAAATTTTCAAACGGAGGCCTTTCATTGGTTTCACTGGAAGGCGATTTAAATCCAGGATCAAGATAATCCTGGAAATATGACCCAAAATCAATCTCATCAAAGGGATCTTTTCCTTCAGCCCTATTATTTTCTGCGCTACGAAAAACGGAGTCATTGTCCCTCTGGCGCTGCGCCTCTTCAGCAGAAGGAACACCTTCAGGCACCTCATCAAGGATTGGATTTTCCACCATTTCTTGGTCGATCATCTCTCGTAGCTCTAAACGATTTAGTGCTAGAACATTGACCATCTGCACAAGGCTCGGGGTAAGGACCTGGCGTTGCGCAACCTTCGGGACAAGAGTAATCTTTGGTCGAATATCAACCATAATGCTCTTCTATTGATCTTTTCCTTGTAGAAGATATGTTCTCTTTACTATTTTTAAACTGCGAGACTGAAATCATCTCCTAGGTATACCTTTCTTACCTCGGGATCATTACCTAATTCTTCAGGAGTTCCTGATCGTAAAATCTTGCCATTGTTGATGATGTAGGCCCGATCTGTTACTCGCAACGTTTCTCTCACATTGTGATCGGTAACGAGAATTCCAATGTCTTGTTCCTTCAACTTTGAAATTAATCGCTGAATATCCAATACTGCAATCGGGTCAATCCCTGAAAAGGGTTCGTCGAGCAAAATAAATGAAGGTGAAATCGCCAGCGACCTAGCGATTTCAACTCTCCTTCGCTCTCCTCCAGAAAGCACATATCCAAAATTGCGACGGACTTGCTGTAAACCAAATTCCTCTATTAATTCCTCCAGTTGTTCGCGCCGTTGGTGGGGTGTCAGTGGCAATGCCTCGAGGACTGCCAGTATATTCTCCTCTACAGTGAGTTTCTTGAATATGGAAGGTTCCTGGGGCAGATAGCTAATTCCGCTACGTGCCCTTAAATACATTGGGAGGGAGGTAATTGAACAATCATTGAGGAGAACTTCACCATTGTCGGGGCTCGTTAAACCCACAACTATGTAAAAGGTGGTGGTTTTTCCAGCGCCATTAGGCCCCAGTAACCCTACTACTTCACCCTTGCAAACTCTAAGATGAACATTATTAACAACTTTTCGCCCCTGAAAGGACTTGCTAAGGCCAACTGTAGCGAGGCTCTGCATTGGGACTCATCGCATCCTGCGGCGGCGGGTTACGGTGGGTGAGTTTTCACCTCCATGGACGCCGATGCTATCACCCGTAATTGAGAAAGTCAAACGCTCTCCAGTAGTTGAGTCCCCGTGTTGATCAAACGCAATTGGCGGTCCACCCTCAAGGATGATTTCACCTTTTTCGGACAAATATGTCATCCGTTCCCCTTCAGCCCGTCGTCCAGGTTGAACTACTACCACCTTCCCTTCGCCCGTAGCCTCCTTAACCTGAGCGATTGCTCCATTCTGAATAGAAAACAAGACGTCCATGCGATCTGACTGAATCTTGGTCTCACCAGCGCGAAGGGTGACAGTTCCAAGATAGGTAGCCCGACCTTCCTTACCTATGTATATTAGTGAATTTGAAGAGATGGAAACAGGAAAGGATCGCTCGGTTGGGTTGTTATCTGAAATTCGCTGTGCATAGGAAGTGGAAACATTCCCTTTTGCCTCCACCTTGCGCTCCGCAAGGAAGACTTGGAGAATTGAAGATGTAATAACATCTTGACCTTTCCAGGCTCGAACACCACCTTCATATCTTATATTCTGTGCTTCACCCCATAAAATAGCGGAATCGGCAATTACATTACTTGGGATTAACTCATGATATTCACCTAGGTGGGAATCTTTTAATCGAAGGTCACCAAGATGAGTCCCCCGAACACTTCCAGCAGCTCGTGCTGTTTTGGTAAACTCGTTAAAGATAATCTTTTTTGCGGTTACCCTGCTAGTGGAATCCCAAAGAACTGGATCTCCTGATAAGACAAACTCCTGATTTGCGGCCGAGTAGTCTCCTCTCTCAGCACGGCCCCTTCGGTCACCCTCAAAATACCTAAAATGCCCTACTTGTTCGAGGCGTACTAACGATCCGTCAGATGAATTAAAGAACCCAGTGACCTGATCACTTTCAGACCGCCTCACATTGGCTGGCTCAGAATCTACTGGGGACTCTTCATGCATCTCAAGCCTTGCGTGCGGGTAACCCTCAAATTTCTTGATTCGGCCCCTCTCATCAAAATGTGCAAAAAATTGGTCAGCAGTGATCTGCTTTCTTCCTCCTCTTTCATCCTGAGAAACAATATCCAACCGTGCGCTACCTTTTGTAGATAATTGATCAATACTCCTAGTACCTGGGCGCAACGTAAGGCGAACCTCAGGTGCCCGTAAAATATACATTTCGTTATTCAGGGCATTCCCATTCATGGTTGTCGCGTTGCTTCTTGCATGGGAATGAACATTAGGAATGCTATCTGATCTTAATTGCGCATCTCCCGTTGCGACGATTTCTCTTACCATTAACTCATTGACACCAAAGAAGGCTTTTATCTCTTGAGCATCCAGTAAGCTCGAGGATCGCCCCTCCTTAATTTGAACTTTTGAACCCTTTTCTGCTTCTATACTTAGTAACTCAAAGCTTTCAGGGTCAAACC
This sequence comes from uncultured Acidobacteriota bacterium, assembly GCA_964605715.1. Classification (GTDB taxonomy): domain Bacteria; phylum Acidobacteriota; class Terriglobia; order UBA7540; family JAPUME01; genus JAPUME01. The sequence goes on from CAZSDV010000038.1 coordinate 12,335, forward strand.
AAGCCGTCACCAAGTCGGAGAGCAAAGACAAGCTTCTATCTTCTGTTTTGTCTTCAACCTCAACATCATCCTCCAGGACAACTTGGCGAATATGACCCTGCCCACCTAAATAAAGAGTTGCTAGTTTCGCTGTAAGCTGCTGGGAACCTCTTGAGCCCATCACTGGCGGGAAAAGGCGAATAGAACCAGCATCCTTATCAACTTCCATGCGACTTGCCGTAAATTGGAAAGAAGGCTTACCGCTTTTCTTGGGTGCTTCAAGAATCAATCGGACATCTTTTTCAATTTCCACTAATTCCTCTTTAGCTGAATAACGAAGCCCATTTCCTTGCCCTTTGAGAGGGCCATAGCGGAAGGCAACGGGCTGCCAACTTGTTGCAGTTGATGAGGATTGATGAAAGCGAAGTTTTGAGGTTTCTATCTCTAATCGCATATTCCCTGGATCTTCACTATTTATTCCAGAACTCCCTAATTCAATGGAAACATTGCCAGGAACAAAAAAATCTCCCGAATCCTTATCGTATTCACATCTTTCCGTTCGAATTGAGTCACGCCGATTTCCTTGACGACCAAATACTTCCGCCACCACGCCCTCCAGAACGGTGGCAGAGCTATTCCCATACGAAACTGTCTTATTGGAATTAATAGAAAAGACAACCCGACCCCCTTCGGAGCGTGTAAAACTAAACCCTGAGAGGCTTTGTTCCATATTCTCCGGAAGAGATTTTAAAAATTCAAAGGGAATTCCCGCAATTTTACCTGCTTTCCAGAAAAAAATAATAGTGGACAAAACTCCGCCAGCCAATGCTGCAGCTACAAGGATTCTTAAAACCTGCATTCTCCGAACTGAAATCTTGGTTTCCATTAAATGTTGCCTAGGAAAGCAATCCTATCTCTGTTTAGCTCCTTGACTGTCACATTTTCCAATATCTTGAATATTTAGTTGTAAAGAATAATTTCCTTGAAAGTAATTCTCCTCTAAAAAAAATGCTAGGTCGACAACGCTCCCAGATCGAATCTCTTTTGCCCGTTCTGCCATTTTCCAACCTAGCGCTTGAAACGTAGAGTTATCTTGTCGTACGTTCAGTTTCAGATGCTTTTGTTTTAAAATCCTCGGAGCACCAAAAACCCTCAATCCCCGTGCTGAGAACCGAGGTTTAGGGTTGCCAATGCCACAAGGTTCCAGCAGCTTAATATCTCGGACGAAGTCCTTATTAATGTCTGTAAATTTAATCGAAGCATCTAAATTTAGAGTATGAACTCCCTGAAGGACATCGCCTTTTAGTTCTGCCTCACGCGAAAGCTTATCCTGAAAAACCTTTACTTGATCTGATTGAAGTGTTACCCCTGCTGCTTTTTCGTGGCCCCCGTACCGAACAAAGATTTCACTCATACGAGACAACGAACTAACCAAAGGAAATCCACTTACAGACCGACCTGATCCGTAGCCAATTCCATCCTTCAGGGATATCACAAAAGCAGGTCGAGAGAAACGTTCCACCATTCGCTGGGCTACAATACCAATCACACCTCGATGCCACCCCTCGCCCGCGACAACTATCGCTCCAGGCAGCGAGGACCCTTGTTCTTCCACTTTTCGGATTGCCTCTTCTAATACTTCCTCCTCTGCTTTTTGTCGTTTTTTATTAAGGACATTTAATTCTTCTGCAAGTACCCGAGCCTGGTCCCGTTGTAATGTAAGGAGTAATTCTAAGGCCTTATTCGGGCCCTCCATTCTCCCAGCTGCATTTATTCGTGGGGCCAAACGAAAGGATACATCCGAAACGTGGATCTCTTCTTGAATATTAGATTTTCGAATTAATTCTTGGAGTCCAAATATATTGGTTCTTTTTAGAGCCTTGAGCCCAAATTGCGCAATAATTCGATTTTCACCCAGAAGTGGGGCACAATCAGCTACCGTCCCAATCATAGCCAAGGATAGATCTTCTTGCAGTGCTTCTTTGTCATCTTCTGTGCTGGCAAGACCCTGGGCTAATTTGAAAGTTAATCCAACTGCGGCCAACCCTTTATCTGGGTAAGTACAACTTTCCTGTAAAGGATTAAGTACAGCAAAGGCGGGAGGTGCTTGATCTCCGGGTACATGATGATCAACCACGATACAATCAACCCCCAGCCGCCTTGCCTTTTCGAGGGCCAATAATTCCCGAATACCTGTGTCTACGCTAATAATAACTCGGTACCCTTGTGCCGCTGCCCACTCAACACGCTCTTCTTGCATCCCGTACCCGTCATGAAATCTATTTGGAAGAAAGTAATCAACCTCAGCCCCTAATCGCCTCAAGGCCCTTAACGCAACAGCTGATGACGTAATCCCATCCACATCATAGTCGCCGTATACCAATATCCTTTCTTTTTTGCGAACGGCATGCTTAATTCGTTCAACAGCCTTCCTGAGATCTTTCATGAGATCAGGTTTATGGAGGTTTTTGATTTTAGGATAAAGGAATCGGAGAGCAGATCTGGAGTCCTTAACCCCTCGCGAGAGAAGAATTCGACCCAAGAGAAGTGAAATGTCGGCGCCATTAGCCAATGGACCAATTTCACTATTTGACACTGACTTTAAGACCCAATTCATAGAGCTGGTAATGTATATTGTCGATTGCCACCACGTCACAGTAGAACGTTAATTTTTCTAAAGCTAGCACCCTAACCCTCTGCCTATCAATATGTTTTATATAGAAAGGAGATGGAAGCTACAGCCTTTAAG
>CAZSDV010000038.1:15072-21740 GCA_964605715.1 uncultured Acidobacteriota bacterium
AGAGAGCCCAAGCAGCAATGTCCCCAAAAACCTTAAGGACCTTTAAAAAATTTATTACTAACATTGAAAGGTCCACGTTGATTTAGATTCCTTTTCCAAATACCATTGTACCGGTGGGTGGGTAAACAGAAATCGCACTCTTGCATTAAAAAAGGACCTGCAAGTGGCATCATTCGGAGAAAACCTTAAACGCGAACGAGAAATGCGTCAAGTTTCTTTAACTGAAATTGCTGATGCAACACGGATAAATCTTCAATATTTAAAAGCAATGGAAAATGAGAACTTCGAAGTACTTCCCGGTGGAGTATTTAATCGGGGATTTATCCGCTCCTATGCTCGGCACCTGGGATTAGATGAGGATAAAATCCTAGGAGAATACGAGTTAACTAACGGAACGGAAGTAAACCCAAAATGGATTTCATCCTCAGGAAGGGGACCCGCCCGACATAAGGTTCGCCAAAAAGCCCAACTTATCACAGTTATAGTAGCCGTGATAATGCTCCTGGCAGGCTACGCCCTTTTCCGTTATTCAGAAAAACCTTCCTCATCAATACCTCCATCTAATCCTATACTTTCGGATAAAGTAACTACTTCTGGCATTCCAAAGACACCACTTGAAACCAACCAGGAAAAGATAACTGGAGGAATGGGCCCTGTAATGAAAGGTTCAAAAACCTCGACTGGAACCGCTAAAGATCCAGCAGGGCCATCTTATTTGAATGCCCCTCCAACTGCGGAAAATATGACCTTGCAGGTGAAGGTAACAAAAGAATGCTGGGTTGCTATAGATGCTGATGGAACAAACGTTCTTTCCCGATTAATTAAACCAAACCAGGTATTTACCTTTCGTTCTGGAGAATCCTTTGAGGTAATCACTGGCAATGCCGGTGGTGTTATCTTGACCTTCAACGGTGAAACTCTTGGTCCACTCGGCATTGAAGGTGAAGTAAAAAAAGTTCGACTGACACGAAATGGCAAAATCTCCGCGCTTCCCTAGCATAAGCCGGGGGTTAAGCTCGTTAGGAATGCACCATGATTTTTTAAATCATAAAAGTACTAATTATATTCCCAATTTAAACATCATCCCAACACCAGCTCCTTCAAACATATAAATATTGATCCAATAGTGAATTCTTTAGGGAGGCTAAGATATGCGCTTGAATGATAAAGTTGTAATTATCACTGGGGCAACCACTGGCATCGGATGTGCCACAGCTAAAAGATTTGCAATTGAAGGGGCGATACTGATCCTTGTTGCCCGTACCAAAAAAAAGCTTGAAGTACTATCAACTGAACTTCAAGGCTTGGGGGCTCGTGTTGTAATCAAGCAAGTTGATGTCACTATCCCAGAGGAATTAGATGAAATGATCCACCAGGTTTTTTTGGCACATAACCGAATTGACATTTTAATTAATAATGCTGGTGTAGGATTGATCGCCCCAATTGAATCTTCCCATGAAAATCTAATACGGCGCATGTTTGAAACTAATTTTTTCGCCCCACTGCGGGCATCACGCAATGTAATTCCTTTAATGCGGGGGCAAGGAGGCGGTCAAATCGTTAATATTTCCTCTATTCTTGGATTGGTTTCGCTCCCAGGTCTCACTGCCTATTCGGCAACAAAATTTGCATTAAATGCTTTGACAGATGGGCTTCGAACAGAAGTAGCAGAAGATGGAATTGAACTAATTTCTATATGTCCAGGCCGAGTAAACACACCGTTTAAAAATAATTTATTACAAAATAAATTCAAAGAAAAACATTGGGGAGGGATTAGTGAGATCGGGTGGCGAAGGAAATCCTCACCGCATGCCTTAAACGAAAGAAGCTGGTGATTGTCCCGTTTTTTTTGGGGTTAGTAGGCCCCCTCTTCTTCATGCTTCCATCACTTAAAGAGTGGCTCCTTCGTCAAATTTGGAGGCGAGCATCAAAGGTGGAATCTTAAGGAAAGGCCTCCGGTTTACCTGGGTTCTTTTTTTCAGTCTAAAAATTTCCTAATTCATCCAACGCAGCCTGCAACTCATTTTGGGTATGCGGGTCAGCCTGGTGGCCTGCAAGCTCAATGCCAGACGTGAAGATCTTTCTCGCTTCAGCTTTTCGTTCAAGCTGATGAAGTATCATTCCAGCTTGATAATATGTTGGTAGGTAATCGGAGCTGTTGTTAAGAAGGTATTCAAAATTCTTCCACGCCTCATTAAGATTACCTGAGTTCACTAGTTCAAGGGCTAGCCCGTAACGCGCGAAGGTATTACCGGGATCACTTTCTAAAGCTTCTTTGAGTTTTTCAAGCCGACTCTTATCCATTTTTTCACCTCTTCTTTATTGTTAGTCTTTCTGCACATTTTAAAGAATTAAATGCATTGAATTCGATGTCAAGATCAAGTATATTCCAGACTAATCAACATAAAGTATTCATTACTGCAGGATGCTCCACGCCCAAGGTTATTTAAACATGGAGGGAGGAGAATTCGGTTAATGCTTTTTGAAGAAATTGTTGACCAGCGCTATCCGAAAAATGTCCCAATCGCGGAAAACAAAACCCTCCTCGTTCGCCCTATGGCGGACGGTGACCAACCCAACCTGCTCAAATTCTTCAGTAAACTTCCTGCCACAGAGAGATTGTTTCTTCGTGATGACGTTCTGAATAGTGAAGTTGTGGCCCGTTGGTTTAAGGAACTTGACTACGAGCGCGTATTTCCCCTTGTAGGACTTATCGATTCACAGATTGTGGCAGATATAACCCTCCATCGTGAACGTGGTGGCTGGATGCGGCATGTCGGTCGGATTCGAGGTGTAGTTGATCCTGAGTTAAGAGGATGTGGTATTGCAACATCACTACTAAAAGAATTAATGGCCGTCGGCCTTGAAATTGGCCTTGACAAACTAAATGCGGAGTTTATAGGGGAGCAAGTTACCGCAATTCAAATCTTTCAAAAACTTGGATTTACCAAGGCTTGCACACTCCCACAACACGCTCTAGATTTACACGGAGGCCTGCACGACCTAGTTCTCATGGTTTATGAACTTAAAGATGACGAATACTATGCTGGTGATTAGGGGAAAATAAACGCGCTAATGGTCCAAACTCAGCCTCCTTTATGCTGTTAGCTTTTGTCAATCCCGTAAAATAATTCCTGGAAAACCATACTAATCTTTAAACGGTACAAACCTCAAAAAAAGGAAAAAAAGAGGTATCGTCCTTAATAAAATGCCACCAGCCCGCATAACTCTATGGAAAATATAAACTTTGATTGTTCAAGTACTTGACAGATTTTCAATAGGTTTGTTAACTTACTTGGATGGCCGAATTGCGCGCGCCTGCATAGGTGCGAAGGCTTCAGTCACAGTGGGAACAATTGAAAGATTGGGAAGGATTGGGTGCTTAGTGCCAACATTCAGCCAACTGGTACGTAAGGGTCGGAAAAAACTTAATTACAAAACTTCAAGCCCTGCCTTGCAGCGATCTCCGCAACGGCGAGGAGTGTGTATCCGCGTCTACACGCAGACACCCAAGAAACCGAACTCTGCCTTGCGGAAGGTGGCACGGGTACGGCTTACCAATCGCATCGAAGTAACAACGTACATCCCTGGAATTGGTCATAACCTACAGGAACACTCAATTGTTTTAATCCGTGGAGGTCGCGTAAAGGACCTCCCTGGCGTTCGTTACCACGTAATTCGGGGAAAGTTAGATTCGTCCGGAGTTACCGAACGGCGTCAGAGCCGCTCCAAATATGGAGTAAAGCGGCCCAAGAAAACTACCTAGGAGCTGCTCTCGTAACTTCATCTGCCTCTAGATAGCACTAAAGGTGCAAAGTCACTTACAATGCCGAGAAAAGGAACAATTGCACGGAAGGCACCAGCGCCGGATCCAATATACGGCAGCTCATTGGTGCATCGCTTTATCAATTGCTTCATGTATGACGGTAAAAAGGCCGTTGCCAGTCGAGTTGTGTACGGTGCATTCGATGCAATTCGAAAAAAGGGAGACAATGATCCCATTGAGATTTTTAAAAAGGCAGTGGATAACGTGAAGCCCACCCTGGAGGTTAAAACTCGCCGTGTCGGGGGGGCTAATTACCAGGTTCCCGTGGAAATCACCCAAAGCCGGCGGACCTCATTAAGCATCCGTTGGATCATTGCGTACGCGCGTAATCGACAAGAAAAATCGATGATCGAGAAACTGGCAGCTGAATTATTAGATGCTTCCAATCATCGAGGTGGGGCCATGAAGAAGAAAGACGACACGCATCGCATGGCTGAGGCAAATAAGGCCTTTTCGCACTATCGGTGGTAGTACAGGCTCTTTACACTTCTACCGTCTTAGGTAAAGCAAGAGGAAACTAAAGGCTAACACCCGATTAAAATAATGTGTAAATGGGTGTTAATTGGGCAATTCAAAGAGTCCATGAAACTAATTCCCCGGATCGCCGTCCGGCAAACAATTAACTTATTGAGTAATTATGCCTCGATCAGTACCGTTAGAGAAAACTCGGAATATCGGCATCATGGCGCATATAGATGCCGGAAAAACGACAACGACGGAGCGGATCCTCTTCTACACGGGAAAAACCTACAAAATGGGAGAGGTGCACGAGGGTACTGCGGTAATGGATTGGATGGAGCAAGAACAAGAACGAGGTATTACGATCACCTCTGCCGCCACAACGTGTTCATGGAATGACCTCCGGATCAACATCATTGACACCCCTGGCCATGTAGATTTTACCGCTGAAGTTGAGCGCTCCCTCCGTGTACTTGATGGGGCAATTGCCATCCTTGGCTCCGTGGAGGGGGTGGAACCGCAAACAGAAACTGTTTGGCGCCAGGCTGACAAATACAGTGTTCCTCGCATTATCTTTGTCAATAAGATGGATCGCGTAGGGGCAAACTTTGAGCAAGCCCTTGAGCAGGTTCGCACCAAGCTTAGCGGAAATCCAGTAGCCGTCCAATTCCCTCTAGGATCTGAAGGTGATTTCCGGGGCGTTGTTGATCTGGTAGAGGAAAAAGCCATCCTCTACAAGGATGAAACGCTTGGCGCCTCTTACGACGTTGGAGAAATCCCTGCTTCCTATCAATCCCAATTTCAATCCTACCGTGAAAAACTAGTGGAATCACTCGGTGAAGTGGATGATGAGATTCTTGAAAAATTTATTCATGGTAACTCAATAAGCTCCAAAACGTTAAAAGAAGCAATCCGGCGGCAAACTTTAGCATTAAAAATCTTTCCTGTGCTTTGCGGAACTGCATTTAAAAATAAGGGCGTCCAACCATTACTTGACGCCGTAATTGATTATCTTCCCTCCCCGGCAGATGTATCCGCAATGGAAGGTAGCTCTCCTGATGGAGATGAGCCATTGATCCGTACCGCCTCTGATGATTCTCCCTTTGCCGCTTTGGTGTTCAAGATAATGACTGACCCTTTCGTAGGCCAACTTGCCTTTATGCGCGTATACTCAGGCTCGCTTAAATCAGGTGAAACAGTCTTTGTTCCTCGAAGAAATACTCAAGAGCGAATTGGCCGCCTGCTAAAAATGCACGCCAATAAACGAGAGGAAATTAAGGAAATTTGGGCTGGGGACATTGCAGCAGTAGTGGGCCTGAAAAATGTATCAACTGGGGATACAATATGCGACGTTAGTAGCCCAATCGTTCTTGAGGCTGTTGATTTCCCTGCCCCAGTTATCTCAGTAGCAATTGAACCAAAAACTAAGGCAGATCAGGAAAAAATGGGACTTGCCCTTCAAAAACTAACCCAAGAGGATCCCACCTTCCGTGTCAACACAGAGCCCGACACCGGCCAAACCATTATTTCAGGCATGGGGGAATTACACCTTGAGATTCTCGTCGACCGAATGCTTAAGGAATTCAAGGTTGGAGCTAACATAGGTAAACCACAGGTTGCCTATCGAGAAACAATCCGAAAGGCTTCTGAGGCAGAAGGTAAATACATCCGTCAAACTGGTGGACATGGGCAATATGGGCATGTTCGACTCCGAATTGAGCCACTCAATCTCAAGGGACATGATCACCAGAAATTATGGGAAAAGACCAAAACCCAGAAATCAATTAGGGTTGATGAGGATCTCCGTCTTTTGTTTGTAAATGAAATTTTCGGAGGGGCAATCCCAAAACAATATATTCTCCCTATTTTCCAAGGAATTCGTGAAGCCATGGAAGGAGGCATCCTTGCTGGCTACGAGATGACTGGGATTTGCGTTCGCCTTCAGGAAGGTTCTTACCATGAGGTAGACTCCTCTGAAATAGCCTTCAAAATTGCTGGATCAATTGGGTTTAAAGAAGCAGCACGCAAGGCCCATTCCGTCTTACTTGAACCAGTTATGAGAATGGAAGTTATCTGCCCAGAGGAACATATGGGTGATGTTATTGGAGATTTGAACTCACGCAGGGGAGCAATCCATGAAGTGGAAAAGCGCCTCTCTACCCAGATAATCCGCACAACCGTTCCCTTGGCGGGAACCTTCGGTTACGCAACCGATCTTCGATCAATGACACAGGGTCGAGCCTCATATAGTATGCATTTTTCTCATTATGATGAAACGCCAAGGACAGTAGCAGACGAGGTAATTAGCCGAGCAACAGGGAAGGTAGCTTGAATTCGCTCTTGAACCGAATGATCCGATCATCGTGCGCGAGCGCGTCCTGGA
>CAZSDV010000039.1:0-21398 GCA_964605715.1 uncultured Acidobacteriota bacterium
CGTTCCCAGCGCTTTCATCGTTCCCAGCGCTTTCATCGTTCCCAGCGCTTTCATCGTTCCCAGCGCTTTCATCCCCTGCAACCTTAGTGACCTTATCTGCTTGGGGACCTTTTTGACCCTGAACAACCTCAAACTCGATCAAGTCACCTTCCTGGAGTGTCTTGAACCCTTCACCATCGATGGCGGAATAGTGAACGAAAACGTCATCTCCGTCATCGCGACCAACAAAACCATAACCCTTGCGATTATTAAACCACCTCACTTTTCCTTGAATCCTGTCCACGAAGAACCTCCTATTCCTTTCGGGCTAACCACCCAACTTCCTTTATCTGGATACCGCTTTAACCATACATCCAAATATCTAAGAAGCTCCCCCTGCCCACAAAACTTCCAACTTTCTGGAGAATTTATTGTACAAGGTCAAGATTTAGAGTCAATAGATTATTGAAAGTTCATAACCAACGCCTCTAAGTTGCAAAAAATCGAAATTCATCTACTTGCTCTACTAAACAATGATTTGGACCCGATCCCTTCTAAGAACAACGCGATTGGGCGCTTGCGGGAACCATTCCCTATCCCCAAGACACTACTTACCCTCAGTAAAGAATTACATATTAGAAACCAAAGGTAATTCCAAAGAGGTAAGAAAGGCTTGAGTCCGACTCAATTCTCTTCCTTGTTTGACGGCAAAATAAGCTGAGATCCACCAGCTCCAGAAAGTTCACTTAATTGAGTCAATTGGCCCGAGAAATCCATAAGTCGGCGGTGTGCTTCATCGTAATTGGTACGAGCATGCTGGAGCTGGGGTCCAATTTTACCAAAGCTATCCTGTATCTTCCCTAACTCCTTTTGAAGTTGCCCTAGGCCAGAAAGAATCTTCTTGGCATCCTCTTCCACCTTGAGTCCTCGTAGACCCATAAGGATAACTTGAAAATAGGCAAAAAGCGTATTAGGGGAAACTGGGATCACACGTCGGGAGGTAGCGTATTCAAACAATCCCTTTTCATTACTTTTGGCCTCATCGCGAATAATAGCTTCATAGTAGACATTTTCTGCCGGCACATACATCAGTGCAAACTCATAAAAATTTTCTGTTGGCCGAATGTATTTACTGGCAATATCATCTACGTGTTTTTTAATATCTTTCCGGAAGCGGCGCTGCGCTTGTTGGGCCTCATCTTCCGAACCAGATCGCTTTGCTTCCACTGCTTTTGAGAAACTTTCCATAGGGAATTTTGAATCAATCGGGATACGTCCCTCACCAACATAAAGTACTGCATCAACTCGTTCACCGCTCTCAAAGGTGTATTGCGTTTCAAAGTGATTTTTTGGAAACATCTGAGACAATAACTCTCCAAGCAGATATTCCCCCAGGCCACCCCGAAACTGTGGAGCGCGGAGTAAATCTTGTAGGCCGGCAATGCTCTTGCCAACATGCAAGATTTGGCCAGTGGCTTCATCCATTTTCCCTAATCTCTCTCCTATTTCACCTAAAACTTTGGAGTTTTCTGCCATCCGCTGACCGACAGTGCTTGCCACATGTCCTCCACTCGACTGCACAGCTTGGGCATTTTCTGCAAGTCGCTTGCCTACGTTATCATTCAGCTGGTGCAAGCGAACGTCCACCTCGCCTCTCAAGCCGTCAATTGAGGTCTGGATTTGATCACGCAAGTTCTTCATCTCTAGTTGGAGTAGCTGAAGTGAGCTTTCCGTCTCTTGTCCTGGTCGCCTCAACAAAAGCTTTTTAATAAAAGCGAAGACTGATCCTATAAATAGAGCTAGGACTACCCCAGTTATAATAATTTCAAAAAGCGTCATGTTTTAAACTCACCACCTATTAGATTGTCCAATCCAGCTCAAGGATTTTTCTCTTGAGCCGGACAAATCGCATGGTAGTCACAGAATTTACAAGCATAACCCGGCTTTGGATCAAAACTTCTCATCCGGATCTCTTCTGCGACCTCGCGCAAAGTCTCCTGAGCCTTCTCTAAATCCTTATCTGTGCGAATTGCCGATACCGATTCATTGGAAGTGAGATTGTAAAACGTCAGGCGCTCCGGGTGGAGCTTCAATTCATGCCGTGCAGCCAACGCGTACAACGACAACTGCAGGCTCTGCTCCGCTTTCTTTTGATCTTGTGGTGTGCCAGTCTTGTAATCCACCAGCTCAACTGCACCACCCTTCAAGGAGTTAATCTGGTCGATCCGACCTTCAAGGATGATGTCTCCTAAGTCCAAGCTGAATCGTTGTTCGAGTGCCAGGAGATCTATTTCCTGGTCTCTATGCTTATCGCAAAAACCGCGAAGCTGGTCGAGTCCCGCCTTTTTATAAGCCCCTTCTTGATAAGAATCTTGGAATCCTCCTTGTCGCCACTCTGATTCGTAAATCCTCGCCATCTCTCCAAAAGTAGGTATCTTACTTTTTCGTAATTCAAAGTAACGTTTGATGCAAACATGCATGATGCTTCCAAAAGTAAGTGCTGGATGAGGTCCGGTCGGTACTTTCAGGTACCGCCCCAGCTTAAACTTCAAAGGACATGTCTTATAGATTCCTACAGCAGATGCTGAAAGGGATAATTTTTCCAATGTCGGCTGCGGGAAATCCTCTGAGGCCAACCCAAAAACATCTGCATTGAAATAAGGTGACTTCCCAGCTTCCCTGACTAGAGTTGATTGAGGAGCAGCTAAGGAATCGGTCCGAGTTACATCATTCCCTGTTTTGTCGCCATGGGTAAGTTCAACAGGTGGTGCGTAAACCTGCTCTAGGTACTTCCCGGCAAGCAACCTGTCTGAGAGAATTTTTTCTACGAACCAGGAGGGCTTTCTGCGTGGCTTAGACATGCTAGAAATGTAGAGCCGCTCCTTTGCTCGGGTGAGGGCAACATAGAAGAGGCGCGTCTCCTCCTGCAAATGAAAGTCTCCGGGTGGTACAGGTCCCCTGACGAGTTCCGCAGGAAATTCAATTCTTGATTTCTCAAATCGGTGCGGAAATCTGCCCGCAGCGACACCGAGAACAAAAACAACAGGGAATTCCAATCCCTTTGCAGAATGAATCGTCATCAACTGAAGAGCCTGGGAAGGTTCAGCTGGCTCGGGAGCATCAATCGTTCCTCCAGCCTGGCGGAAATAATCCAGATATTCCATGAATTCTGGAAGTTGTCGAGTTTCACTCTTTTCCTCCCACTCTTTCAAAAATTTAAAGAAAGCCTTGATATAGCGATATTCAGGCTGGTGAGGTAATAAGCGAAGGTGAAGTCGATCTACCAACCCCTCAACGAGTTCCGTTGCTGATTGCCTCTTAGCTCTGTGTTTGAATTCCCGTAATATTCCCTTGAGTTCAGACCAGCAAGATTGTTCTAATTCTGCTTTCCAAAGAGTATTTTCCTCTTTCTTGATCTCAGAAAAGAGCGATCGGCGACTCTTTTCTGCCCTGTAGCGGAGCTCAAGAGCCCAGTCCTTAGGCAAGCGCCATTTCGGCATGAGTAAAACTCGAATCAAGCTAACATTAGAATGAGGGCGCAGAATCACATCCAAGTACGCAAGGAGGTCACGCAACACAGTAGAGGAAAGGACTGAGAGCCCCCGAATCGAAAATGGCAGATTACTCCGCCGCAATTGTTCCACCAATAGATCGCGATAGCTATGTGAACGATATAGAACCGCAATATCGCCTAGTAGCCTGCCTTGTCCTTTGAGGCGACTAATTTCCCCTAAGATCCAGCTGGCTTCGGCATGATAATCGGGTGAGTTAACAAGAAACACTTTTGATCCCTCGATATGGGGTGTCTCCAGTGGTTTTTTCTGCGCGTACCGCGCCGCGCCATTCTGGGCAATCACGGCTTCAGCCACATGCAAAATTTTCTGCGTCGACCGGTAATTCATGAAAAGTGAAACTGTATGATGCCCAGGGAAAAGCTCACCGAAAAGCTGAAAGCTCCCGTAGGAAGCACCTCGGAAGCGATAGATGGCCTGATCGTCGTCTCCAACCACCGTTACGTTATATGGAGGTAGTACAAGTCGCCGTAACAGTTCAATCTGTGCCAGATTGTTATCCTGAAACTCATCCACCAAAACGTAGCGAAACTTTTGCTGGTATTCAGCCAGTAATTCTGGCTCTTGCTCAAACAGATGAAGTGTTTCATTTATTAGGCTCCCAATACTTACTGAGTTTTCTCCCTGTAGCAACCTCCTTGAGTTGCGAAAAATCTCGGAAATTTCACTCAACCGACGGAGCTCCTCTTGCTGCAAGAGTTGCTCTGTTGAGTCGGAAGAAGACTCCCCTGAAAACCCCGCATTACGCGAAAGAACATAGGCCTCGAAGTCATCTGGCCCTACCAACTCATCTTGACAGCGGGAAAACAGGGCATTCAGATCGTGAAGGTAGGCGCCAGGATCTGGTAGCTTTTTATAAAATTCCAGCCCCAATTTTTCAATTCGCTGTCGCAGAAAAATCCAATGGTCCACCCTATCAAGAAGTTTTCGGTCAAAGTGTCTAGTCTTCAAGAGCTGGTAACAGAAAGCGTGAAAGGTAGAGATGTGCAACAATTCTCGAGTTTCAGGTAATGCAGCCTGGACACGCTGCTTCATTTCTCGTGCAGCCCTATCGGTGAAAGTCAAAGCAAGAAGTTTACTGGGTTCTACTCCTTGACGGATCAGGAAGCGAAATCGCTCGGTGATGACAGTGGTCTTGCCGCTTCCGGCACCGGCCACTACCAGCAACGGGCCTTCGCCATGCTGGACGGCCTCGAGTTGAGCGGAATTAAGCTTCTGCATGCAACTTGATTATTCTGCTAACTTCCTCTTCCCGCAAGCTATTTTGTGGAGTTTACCAAAGTCCTTGTAGTCATGATTAAGGATAGCGGATTTCTTGACTCGCTGGAATCCCAATGCCTATAATCACTTGGATATACATGGAGAGAAAATGCAAAGTCCGGTAATCCTGAGCGCTCTGCGTACAGCTATCGGCAAGTTCAACGGGATCCTTGCTCCTCTGTCAGCGATAGAACTGGGTAGCGTTGTAGTCCGTGAAGTTGTTTCTCAGGCAGGGCTTGAAGGTTCCCACGTTGACGAGGTAATCATGGGAAATGTTATCTCGGCAGGACTAGGACAAAATCCTGCCAGGCAGGTGGCCCTCAAAGGCGGACTTGGAAACCACGCCGGTGCCATGACAATTAACAAAGTTTGTGGCTCTGGGCTTAAGGCAGTAGCTCTGGCTGCACAGGCAGTAGCTATTGGTGACTCCGGTACCGTTGTTGCTGGTGGCATGGAGTCAATGACAAATTGCCCATTCCTGCTACCCCAGCTCCGACGAGGCAAGCGCCTAGGGCACACAAAAATGCTCGACTCGGTAGTCCAAGACGGACTTTGGGATGTCTATGAAGATTGTCACATGGGTATGACCGCAGAGCTAGTAGCCGAAAAATACGGCATCTCAAGGGAGGCGCAGGACACCTATGCGCTAGAAAGTCACCGGAGAGCAGTGAACACCACTAAGAAGCTTGGCTTCAAGAATGAAATCGTTGCCCTCTCAGTACCTTGCAGACAAAGCGAGCCCGTAATCTTTAAACACGATGAAGGCCCACGTGAGGACACCTCTCTTGAAAAACTCGGAAAACTGAGACCGGCCTTCAAAGCCAATGGCACGGTAACGGCAGGAAATGCCCCTGGTACAAATGATGGCGCGGCAGCGCTGGTTGTCACCTCATCCAAACAGGCCAAGATGTGGGGTAAGAAACCGCTGGCAAGGATTGTGGGACACGCTACAAGCGGAACCGAGCCTCGTTGGGTAATGATGGCCCCGGTGACAGCAGTAAAAAAACTGCTAAAGAAGATAGGCTGGAAACTTGAAGAGTTAGACCTAATTGAGCTGAACGAGGCGTTTGCCGTACAGGCAATTGCTGTAATAAAAGAACTAGGACTTAACCCTGCAAAAACTAATATTAATGGTGGCGCGGTAGCCCTGGGTCACCCCATTGGAGCCTCTGGAGCTCGCATCCTGGTTACGTTACTTCATGCTCTTGAACAAAGAAATCTTTATCGTGGCATTGCCGTCCTTTGTCTGGGCGGAGGAAACGCCGTTGCACTGGCCATCGAAAGAGAATAGCAGCTATAATGGAGCGTTCTCCGGAGGCAACGGCAAGCCAGCCATCTCAAATCAACAAGACCTCTGATTAGAAGTGTCTTCACCCGTAAAAAACTAGGAGTACAAAATGGCAGAGGAAAAAAACGAGAAAGCGCGATTACTAGACCTGGCCTTATTGCAACTGGAAAAACAGTTTGGCAAAGGAACCATAATGCGACTGGGTTCCGAACACGCCTCGGTCCAAGTGGAAGTTATCCCTACCGGTTCAATTGGGTTGGACTGGGCTCTCGGTGTCGGAGGGGTGCCGCGGGGCCGTGTGGTTGAGATTTTTGGTCCAGAGTCTGGCGGCAAGACAACGCTAGCACTCCACATCATCGCGGAAGCACAGCGACAAGGCGGAATGGTGGCCTTTATAGACGCCGAGCATGCCTTGGACTCCTCCTACGCAAAGAAGCTTGGTGTGAACATAGACGACCTGCTAGTCTCCCAACCAGATAATGGCGAGCAGGCTCTGGAGATTGTTGAATCCTTGGTCCGATCCAATGCGATTGATGCTTTAGTTGTGGACTCAGTGGCAGCGCTCGTTCCGAAGGCAGAACTGGAAGGGGAAATGGGTGATTCTTTACCTGGCTTGCAAGCACGTCTGATGTCTCAGGCAATGCGAAAGCTAACTGGATTCGTGGCCAAATCGAATACCTGCATCATTTTTATCAATCAGATTCGCCTGAAGATTGGGATCATGTTTGGCAATCCGGAAACCACCACAGGAGGGCGTGCACTGAAATTCTACTCCTCAGTGCGGCTCGATGTTCGTCGAATCGGCTCCATTAAAGAAGGTGACAAGATAATCGGAAACCGCACACGAGTCAAAGTGGTCAAGAACAAGCTAGCTGCCCCCTTCCGGCAGACTGAGTTTGACCTGATTTACGGAGTAGGGATTTCAAGGGAAGGTGAACTAT
This sequence comes from uncultured Acidobacteriota bacterium, assembly GCA_964605715.1. Classification (GTDB taxonomy): domain Bacteria; phylum Acidobacteriota; class Terriglobia; order UBA7540; family JAPUME01; genus JAPUME01. The sequence goes on from CAZSDV010000039.1 coordinate 7,041, forward strand.
TGGAACTGGGCGTTGATAAGCAGCTGGTTGAAAAATCAGGTGCATGGTTTTCCTATGGCGGCACTCGCATTGGCCAGGGCCGCGAGAACTCTAAGGAATTTTTAAGACAAAATTCTGACATTTGCAGAAAATTGGAATCAGAGGTTCGAGCTGCAGTTAGAGTGGAGGAAAGTAAGGCAAGTACTCCCACTCCTAATCAGCCTTCTGCGGTGCCTAGCAAGTCCTCTCCCAAATGATTTAAGAGGAAATCAACCACCATTGATTCATAAATCCTTATGTTTACTCCTCACAGCATGGCTCCTCCTTATCGCGCTCCCAAAATCCGCGCGAAGCATCGAAACTAACAAATCCTCCAGTTCTAAGAGCTTGGTAAAAAAAGTAGGCTGGCATCCTTTCCATCAGAACACAAGACGGAGGAATAGACCTAATCGTGTCCACCTCGATCCTACTGAAGGTGATGACATTCGTGGTGAAGACCTTGAAGTAAGGAAAATTGCAGTGGACGCTCTTGGAAAGCAAAACGGGTTAATAGTTATTGTCAACCCCACAAACGGGCGCATCCTCACAATTGTAAATCAAAGGCTTGCGCTCTCAACTGGATTTCAGCCTTGCTCAACTTTCAAGCCCGCAGTTGCTTTAGCCGCTCTTAAGGAAGGCATTGTCACCGAAAACACTAAGATCCGCGTTAATCGCCGTACCTACATGACAATGACTAAGGCCATCGCCGTTTCGAACAACCGTTTCTTCGCCACTCTGGGCAGGAGGCTAAAGTTTTCGCGGGTTCGAGAGTATGCCATGCGTTGGGGCTTTGGACAAAAGGCTGGCTGGAAGATTGAAGGTGAAGACCCGGGGACTTTTCCTGACCAACCTCCTCGCCGCGGGGTTGGGTATCTATCCAGTCACGGTGCAGGAATTAAGGCTACAGCACTGCAGATGGCTGCCTTTGTCTCCGCCCTAGCTAACGGAGGAAAGCTCTATTACCTACAGTATCCACGCACGACGGAAGAAATCCTTAGCTTCTATCCACGACTCAAGCGGAAACTGATGATCTTAAAATATCTTCCGGAAATTAGGGATGCAATGGCAGCCACCGTCCTTTATGGGACTGGCTCCATCGCCTATGACCACGACCACACGATTTACGGAAAAACGGGAACTTGTAGCGAAAAACGAATTCGGTTGGGTTGGTTTGTCTCTCATGCAGATTCGCAAAATCCAAAATATGTAGTAATTGTCCTGCTACGCGGGAACAGAAGAATTAGAGGGGTAAACGATGGTCCGAGCGCTGCACGCATCGCCGGACAAGTCTACCTGAACCTGAATCATGACCAGAGTATCCCTTCTCCTTTTGTGGGGCTTTCCTTGCGACGCAACCCCCACAAGGTCAGACATGTGCCGGGAAGAAACCCAGAATGGGATAGTAATCCTTGACACGGAAAAGAGAAATTACTTGTGTAGGCCGCACTCTTTTTTGGTTTGATCTTCCCACCACCAGCGCCCTTCTCGCTCGTGTTGACCAGGGAGGACCGCTCGAGTGCAGGGTTCACAGCCAATGGAAATGAAGCCGCGATCGTGTAGGGAATTGTAAGGAAGATCATTTTCGCGAATATAGCCCCAGACCTGCTTGGAGCTCCAGTGAGCCAGAGGATTGAATTTAACCAACTCTCGCCCGTTAGAAGAAAAAACTGGATCAAGCTGGACAACAGGGACATCCGTCCGTGTTCCTGGGCTCTGGTCACGTCGCTGGCCGGTAATCCATGCATTTAACGGTTTCAGGGCACGCTTCAAAGGCTCCACTTTGCGGACAGTACAGCATTCCTTATGGCCATCCCGATAGAAAGAAAACATTCCGTTCTCACGAACCAGATTCTCAACTGCTCCTGATTCAGGAAAAAAGACATCGATCGGTATTTTATAATGGTCTCGCACGCGGTCGATAAAATGGTAAGTTTCCGAATGGAGCCTCCCTGTATCGAGTGTGAAAACACGGAAAGGAAGCCCCGTCTTCGATGCCAGGTCCACAAGCACGACATCCTCAGCCCCACTGAAGGATATAGCAACATCGGAAGAATACTTGTTGAGGGCTTGGGCAACGATCTCTTTTGGATTCTGGTTGGCCAGCCCTTCATTTAACTCTGCAATCCTAAGACTCTCAGTATCTACGGTCACGTTATCCTCGTAAGCTAAATTTTGGAATTTTTACCTAACCTACTAGCAGCCGCGCTGCCAGGGAAAAATAGAGCAAGCTAAATATCCATTTAAAAGACATTTCTGGCAAAAGTCGCGTGATTCGGCTACCCACAATTACACCGGGAACAATGCCAACAGCAAGTTTCACGAACAGGCCCCCGTCAAAATGTCCCATCCACAGGTGGAGGGATCCGGCGACGGCTGTCGCCCCTAAACCAAAAAGAATATCGGTACCCACCAAGCGAGCCACAGGCAAAGGAACCGTTAAAAGCAGAAAAACCATCATTAAACTGCCACTCCCCACTGAAGTCAGTGTCACCAAAAACCCCACACTTGCACCAACCACAACAAATCGCACCGAACGTCTATGGTCTAGGTAGGAAAATGCGGCTGACTCATTGTTTGACTGAACGTCTCTCTTGCGCTTTTTTCCCACAAAAGGAAGAAGAATCGCCACACCAAGCATAGATAACGCTAGTAACCACCGGAGAAAGAGGTCGAGCTGGGAGGCCAAGAAGGTAGACTGAATTTTCTGAATCAACAGGACCCCAAACAGGGCACCAGGAACGCTTCCGGCAATCAGCAGCAGTGCTAGTCGCCAGTGGACATGACCTAGTCGCCGGTGTTCAATAGCTCCCACCACCTTCGCTAGTGCACTAACCAGCAAGCTGGTCCCGATTATGACCGTAGCCGAAAAAGAAGTTAACATAAGCAATAATGGTGTCAGAAGTACCCCACCACCGGTTCCTGTTAAGCCAATCAGAAGGCCCGTAATCAATCCTAGTATGAGCTCCATTTACTTGCTTCCTTTTTCGATTACCAAAAATGCTCTGATTTTTACCTAAAAATAAAAAAACCCACTGCGTTCCTTCTGCAGTGGGCGCTAGTGCTATAAACCGTCTACTTTCTTAAACCCTTCTCACTTCCTCACGCCGCCACCGCCAGAGTTGCACGCACACGCACAACAACAGATGCAACAACAAGCAGCGGTTTCGGTTAGGGTAGTATTGAACATAGGCTCGAGCACACCGTAAATCAAAGCTAGAACAATCTATCATCAGCTCAGCTAGGTTGTCAACTCTCTTTTACGCGTCATTCCCATAGCGACTGCTATTTTGTTTGATGTAGTCAAGTAGTTTTAGTAACATCACACAAACTTTCACCAGGAGAGGTAATGGCTTCGGGCCAATCAGACGTAATTATCATTGGGTCAGGTGCAGCAGGGGGGATCATCGCCCGCACTCTTTGTGAAAAAGGAATCAAAGTCTTGATGCTCGATGCAGGTCGAAAATTTGATCCGAGCGAATTTAAAACTCACCATCGGCCTTACCAGCTACCATATCGAGGGTTTGGTCGTCCAGGTAAAGTATTCACAAATGAGTTTAGAGAGCAGATTGTCCTCGATCCTAGTGAGCAACCATATAGCACAGCCCCTAATAAACCTTTTGATTTAACACGGGTCTGGAACGTGGGTGGAAAAACGTTAGTCTGGGGCCGGGTAACTTTACGACTGAGCGATTATGACTTCAAGGCAGCCGATCGTGACGGCTATGGTGAGAACTGGCCAATAAATTATAGTGACATTAAACCTTATTATGACCGCGTGGATCAGTTGATCGGAGTCTGTGGAACAAAAGAAAATCTTGACATCTTGCCCGATGGGGTTTTTATGCCACCACCCAGGCCTCGTTGTGGGGAAATGGAAATCCAAAAGGCAGGAGAGAGGCTAGGAATTAAAGTCATCCCCATTCGGAGAGCAGTGCTAACCCGACCTTACGACGGACGTCCTTCGTGCCACTATTGTGGCGCATGCGGGCGAGGATGCGACGTGGGGGCTTTTTTCGACTCCCGCACCGTAATGGTAGACCGGGCCGAAGCGACCGGCAATCTAACCTTGGTTACGAATGCGGTCGCCTCAGAGATACTAGTCAATAGCAAGGGCCTAGCACACGGTGTGCGCTATTTTGAACGACACAGTGGCAAAGATATAGAGGTCTCCGGCCGCACAGTCATTGTAGCTGCTTCCTGTGTAGATTCTATCCGCATACTTCTAAATTCTAAGTCCACCAAGTTTCCAGGTGGAATAGCAAACGACAATGGTCAAGTAGGAAAACATTTCAAGGAACACGTTCGGACCCGCTCTATCATTGGGCTCCTAACTAAACTGAAGGGTGCAACCACAACCAACGAAGACGGGCTGGGTGGTGCCCATGTTTATATTCCACGTTTCAACCACAAGTGGAAAAATAATTATCTCCGGGGCTTTGGGTTTCAGTGTTGGGGCGCAGGATGCACCAGCTTTCCTGATCTTGCCAATCATCTAAGTAGCTTTGGATCCTCTTTCAAGAAATCCGTACGGATTAATTACCCTTCCGTAATTAAGCTCCATGGTTACGCTGAAGTCCTCGATTATGACCGCAACTATGTTGATCTGGATCCTAAAAGACGCGACCGTTATGGAATGCCCTTGGCGCGCCTTCATTACAGCATTGGAGAAAATGAACGTGAGCTTACCCGCGCAATGTACGAATGGGGATCCAATATTCTGCAAGCAGCGCAGGCAGAGATACTCTCCCTACCTAAGGATCCTGATGCGCCTGGGAAAACTATTCACGAAATGGGTGGTTGTCGGATGGGCACTGACCCGCGCAAATCAGTGGTAAACTCCTTTGGACAAACCCATGAAGTAAAAAATCTCTTCGTAACCGATGCAAGTATCTTCGTCACAGGTTCAGAAAAAAATCCTACGAACACCATCCTTGCCCTAGCATTACGAGGCGCAGAATACTTGGCCGAAGAAATCCGAAAAGGAAATCTCTAAAATTCGGGGCCACGGTAGCCCCACAAGACCTCTGCAACTTTCTTGAGTTTAGTTAGAAATTGGAAAAATCAGATAGGTCTTCAAGAATCCCTAAAACGTTTTAATCTTGAAAGGCTTGTTGTTTCAGCAGCAATCAGATCACCCATTCTCGAAGTAGATATAGGGCGGTTCCGACCTGGAAATTCCGCAGTACGAGCACCACGCTTGAGAACCCTCTCAATTGCAGTATCCACCGCACCCGCTGAACCCTCCATTCGGAAAGTGTAGCGCAACATCATCGCCACAGAGGCAATCGCGGCAACCGGATTAGCTCGATTTCGTCCTGCAATATCAGGTGCTGAACCGTGTACTGGTTCATAAAGAGCTTTTTTTTCTCCCAAGCTGGCTGAAGGAAGAAGTCCAATTGAGCCAGTGATCATGGCAGCTTCATCGCTCAAAATATCACCAAACATGTTGTTGGTAAGAACAACATCAAATGAAGATGGCTTATCAATCAGTCGCATGGCACAAGCATCAACATAGATGTGTTCTAGTTTCACGTCCGGGTAAGCTTTGGAAACTCGATCTACGACCTCCCGCCAAAGCCGAGAAACCTCCAAAACATTAGCCTTGTCCACTGACGTTAAGCTCTTTTTCCGAGTTTGGGCCAACTGAAAAGCGCGGTGAGCCACTCGCTCAATTTCATGCTCACGGTAAATCTCAGTGTTAATCCCCACTCGCTCATCGTTCCGAGTAAAAATTCCCCGGGGATTACCGAAATAGATCCCTCCTGTTAACTCTCGAACAATAACTAGGTCCGTCCCTCGCGCATATTTAGGTTTTAGAGCAGAGAGCGAAACCAAGGAATCTAAAACTCGAGCCGGACGGAGATTTACGTAGAGGCCAAGGCGTTGTCGAAGCTGCAACAGCCCGTATTCGGGCCTTTCTTCGGCTCTTCCATGATCCCATTGAGGGCCGCCAACGGCCCCCAGTAAAATGGCCTGTGAATTATTGCAGATTGAAAAGGTTTCTGCTGGAAGAGGTGTGGCCGTAGCAGCAATAGCGCTCCCTCCCATCAATCCATACTGGAACTTGAATGAGACATCACGGACCGCATCCACGGCTTGAAGGACTTTGACAGCCTCCTGGGTAACCTCTGGGCCAATTCCATCACCCGGGAGCACTGCAATTTGAAAAGTTTCCTGCATAAGGTTGATTCTTAGAAGTTTACTTGATTATTAGGAAAAAGACAAGCCCAGGACTCAGTCCCAAGGACAAAACTAGAAGATTAACAAGGAAAAATCATCAGTATATTTATAAGATATTGATTATAATACACTTATTAAATAGTCCCTAAAACATCCAGCTTGTTCAACAGGAATAAAATGCAAATGATATTTATTATCTTTTGAGGGGGAAAAGAGAAAACATTATTTATTTCAACAACTTAAGAAGAAGACTACCCCACTTGGGAATGGGAAGGGGTAGTGCCTTGATCCCGATTTACCCGATGAAGTCCAAATTCTGCCTTGTTCGATACCTGTAGATAGGCCTGAGCTGCTGCTTCTGCCACACTATCACTGGAGGCTTTACCAGCAAGCCTCCGACCTTCAAAACTGCCTACAATAGAGACTTCAAAAACTCCTAATTTCCCAGAATCCAAAGTATGAACCGAAAAATCCTCAATTACTCCTTTTAAACCTGTAATTCGGTCAATGGCCCGAAAAACAGCTTCACACGGGTTAGTAGCAGAAGCGGAGCCATGAATAATCTTTCCATCTTTTTGGAGTTCCAGGGTGGCAGTGGACCCTTTTTGACTGTCAGTCACACTCTTGAAAGTTTTAAGCGAAAAAACGCCGGGAACAGACCCAAATCCGCGAATGATAATCCCAATAAGATCATCATCGTAAATTTTCTTTTTTTGGTCAGCAAGCTCACAAAACTTTTCATAGGCTCGCTGGATTTCAGGTTTAGTCAATTCATATCCTAATTCCACATACCGTTGTGCAAGCGCGTGGCGTCCTGAGTGTTTTCCTAAAACAATTGAATTCGTGCTCCTGCCTACCGTGCGAGGGTCAATAACCTCATAGGTAATCGTATTCTTCAATACGCCGTCCTGATGAATACCTGCTTCATGTGCAAAAGCATTTTTCCCCACAATGGCCTTGTTGTGCTGCACAGTTGATCCGGTCACTTCAACCAATAGCTCACTCGAAGGGCAAAGCTCCTCTAGTTTCGTTTCAGTATGATAGTCAATTTTATCTTTTCGAACACGAAGAACCATGACAATTTCTTCGAGCGAGGTGTTACCGGCTCTCTCACCAATTCCATTAACAGTACACTCAACCTGTCGTGCTCCAGCCTCCAGGGCAGCCAGGGCGTTAGCCACTGCCAATCCTAAATCATCGTGCGTATGAGAACTTAATATAACCTTGTCGATGCCAGGAACTCCCAACCTAACATCAGTAAACATCTGCTTATACTCAGGAGGTAGGCAGTACCCTACAGTATCAGGAAGATTCAGAACTGTCGCCCCCGCCTCTACGGCTGCGTGGCAGCATTCAATCAAATACTTACGGTCAGTTCGGCCCGCATCTTCAGGCGAGAACTCCACTTCCGGGGAAAACGAGCTCGCATGGGAAATTGTTGTTGTGATCTGCTTCAGGACCTCACTACGGGTTTTCCGGAGCTTATACTTAAGGTGGATATCTGAGGTTGCAATAAAAACGTGGATTCGAGGGTGCGCGGCCTCCCTTAGGGCCTCCCAGGCTCGGTCAATATCCACACGATTCGCGCGCGCGAGAGCGGCAATTATGGGGCGACTATGCTCTGCAGCAATAGCCCGAACTGCTTCAAAGTCACCTTGCGAGGCAACCGGAAATCCAGCTTCCAGGATATCCACTCCTAAGCGATCTAATTGGTCTGCCATTAGGAGCTTCTCATCAATGGTCATACTGCATCCCGGGGACTGCTCTCCATCCCGAAGCGTTGTATCAAAAATCCATACCTTCTCGCTCATAGATTCCCAATCCGCAAAAACTTTTTTGGTAACTCTGAGGATTATTAGCCCTAGATTTTAATTTTTCAATATCTAATAGTCAAAGAGTGTTTTTCTCCTGCCAATTAACCCGGAAGGCAGCCAAAAAACCTGAAAGTTAAGTAGATTTAGCCAAGCGACAATTTTCAAGCTACTCCCAAAGGAGCCAGCAGTTCTTCCAGATTCTGCTCATCAACCACGATATTCAACCACTCTTGGGCGAGCAATTCTACGTCATCAAAGGCACGAAAAAGCCGCATTTTTGCAAGGGCATAGAGCTCGTTAGAGTCAAGTTCCCGAAAATGACCCCGTCGCCAGCTTAAAAGTGCATCTTCAGCCACAAAAATTCTCAATACAAAAGGCGATCCCTGGTCACCCTTGATTACAAAAATAAAATCGGTACCCTGTCCCAAGCCTCCAGGACGCCGAACACGTCGCTTGCCGGCATAGAAATACTGATAGCTCGTACCCGTTTCACCTGCATAAAACCTATAACGCCGACGAGTTCCCAAAGGTATCCACCCATTTCCAAGCCATTAAGTGTATCACCCAAAAGTCCATCCAACTATCACACTGTGTCACTCTCATAATGACATTTTCTGGATTATACTGGTGAGAGTGAGTCTTGTCAGGAGGAATAGTGGCAAACCATGAGTTTCTTATGGCTCTAGCCAAATTTATTGCGGCAACAGCCTGGGCAGATGGAAAAATTACGCATCAAGAATTAAATGCATTAAAAGACCTTCTTTTTAAACTTCCTGAAATTTCGGGAGAAGATTGGCTCGAACTTGAAGTTTATATTGATTCACCGGTGTCCTCCACTGAAAGAACCAGGCTCCTCGAAGAATTAGCACAGCATCTCCAATCCAAGGAAGACAGGGCTTTTGCAAAATCTATGATTGTGAAAGTAGTAAAGGCTGATAAAAAAGTTTCCCAGTCAGAAAAACAGATCCTTGATGAAGTTGAGGATGCTTTGAAAAATACTGATCTCAGTGTCTGGGCACGAATGGGAAGTTTGCTTAGGCCTTCAATGTCCCAACGGACTCAGGCAACCTTACAAGCAACGAATCGAGAAAAGGATGTCCAGGAGTTTGTTAAAAACAAGATATTTTTCCAGCTTAAACAGCGATTGGAATTAGAAGATAAAGAAATAGGCCACGATGTAGAAAATCTGGAAAAGCTCTGTCTGGCAGGAGGCCTGATGGCACGAATTGCTTGGGTTGATCAAGAGATTTCAAAAGCTGAAAAACTTGCGATCCGAAAAATTCTCCATGAGAAGTGGAGTATCTCCGAATCTGCATCTGAGATAGTAACTGAAGTAGCTACTTCTAGTGTGGTCAGGGGATTAGACTACTTTCACCTCACGCGAAGTTTTTTTGAATGTACGGTAAAATCTGAGCGAGTAGCCTTTCTTGAATCCCTTTTTTCAATAGCTAATGTCTGTGGCAAAACCTCATTTAAAGAAATCGAAGCAATCAGGATACTTGCCAAAGGGTTAAAACTAGAACACCGGGAATTTATTCAAGCAAAGCTAATCATTCCCCGAAAAGATCGGAAGGGATTGTAGAGATCTCATCCTTCAGCTAACTAGGTCCAGAAAATGAGCTCCCTTTAGGCTGATTTTGGCACAGGGAAAAACTCCCTGCTGCCCTCAGGATAGCCAACCAAAGCTTCCTAGGTAAGCCTGAAAACACCACAAACTGATCCGAAAAATTCTACCTTTCACGTAGTGGGGCAGTAATGGTAAGGAAGCCTTGCCTGCTCAGAGACTCTCGCTTAAACTGCTCTTGCCATACCCTGCCAGAATGAAAGATCTGTGGCCTTCTAGAGGCTAGTCCAGGACGCCTATGAAACTGAACAAAGGGAGGACTGGGAGATTGGTCTAGTTGACCGCTCGTCCGCAGTTCTGTTATCTTTTTGATAGAAAGAGAGGACACCCCTTTCCCTGAATGAGTACTGTAAGGATCAGTTTGCCCGATGGGAGTATACGAGAATTCCCCCGGCTCATCACGCCATTGGAAATCGCCCAGTCCATCGGTCCCAACCTAGCTAGAGATGCCTTGGCGGCACGTGTCAATGGTGAACTTTGCGACCTCACTTCTACCATTCAGAAGGATTCCTTAATACAAATCATCACCCCTGAATCACCAGAAGGGCTAGAAATATACCGTCACTCTTCTGCACATCTGATGGCTGCTGCCGTAAAAGAGCTTTTTCCGGATGCCCATCCTGGCATCGGCCCTCCAACTGAGACAGGATTCTTCTACGATTTCCACCGTGAAAAGGCATTTACAGAATTTGACCTTAATAAAATTGGAAAAAAAATGGAGGAACTGGTCAAAAGCGACATCCCCTACGAGCGTATCTACTATCCCAAAGAAGAAGGAAAAAAGTTGTTTGAGAAAATGGGAGAAACGCTCAAATGCGAGCTCATCAGCGAAAAAGCTGAGCCAGTATTTTCTGCTTACAAAACGGGTAAGTTTCTTGATTTCTGTCGTGGACCCCACATCCCGTCTACCGGCCGCATTCGTGCGTTTAAGTTACTCTCAGTGGCAGGCGCCTACTGGAAGGGCGACGAAACAAGCTATCCCATGCAGCGCATTTACGGAACTTCCTTCTTCAGTAAGAAAGATCTGGATAACTTCCTCCACAAGGTTGAAGAGGCTAAGCGTCGAGACCACCGCCGGCTTGGTAAAGAACTCGACTTGTTTAGCGTTCAAGAAGATGCTGGACCAGGGCTGATTTTTTGGCACCCCAAAGGAGCAACGATCCGTAAGGAGGTCCAAGATTTCCTAGAACACGAGTTGGTAGATACTGGTTATGAGTTGGTTTCCACCCCACATTTAGCCAGACTGAACTTATGGGAAACCAGCGGGCATGCTAATTTTTACAGTGAAAACATGTTCTCGCCCATGGAGCTAGATGATGCCACTTACCAGCTCAAACCCATGAACTGCCCATTCCATGTTCTGATTTATCGAAATACCCGACGCAGCTACCGCGAACTGCCAATGAGATTGGCTGAATTTGGTACCGTGTATCGCTATGAACGATCTGGTGTCATGCATGGCCTTTTACGTGTTCGTGGCTTTACTCAGGACGACGCCCACATCTTTGCCACTCCAGAAACCATCGAGAAAGAGGTTGGTTCCTGCGTTGATCTCGCACTAAAAATTTTGCGAACTTTCGGATTTGAAAAGTACGAAGTGGAGCTTTCACTTCGTGACCCAGATACCCCAGGTGATTACACTGGCAATCCTACTGAATGGCAATCTGCTGAAAACACGCTCCGTAAGGTGCTCAAATCGCGTGATATTGCCTACGTATCGTTAAAGGGGGAAGCGGCATTCTACGGCCCAAAAATTGATATCAAGCTGGTGGATGCTCTGGGGCGAGCTTGGCAACTTTCCACTATCCAATATGATTTCAATCTTCCGGTACGCTTCGGTTTGGAGTATATTGGCCCGGATGGCCGGGCCCACCGACCCTTAATGGTTCACCGGGCTCTCCTGGGTTCGGTAGAAAGGTTTTTGGGAATCCTGATCGAACAATACGAAGGAAACTTCCCTGTTTGGTTAGCTCCCATCCAAGTCGCGGTTCTACCGGTAAGCGAAAAACAAGCTTCCTATGCCCGGCAGGTTGCAAAACAGCTACGCCAAAGCAGGTTCCGCATACACCTGGACGAGCGAAATGAGAAGCTGAATGCAAGAATTCGAGATGCTCAACTGAACAAGATTCCCTTTACCTTGGTTGTAGGTGGGCGTGAGGAAGAAAGCCAGAGCGTTGCCGTTCGCCGTCGGGGACAGGGCGATATTAACAGTCAATCGATAGAAGATTTTGTCAAATTACTTGAACAGTTGCGCAAATCCCACTCTGTCGGTTAACTTAGGTTATACAAGATTATAAAATATCTGCCGCTGAGAGCGGCCCTAAAAAGAAAAGTTCAGAAACGACTACCTAGGAGAGTGGTACCATAGGTCATCGATTTACAAGAATAAACGAAAGAATCCGAGCACGCGAGGTGCGGCTAATCGACGACGAAGGCAATCAGCTCGGGATCGTGCCTCCTCACGAAGGCTTGAAATTGGCCCGCGAAAAAGGTTTGGACCTGGTAGAGATCGCGGCAAACGCTAAGCCTCCAGTATGTCGCATACTAGACTACGGGAAATACCTCTACCAGATGAACAAGCGGGAACATGAAGCCCGCAAACATCAGAAGTCAATTGAGGTAAAGGAAGTCAAGTTCCGTCCCCGAACCTCGGCTCATGACTTCATGATCAAGAAGAAACGAATCATTGGCTTCCTAGGGGATGGAGATAAGGTTAAGGCCACGATCATGTTCCGTGGCCGCGAACGGGCGCACAAAGAAATTGGTTGGGACATGATAAATCGCCTCCTGAAAGAACTAGAGGAGGTAGCAAACGTTGAAACCCGACCGAAACAGGAGGGACCTAACCTTTCTGCTGTAATGGCACCCAAAAAAATAACAGGCGGCAAAGGGACCAATACGGCGAACTGAACAAAGCTGCTAGCATTTGCTTGCAAATAATGTGGGAGGACAGGTTGCCAAAACTAAAACAGAAAACTCATCGGGGTGCAGCAAAGCGCTTCAAGGTTACAGGTTCGGGAAAAATTGTCCGCCACCAAGCGTCAATGAGACATATTCTGACTTCAAAAACCAGTAAACAAAAACGAAAGCTTCGTAAATCTGCCCTGGTAACTGCCTCAGACCATCATCGCATCAGCGCCTTGCTTCCTAACGCCTAATGGTCTATGTGAGCAAGGAGAGGGCCTGGACTGAATTAAAATTAAGGATTCCTAAAGGAGTAAATACAAACCATGCCTCGCGTTAAGCGTGGAACGCATCGCCGAAACCGGCGAAAAAAGGTACTCAGCCTCACTAAAGGGTACTATCTTAAAAAAAGCAAACTGTACAAGTTTGCCAAAGAAGCATCTGACCGCGCCGGGCGATTCTCCTACCGTGACCGCCGCGTCCGCAAGCGGCAGTTTCGCCGACTCTGGATAGTGCGCATCGGAGCCGGGGCCCGTCTGAACCAACTCACCTACAGCCAATTCATGCACGGGCTGAGTAAACTGCAAATTGTCTTAAACCGCAAAATCTTAGCCGATATGGCTGTCAAAAATCCGAAAGATTTTGCGGAAATTGCCGAGAAGGTAAAATCGGCGCTCTCAGCCTAATCTTATAGCTTTAGAGCTGACACTCACGCCATTCGCCTTCCGCCTTAGCCCATGGCCTCATCGCTCGAAGAGAAAACCAGAAAAACCTTTGAAGCTTTGGGGGTAGACCACCCTTCAGCAGTCGAAAAGCTTTTCGACGAGGTGCAAGCCCAACTTAATGCCGAACGCAGCAGCTTAATTGAGAGTCCCCCCTCTGATCCTGCTGCACAGGAAGCTACCATCAAGGCATTACGCGACCGCTGGCTTGCACGCAAAAATGGCTTGATTACCAGTATCAATGAAAACTGGCTAAAGTTAGCTAGTCCTTCGCTCAAGCCGATTGCAGGCCACTCATTTAACAAGTTAAGAACGCTCGTGACTTCAGTTGAAATCAACCGACTCCATGACTCCATGACTCCCGTCATTAAAGCTACAAAGCCCTTGGCTGATAAGACTCATTCAATCTCAATTCAAACAGCGGCATCACTCCCTGAGAATTTTGACTTAACTTTGCCTGGGCGAGTTCGAACGCTAGGATCAATTCATCCTGTCACCAAAGTTCAGCGTGAAATTGAAGATATTTTTATTAACCTAGGTTTCTCTATAGAAACCGGACCTGAAATAGAGACCTCTTATTACAATTTTGAGGCTCTAAATATCCCTGAAACCCACCCAGCCCGCGATGACCAAGATACTCTGTATGTGAACGCAGAAACTGTCCTTCGAACGCACACCTCACCAGTGCAAATTCGCGCAATGGAGAAAATTAAAAAACCGCCCCTCCATATCATTGTTCCTGGTAAAGTCTATCGTCGTGACAGCTCTGATGCCACTCACTCACCCATGTTCCATCAAATTGAAGGCCTGGCCATTAACCACGATACCAATTTTGCAGACCTGAAAGGAGTGTTGGATTACTTCATCAAAAAATTCTTTGGGGAGAAGGTGAAGACCAGTTTCCATCCCAGCTTCTTTCCTTTCACTGAACCCAGTGCTGAAATGGCCATTAGTTGCCTCTTCTGCAATAGGAAGGGCTGTCGGGTCTGCAAGCAAAGCGGGTGGATTGAAGTTATGGGATGTGGCATGGTTCATCCAAGCGTCCTGCGTGCAGGAGGTGTCGACCCAAAAAAATATTCTGGGTGGGCATTTGGCT
>CAZSDV010000040.1:0-6687 GCA_964605715.1 uncultured Acidobacteriota bacterium
TGCTCAAAAATGTTCCCCACCAGGATTTTTTCCCTTGGCGTCTCAGGAGAAATAGTTGGATCAAGAAAACTCAGGCGTTGGGATGGTGCAGCTACGCTATCCTTTAATAGTGACTTTTGAAGTAATTGACGAATTTTGTGTTTATGTGAATTTCCTACCACCCATTGAACTCCGTCAAGTGCGGCAAGCTCAACGGGTGCGCGCTGGGCGTAACATCCTGTAATCAATATTTTACATTTTGGATTTTGCCGATGAATTCTGCGAACAACTTTTCGAAGCTCAGCGTCGGCAGTGGCAGTTACCGTGCAAGTATTAAGCAGGGCGATGTCACAGTTTCTAGGCTCCGATGCCTCTTGCCATCCTTCGTCGAGCATTTGTTTTTGAAGTGCGGCCCCGTCAGCCTGGTTGACGCGGCACCCGAAGTTTAAAATACTAAAAGAGCTCATCTCGCCTCTATTGTATTAACTATACTGGGAACACTCAACCCTTGAGAATGGTATTCTTTCATTAATTCTACTCTGACAGGGAAGTGACATCCAGATGGCTGAAAATTGCCACACAGGTGCCGAGTTTGGATGATTCAGTTCAAAATGGCAATCTTTTCTATGATAGAGTTCTAAGGTATTCTACTGCCGAAAAGTTTTCTTAAGTGAGTAATCGCAAGAAACGAGACATCCTCACCAGCCTATTGCGATGACCATCTGGGATCCTGCAAGGGTTGAGCTATGAGCTGCCACTTTCTTTAGCTTAAGACGGCCCTTTCTTTAGAGAGCACTAAGTCAGGTGGTGCAGCCGGGTTGTGTCTCCGGGCTGATGGTGACATGGTTTCCGGGGAAGCTACTCATTTTGCGCAGCCGTTCATCATAGGTTACCCCTTAAAAGACAAAATATTATGATTTCAAGGAACGAATTTAGGCTATCCAAAATTGTGATGCTCACGGTGGGCCACTTTACCGTAGATTTCTATGCTGGTTTTGTTCCAGTGCTAGTTCCGGTTTTGCAGCAGGTTATAGGTTTTACTTTGACTGAGGCAGCGATCCTTGTTTCCACCTTCTCGCTTTCAGCCTCGTTTTCACAAACATTTTTTGGGGTATTGTTTGATAGGTGGCGCAGTGTGTACTTGGTAGCCCTTTCTCCGATGCTTGCTGCAGCCACACTAAGCTGCCTCGGCATCATGCCAAGTTATACTAGCCTAATCTTTTTGGTTGCTGCAGGTGGCCTTAGTGTTGCCGCTTTCCATCCTTACGGTGCATCTCTAGCAGCGCTTGAGAGTGGCACTCGGCACAGCGTTGGTATGTCTATCTTTGTCACTGGTGGAACGATGGGTGTGGCTGTGGGAGCATTGGTAGCATCCGGACTAGTGGATTGGGGTGGCCTGTCTGCCACCCCTTATGCTTTAGGTTTTGGATTTTTTGTTGCCTTCCTTACGCGCCGGTACATTCATGGAAAACCTGTACCTGACGGACAAAATTTCCAGAAGAAAGAGGTAATGGCAACAGGCTATGGATTGCTTATTGGCTTGGGAATTATGTCCATGATTCGAGCATTTATCATTCTAGGCTTTCATACTTTTGTTCCACTTTACCTGACCGAAATCGATATTTCGTTGCCTACAATCGGCCTGACTTTGTTTGTCTTTTACCTTGCAGGAGGCACCGGCGGACTGACTGGAGGGCACTGGGCTGAGCGTATCGGAGAAAAAGGAGTTTTGTTTTCTTCCTTTCTGATCCCCATTCCCCTCTTTTTCGGATATCTTCTTTCGGGACCTTCCATTGTGGGCATTGCTTGCTTTGGCTTAGGAGGCTATTTCATTTTTACTGGTGTACCTATTTTGATCGCGATTAGTCAGCGTAGTTTTCCTAAGCGGGTCGGGACGATTTCAAGCATTGTTATGGGGGCAAGTTGGGGAATGGCGGCAATTTGGATCACCCCAACAGGAATGCTTGCTGAAAGATTTGGATTATACCTAACACTCTGGATTCTGGGGTTGATCGGCTTTTTGGGGTTTGTTGTCGTAATACTTCTTTTTCGACGGTATCCCGTCCTAACCTCACGCTCCACCTAAAGCCATGGGCGTTGACTTGAAAATGCCCGACTTTTTTTCGGCACCGTCAGCTTGGCCTCTGGCAATAAAAAGTCCCGAGGATATGATTTTTCGTTTGAAAATCATATCCTCAAGGCGCTCTAAGGTTATTTGTCTTTCGGTCAGACATTTCTCCTAAGCTAGCTCCGCCTGCCCAGGGACCGCTACCGGTGGAACCTTCAGGTCACCCCATTCCAGATGGGCTGGAGCCAGGCTCTGGGTGGCATTTAACGCTTGGTCCCAGGTAATGACCTTGCCGGAATAGGCTGACATTCTTCCCATAATCGCCGTCATCGTACTTTCTGCAATAGCTTTCAGCTCATTGATGTGTTTTCCAGACCTGATGTGAGCAATTAGGTCTGTATGTTCTTGCACGTAAGGGTTATTGTCCTTGACTTCCAGTTTCCAATCCTTACCTCCACGAATCAAGTAGCGATTAGCTTGGCAAAATCCACTATCGCCGGTGAGTGCTTCCGAGACATTTCGCTCGCAGCCTAGAATCTGTCGGCACATACTCATTAAGTGCATGCCGTCCTCATATTCATAGTCGATCGCAAAGTGATCAAAGATATGGCCGTAAGCGGGACTGGTTCGTACCTGTCTTCCACCCATGCCCATAGCCCGAACCGGGTGAGTTCCCTTGGCCCAGTTAACAACATCTAGATTATGAACGTGCTGTTCAACGATATGGTCGCCCGAGAGCCAGGTGAAGTAGAGCCAGTTACGGATTTGCCATTCCATGTCGCTCCAACCTGCCATTCGTGGTTTCACCCACAGGTCTCCCATGTTCCAATAGCAGCGAGCAGCTACAATATTCCCGATAGCTCCATCATGAATTCTCTTTAGTGTTTCAAGGTATCCTGTCTGGTGTCGACGTTGTGTGCCAGCAACAATGTTTAACTTCTTCCGGTTTGCTTCTTCATGAAGTTCCAGGCATGTGCGTATGCCAGGGCTGTCCACAGCAACCGGTTTTTCAGTGAAGATGTTCCTTCCTGCTGACACAGCTGCTTTCAAGTGGGCGGGTCGGAAGCCAGGTGGTGTTGCCAGGATGACGTAATCTATGTCGCTTTCGATCACCTTCCGATAGGCATCAAAGCCGACAAATTGGCGCTCCTTCGGTACATCCAAGCCTTTGAGGTTGCGCTTCTGGAGTCTACCCAAGCTTGATTCGATGCGATCAGGGAAGACATCTCCCATTGCCACTAACTTGACGTTGGTTGCAGCCTGGAGCGCATTGTCAACAGCTCCTGTTCCTCGACCTCCGCAGCCAACGAGGCCGACCTTGACAGTGTCACTTCCCGCTGGATGAACTGGTGGAGCAAAAGCCAATTGAGATGCCATTGCACCACCTACGGCAGTCAGAGTCGAATTTCTTAGGAAATCTCGACGCGAGGAGCCAAGTGGCTGATTTTTTTTAAACTTCCCCATATTTATCCTCCCCAGACAATAGTTTCATGTCCGTTGGGCTTCCGTGGGATCTAGTAATTCGGTCTTTTAGGGACACTGAGCAACGGGAGCCACTCTAGTAATGGTTTTGTGCAGATACACCCTGCTTCATGTTCCATCATAATGCATTCAGATCGAAATCACCTTCAGATTCTAGTTTCTCTGGGGATTTCTCTGAACTAATCACAAAATATTTTCCCATCATGACACAAGGTCAGATCAGAAAAAGACCTATTTACCAGTCAAATTTCTTTACCTTCGATCGCAGCCCACGAAGATTTTCTTGTTCTTTGAATGGCCTGACCACGCGGAAACCAACAAAAATGGCTTCGGTGTGCCACCAGATGCTTTGAGGTAACTGAGGATCTCTCATATTCCAGTTATCATTCGAGAAGCGGCGAGCGGCTGAACGATGGATCTGAGGTTCGTCATTCCAGGAGCCGCCGCGTACCGGGTGGGGATATTTTTCATTGGTGGGAATTAATACAGGGGAGAGAAGTGTTGTTTTTAGATTGAATTTTTTGTAAAAATGCTTGTCATAGACGTCTAGGACCCATTCAGCCACATTTCCATGCATATCATGGAGTCCCCAAGGATTCATTTTTTTCATCCCAACCTTTTGTGGTTGACTGTCGGAATTTCCCTTAAACCATGCGTATCTTCCTAGAATCGACTGGTCATCACCAAAATGGTATGCTGTTTTGGTTCCAGCGCGGCAGGCGTATTCCCATTCAGCCTCTGTTGGGAGACGATAAGTTTTTCCAGTTCTGGATGAGAGCCAGCGCGTGTACTCCATGGCGGCATGGTGGCCAATGGAAATGGCTGGCAGGTTACCCCGGCCGTAGCCGAAGGTTTCATCTGAATAAGGGGGCGTGGGTCGGGAGATTGCGTCAGGTTGAGCTACGTTATCCAAGTCATCATCCCTTTGAGCCTGTGGAAGCTTCCGACTGAAAGCAAACCAGTCGTATTCTTCCCACCTCACTTCTGTTTTTCCCATCCAAAATGGGAGAATTTTTACCTTATGTTGGGGTCCTTCATCTTCGCTTCGGCCGATTTCGGTAGGAGGACTTCCCATAATGAACGTGCCTCCTGAAATGGGAATCATTTCAAAAGAGGTCTTGGTATCCGGAATGGTTTCGATATAAGGGTTCATCTCTGTTGCGGGTCCGGAGGATTCAGTGTCCGTGATTCGGGAAGAAGACGTGGCAGTCCAAGCCCATATCCCAGCTGCCAGATAGGTTATTACTAGGATTGATTTTCGCAAACTCTACACTCCTGAGTATGGGATATATCTTGAGGTTGGTTTTGCTAGGGTAAAATGATAGCACCCTGGTTGAGAGAGTGAGGTGATCAAATGCATTTCCGTAGTCAGTGGCTAATTTCGTTATCCGTATTAGTTGGGATCACGATACTCCTTTTGTCGGGACCAACCCTTAAGAGATTCGAGTTTACTGAACCTCATATGGGTACCAGATTTCGCATTGTTCTCTACGCGAGTGATGAAAATTCGGCAAAGGAGGCTTGCAGGGCAGCGTTCTGTAGGATTGCCCGACTTGATGATACCATGAGCGATTATGACCCAGACAGTGAATTGATGAGGCTAGCCGCCCGCGCTGGCACTGGGCCAGTTCGAATCAATGAAGATCTTTTTCGTGTCCTCTCGCAATCCCAACAACTTGCCTCCATAACCGAAGGAGCTTTTGATGTCACAATCGGCCCCCTGGTTAGGTTGTGGCGTAGGGCACGCCAAGATAAGAAAATGCCGGATTCGAGAGCCTTGGCACAGGCGAGGGATTTGGTTGGGTTCAAAAAGATGAGGCTTAACCCAAAGGCCTCCACGGCGGAATTGTTTTTTCCTGGCATGCAACTTGACCTTGGAGGTATTGCTAAGGGCTATGCGGCAGACAAGGCATTAGAGGTTCTCAAGGACCACGGCATAACGCGTGCACTGGTCGATGCTGGTGGTGATGTTGTACTCGGTTTGCCACCACCGAGAAGGAATGGCTGGAAAATCAGCATAGTGCCACTTGGCCCCCTTGACTCACTCTGGTCGAGTGAATCACAATCAGCCCGCAACTTGATTTTACATGGTGTTGCGGTTGCAACCTCAGGTGATGCTGAGCAATTCTTCGAGATTAACGGAAAGCGTTATTCTCACGTTCTAGACCCACGGACGGGACAGTTTACACTCGGTCCTAGCGGCACTACGGTGATAGCTTCGAGCGGGAGCCTTGCGGACAGCCTTGCTACTGCTGTCAGTGTTCTTGGTCCAAAGCGAGGGATGGAGTTAGTGGAGTCTCTCAGAAATTCTAGAGCGCTGATCATGGAGAGTGGCGACAAAACCCTCCGTACTTTTGAGGTCAATTTTCCGACCGGACTGGGTAGGTTGCCATTATTACACTGAGTTGTAATCTACAAGGGGAGTTCCTGGCGGACCACACAATCTTTCATAATCAACGGCTTTAAGCAACCAGCATGCTGGAAAACGACATGAGAATTGACACTGTGGGGGCAAGCCTATTCAGCCTTCCACGCTACACTTTTTCCGGGAGGATTTCTGGTAGGATGACATCTGATCCCGAGATTAAAGCGCAAAACTACACGAGAAGGATCTAGGAAAACCTACCACGACTCTGCCTTGCTTTCTTCCGTAATCTTTTTCTCGCTAGCGCTTGCTTTACTCGCTTCTTTTCGCCGGGTTTCAAGTAATAAGAATGTCGCTTAATCTCTTTAATGATGTCTTCTTGTTGTACTTTACGCTTGAAACGGCGAAGTGCCCCTTCTAGGTTTTCGCCCTCTTGAAGTCTGACTTCGGCCACTCGGTTATCCGCCCCCAGTCTTTCTCTAGTTGAGGTTCATTTATATTTGCAGGTTCGGCCACTTGTAACGGATTTGGCCAATTACGTCAAGTGTTAATTGGATATTGATCGCTAATGCCTCTTACCTGAAACTTCCATAGATCAATACTTTCCTTAATTTTATCGATTAGAGAAGTAATAAAACATCAAAGCGGCAAGATGTTTAGTGATCTATGTGAGCGTATAGCTTCTCCTCTTCTTGCTATAGTAACCGCCTATTTGTTGCTTGCCTGGGGTTAAATATGAGGATAGAATAAAACCGTCATGTTGAGATGGTTTTGTCATCGATTTACGGCCCCT
>CAZSDV010000040.1:6697-20543 GCA_964605715.1 uncultured Acidobacteriota bacterium
AAAACGGCGGCAACCCCCTTTATATCTTTCTCTTATCCAGCTGGAGGCTTGAAATGATACTTGTGTTACGTCGAGATATTTCTGACAAAGAAATTAAAGAACTCGAAGAGAAGTTGCACAGCTTTGGTACCCAAACTCGCACAATCAGAGGTGAGGAGCGGTCGGTCATTGCTGTAATTGGAACTCTCAGTTTTGATGAAGCTGAATTCAAAAATCACCCAGCCGTGTTGGAAGTTCTGCGGGTTTCTAAGCCGTACAAGATTTCATCAAGAGAATCTGGATTAGCTCCCAACTTTAAAGTGCACGATACCCTTGTTGGGACCCCAAACTTTATTGTCATGGCGGGACCGTGTTCAGTTGAAAATCGGAAAATGATGCTAGAAACAGCAAAGCAACTTTCTGCTATGGGGGTTACTTGGTTGAGAGGTGGGGCGTTTAAGCCTCGTAGCTCGCCTTATGCTTTTCAAGGAATGGGAGAGGAAGGGTTAAAAATCTTGGCTGAAGCGCGAGATCTGACTGGGATGAAAATTGTTACAGAAGTAATGACTCCTGACAAAGTTGAGTTGGTAGCGCGCTACGCGGACGTCTTGCAGATTGGGGCTCGCAATATGCAAAATTATGATTTGCTTAAAGCGGTTGCTGAAATAGACAGACCTGTACTCCTTAAGAGAGGTTTTGCCTGCCTTATTGAGGAATGGCTGATGAGTGCGGAATACATAATGGGAAAAAATCAAAGGGTTATGCTCTGTGAGCGAGGGATTCGTACTTTCGAAACCAAAACAAGGAACACGCTTGACCTCAATGCTGTCCCGGTGCTAAAGGAGTTGACGCATCTGCCGGTCATTGTTGATCCGAGCCATGGAACTGGGGTTCGGAATTATGTGCACCCAATGTCTCTTGCCGCGCTTGGAGCTGGGGCCGATGGGTTAATGGTTGAAGTGCATCCTGACCCCGAGCATGCTATGTCAGACGGCCCACAGTCTTTAACTTTCCCACAATTGAAGCTTTTATTGAAGGCGATCCAGTCTATGGCACCGGTCGTTGGGCGCAGACTTGAACCTAGCGGGGGAGCCACGGAAGAAGGTGTCATCATGAATGGCGAAAACTAGAACAGCTAAAGACAGGGATCTAGGTTGGTTATGCGCCTGCTACGGTCATGCCGGTGATTAATAGCGTGGGGGACGCGATCGAGTTCCGAAACAAAAGATCATTACCCACCTCTTCAATATTTAAGAGCATGTCGATCAGATTTCCTGCAACCGTCACTTCTTCAACCGGATGGGTTAATTCCCCTTTTTCTATCCATAGTCCTGCCGCGCCCCGAGAGTAATCACCTGTGACAATATTTGTGCCGAAACCCATAAGCTCAGTCACGAAAAACCCCCGCTCTACCGAGCGGATGATATCTTTAGGGTTAACCTTTCCGGGTTTCAAGTAGAGATTGCTTGGTCCCACTACAGTTGGGCCAGATAGTCCACGGCTTGCATTAGCAGTGGTCTCTTTTCCGAGCTTTCGGGCACTGTAGCAGTTAAGAAGGTAGTTTGAGAGCCTCCCTTTTTCGATTAATGGTGTAGTTCGACTTGCCACTCCTTCGTCATCAAATGGACGAGAGCCAAATCCTCCAGGCTGTCGGCCATCGTCGAGCAAATTAATATATTCCGGAGCCAGTTGACTTCCTAATTTTCCTGTTAAAAATGAAGCGCTACGGTAGATGGCGTCACCCCGTGCTGCCTCGAAGAGATGTCCTACTAGGGAGCGTGCCGTCTCTGGGTCAAAAACAATCGGCACTTGAGAGGTTTTTACCTTTTTTGCACCTAATCGACGCAAGACTCGTCGGGCAGCTTCCCGACCCACTGATTCTGGGCTATCAAGTTTAGCCAATGAACGAGATATTGAATACCAGAAGTCGCGCTGCTTGCTGCCATTGTGCTCAGCTAGCGGTGCTGTTGCCACTGAACAAGAAGAGAATCGATAGCTACCGAGAAACCCTAGGGAGTTAGCCAGCACCTGTGTTCCAGAGACTGAATCGAATGAGGAACCTTCTGAATTAACAATTTTTGGGTTGGCCGCAAGTGCTGTTTCTTCAGCGCAGCGGGCAAGCTCAATTTTTTGTTCTGTGCTCATTCTATTTATGTCAGGAGCATAGAGATTAAGATCAGGAAGTTCAGTTGCCATTAGATTGCGGTCGGGCATGGCTCCAGCTGGGTCTTCGGAGGTGGCCTGTGCCATCGCCAAAGTTCTCTCCATCAGGCGCGAGAGGGAGCTGGATGAGAAATCACTTGTGTAGGAGCTCGCGCTGCGAGTTCCCCATAGCAGACGGAGCCCTAGTCCTTTCACAGCTGATTCTTTTAGGCTTTCTACTTTTCCCAGGCGAACGGTAGTTGAGAATTTTTCCTTTTCCTGAAGTGTGACTTCAGCTCCGGATGCACTCATCTTCATTGCCCCTTCTACGACGTCCCGGGCCAAATCTTCGAGGTTTTTATTTTCCATTGTCAAATGTCTTAGTTCCAGCTGGAGTTTGATGTAAGATCGCAAGCCTTAGCCAGTTACCAATCCGGTTCCTCCCAAGGTTAATCGGCTTAGTTTGATGGTTGGCAAGCCTACGCCAACCGGAACGTTCTGCCCTTCTTTCCCGCAGGTTCCTACCCCCTCGTCGAGACTCAAATCATTCCCAACTGCAGTAACACGGGTCAGCGCAGTTGGGCCATCCCCAATCAGCGTAGCACCCCGAATCGGCTGGGCAATCTTGCCATTTTCGATCATGTAGGCTTCTGAGGCTGAAAAGACGAACTTTCCGTTCGTGATATCCACTTGTCCTCCTCCGAAGTGGGCGGCATAGATTCCTCGTGGGACGGAAGCTATTATTTCTTCTGGGGTGGATTTTCCTGCAAGCATATAGGTATTAGTCATACGTGGCATAGGAATGTGGGCATAGCTCTCACGGCGGCCGCTACCTGTGAGGGGTGTCTTCATCAGCCGACTGCTCATTTTATCTTGGAGGTACCCTCGAAGGATGCCTTTCTCAATTAAAGTATTTCTCTGAGTTGGAGTGCCTTCATCATCTACATTAAGGGACCCTCGCCGATTAGGGATCGTACCGTCATCTACTACTGTACAGATATCGGAGGCTACTCGCTGCCCCATTTGTCCGCTGAAGGCCGAAAGACCTTTGCGGTTGAAGTCGGCTTCCAGGCCGTGCCCAATGGCTTCGTGCAAGAGGATTCCAGGCCAGCCAGGACCAAGCACCACTTCCATTTCCCCTGCAGGCGCTTCCTTGGCGTCGAGTTGTACGATAGCTTGTCGAGCTGCCTCGCGGGCGAAGTACTCTGGTGTTTTATCCCCTTCGAAAAATTCAATTCCGACTCGCCCTCCCCCACCGCTAGTTCCTGATTCCCTACGATCTTTTCCGTCATCTGACTGTGCGATGCAAAATATCGAGAGGCGCAGTAGCGGTTGGTAGTCAGTAACCAGATGACCGTCAGACCCGGCAATTAATATGTGTCGCTCTTGATCGCTATAACTGACGCGAACCTGCTTGATGCGATGGTCATGAGCTCGGGCGGTGGAGTTGGCCCGGTTCGCAAGCTCTAATTTTTCTTTCAACTCTTGCTTGGAAGAGGAAAGACCTACTGGGTAGTAATTGGTTGGTGTGCGACTGGCGGTCAAGCCAATCGAGTGAACTTGCGAAGGGCCGTGGGCAATGTGAGTAGCGATATTAGCTGCTTTACGGATGCAATCAGGAGAGAGATCATCGGTATAGGCGTAACCGGTTTGGTCTCCTGCGATTACCCTTACACCACACCCTACCGATATACCTTCAGTTGCATTCTTAATAATGGACTCATCAAGCATGATGGAAGAGGTAGTGGTGTATTCGAAATAGAGGTCGGCGTAGTCACCACCCGCTCCCAGTGCCTTTCCGAGATATCCTTCCAAATCCCTTTCGGTAAGTCCGTAGGTGTCAAAAAAGAAACGTTCGAATGCAGGCATCGTCGCTGGAAGGTTCCCTTTCATCAAGGTTCTTTTTTTGGGTGAGTTGGCCTCTGGCCCCTTCAGGCACGCTAGCACAAGGCCTAAGCCTTGTCAATTTTCCTACCATTGCATGTCGAGGGAAAAAAGCGACAGGATTTCTTGAAGAATTTAGCGGAGTTCAATAGAATCCTAAATGCATGATCTATCGGGAAGGAAGAAAGATGAATTGTAAACTAAAGAGGACAATTAGATGCCTGGCGCTTACCTTGTTCATGATGTGCTTTGGCTGCACAAACTCCTCCAACAGGGAATTTTGGGCTGAAGTAAATGGGACACCTATATTTCGCGAAGAAGCAGAAAAATTTTACCAAATTTTATTGCTTCAAAACTTGGAAGCTAGAACCCTTGAAGATGCAGCAGGGTTCAAGCTTAGTATTTTGAATGAGATGATCTCGAACGAGATCTTGGTCCAGCAAGCGCACAGATCGGGAATCCAGGTATCTGAAGGGGATGTTGATGCTCGGCTTGAAGAATTACGCAACCCGCAGGAACCGGAGGAGTTTGCTGCTAATCTTGCAGAGCAAGGATTAACTGAGGAGGAAGTCCGGACTGCCGCCAGAAGAAACCTCCACATCCAAGCTCTTCTTGAACGTGACATCACTTCTCAGATAAAGGTTACAGATGAGGAGGCAGCCGAGTATTACAAACGTAATTCTGAGCAGTTCAACGTCCCTGAAACCGAATACTATTTGTCGCAAATTTTGGTAACCCCTCGGGCCGACCCTCAGATCCACAATCTCAAAAATGATGATGCCAAGAGCATCTCTTCTGCTTCGCGGAAGATTCGAGCTCTTCAGGCCTTAATAAAAGGAGGGGAGAAATTTGCGATTGTGGCTGAGAATTATTCGGAAGACCCCAATACTTCTGCCGCTGGGGGGATCCTGGGTTATGTGCGGCCATCCTCACTTGATGTTAGCCCGGAGTTGAGGCAGCTAAAGTCAGCAATCGAATCTCTCGAGGTGGGAGAGATTTCTCCGGCTATCCGAACCTCACGTGGCTATTATCTGCTGAAACTGCTTAATAAGCAGGAACCGGGTAAACACGACCTTTCTGACCCAAATACGCGAGAGACTATCCGGCGTCTACTAAAAAATGAAAAAGAGCAACTTCTGAAAGCAGCCTACCTGGAGCAACTTCGTAATCGTGCTAAGGTAGAAAATCATCTGGCACAAAAAATTATCGACTTTCACGGGAATTGGACAGAGTTAAATTAGTTATCCGTAGGATCTACTTCAAGTAATATGGCCCCGGTCTCCACCTTGTCACCCTCAGACACCAAAATTTTTTTCACTTTCCCTTTTTGTGGGGATGGGATCTCATTTTGCATTTTCATGGCTTCGATTACTACCAGTCCCTCCTTTGCCTCCACCAATTGATCCTTCTTGACTAATATTCGAGCAATTTTTCCTGGCATAGGTGCGAGGATTTCCTGCTTTCCTTCCGAAGGAGTTGCATAGCGGGAACGGGAACGTCTAATCCTTGGATCTACAATTCTTACTTGAAACGGGCTTCCATCAACGATTACCCGATAGTTTCCCGATTCGGTATTGTAAGATTCAAGATATGCCTCAAAAGATCTACCATCTAATAAGATTGAATAGACTCCCGGTTGCAACTCTACCCAGTTAGCATTGATAACTTGGTCTCCCAGTTTGGCCAGTAAGTTCTGTTCCTTAATTTCCATTTGAACATGTGTGATTTTCGGGAGGGATTGATCTCCAAGTTGAATCTCAAACTTCATAGCTTTCTCCACCTGTTCCCTTCGTGTTCACCTCGGAGGAGGCCTCGTTGACCGGCAATCTTCCATCTACTTACAGGAATAGAGGAAGATGAGGTAGGCATAGATTTTCTTTTTTTCAAGTCAGCAAGGCAGCTAACCAACACCGCTACTTTTTCCTGAGAGCTTTCGAAACTCCGTTCTGTAGATGTGTACTTTTTGAGCAATGAATCCACATAATGGGTGTCAAATTGTCCAGATAGAAATTCCGGTTGCATAAGTACGAATCGGAAAAAAGGAAGATTAGTTTGGATACCTTCCAGATGGTATTCCTCAAGGGCACGTTGCATGCGGGTAATAGCTTCTTTCCGGTCGGTTCCCCAAGCAATAAGCTTTGAGAGTAGAGGGTCATATTCCAGGGGAACCCTCCACCCTTCATAGATACTTGAATCTTCACGGATGCCAGGACCAGAACGAGTTCGCAATCGCGTAATTAGTCCTGGAGACGGGAAGAAGTTATTGGCTGGGTCCTCAGCGTAGAGACGACATTCGAGCGCTGCTCCTCGCAAGACGATATCTTGTTGGTGAATAGAGAGTTTTTCACCGCTAGCCACCCTAAGCTGTTCTTTGACCAGGTCGATGCCGACGACCATTTCCGTCACGGGGTGTTCCACTTGTAATCGTGTGTTCATTTCCAGAAAATAGAAGTTGCGCTTGTGGTCCACAAGAAATTCAACAGTTCCTGCGTTCGTATAGCCAGCCAGCTTTGCAATACGGATTGCTGCTCGGCCCATGGCACGACGCATTTTTTCATCTACTATAGGAGAGGGGCACTCTTCCATTACCTTCTGGTGTCGTCGCTGTAATGAACATTCACGTTCACCAAGATAGATTAGGTTCCCGTGGTGGTCGCCGATTACCTGAATTTCAATGTGGCGAGGTCGATCAATGTATTTTTCAATGTAGATTCCAGGGTCATTGAACGCATTCAGTGCCTCTGAGCGTGCCGTTTGGTAAGAAGATTTTAGCTCTCTGGCTGATGTGAGCCGCCGCATCCCTTTTCCACCACCTCCTGCAGATGCCTTGAGCATTAAGGGGTAACCGATCTCCTTCGCTGCATCCTCTATCTCCCGAAAAGAACCAAGACTTTCATGGGTACCAGGCACAATCTCAACCTGTGCGGCTTGCAGGGTACGGCGTGAGGCTGTTTTCGATCCCATAAGTCGCATGGCCTTTGCCCCCGGACCAATAAAGGCCAGCCCTGCACCGGCACATGCTTCCTGGAAGGATGGATTTTCAGCCAGAAATCCGTATCCGGGATGGATGGCTTCCGCACCAGAACGAGAGGCGACTTCGATCATACGGTCAATTCTTAGGTAGCTTGTTGACGCCGCCGCCGGGCCTATAGGGTAGGCCTCATCGGCGTAGAGGACATGGACAGAAGCACGGTCTACCTCGGAGTAGACAGCCACGGTCTTAATTCCCATCTCTCGGCAGGCACGTATTACCCGTAAGGCGATCTCACCACGATTAGCAATCAGAATCTTTTTAAACATAAAGCTAGTATAACCTCAATTGAGTTCAGGCTACTCCATTGACAGTTTTTTTGGGGGTGTGCTATAGATTTATATTAGAGCTGTGGGTGACGCAAGAAATGTTTGTGTTAGTCGTTTTCCTAAACCCATAGCAAGGCATTGTTCCTCGGTAGCTCAATGGTAGAGCATTCGGCTGTTAACCGAAGGGTTGTAGGTTCGAGTCCTACCCGAGGAGCCAAATTTATTAGTAAACTTTTTCCTTTTTTTGTCGCCTATCCTAACTTAAATTCCTTTCTAAGCTTTCCTTGATTAATTTGTGTTTACCCAGAGCTACAGTTCTCATGTTCCGCAGAAAGTATGCTGGATACGTTCCTCGGGCTTGGGTGGTTGGGCGTGAGAAGCGTACTTTTCCTGGTCTTTGTAAGGGTTTGAGAGGACATCAAGTAATTCATCCATTTTTGAGAAATCAGCATGGTCGACGGCTGCTTGGATAGCTTGTTCCACACGGTGATTGCGAGGGATAAAAGCCGGATTGAAGGATCGCATGACCGAAGCTCGCTCTGTTGGAGGAGTTGGCTCACGAATTAATCGTTCTTTCCATCTCGATGACCATGATTGGTAGTCCTTGTTATTTGGCAGTAGGGGATGAACTTGAAAATCACTTTTGACATCTTGTGCGTAATTGCATAGGGCTCGGAACATTAACGTATAATCTGCGCCGTGAGTATCCATTAACTCCAACAGGGAATTTACTAACGATTGATCATCGTCTGCTGCTTTAAAAAGCCCTAGCTTCCTTCGCATACCATTGAGCCAATGTCTTTGGAATTTATTGGGGAAGCTTGCGATTGTAAATTCGGCCATCTTAACAGCTTTTTTTAGATTAGGGTCAAGAAGTGGCAGTAACGTTTCTGCAAACCGGGCCAGGTTCCAAAGTCCTATGTGTGCCTGGTTTCCGAAAGCATATCGGCCATGATGGTCAATAGAGCTAAAGACTGTTGTTGGGGAATAGGTATCCATAAACGCGCATGGACCATAATCAATAGTTTCACCGGAAATAGTCATGTTATCTGTATTCATGACTCCGTGAATGAAACCAATATTCATCCATTTTGCAATGAGCGAAGATTGCCTATCCATCACTGTCTCGAGTAATGCCAGGTAGGGGTTATTAGCTTCTTTGAGCAGAGGAAAGTGGCGATTTATAACATAATTGGCCAACTGTTGAGTTGAGCTTTTATCGCCGCGCGCCGAAAAATACTCAAAGCTACCAATACGAATATGGCTGGAGGCTACACGTGTGATAATAGCTCCTGGCAATGCTGTCTCACGAAACACGGGTTCCCCAGTTGCCACCGCTGCCAAGCTACGTGTGGTTGGAATACGCAGGGCATTCATTGCCTCACTTATGATGTATTCTCGGATGACGGGGCCTAGCGGTGCCCGCCCGTCTCCACCCCGAGAAAAAGGGGTGGGTCCGGATCCTTTTAATTGGATGTCACGGCGGATGCCCTTAGGGTCAATAATTTCTCCCAGCAGAATGGCTCTCCCGTCCCCAAGCTTGGATACAAACGTACCAAACTGGTGTCCAGCATAAGCCGTTGCAATTGGGCTGGCTTGCTGTGGAATAAAATTGCCGGCAAATACGGCTATGCCTCTGTGACCGCTGAGGATCTCGGTATCCAAGCCAAGGTCCTCAGCGAGTGAATGGTTTAGCTTGATTAGAGAGGGCTTGCTGACAGGAACTGGGCTAGCGCTAGCATAAAAATGGTCTGGGAGCTTAGCATAGGAATTGTCAAAAGCTGCGCCCGCAAAGGTCAGGTCTTTTTTGGGTTCGTCAACCATTTTGAAATCGGTTCATATAAATTCATGTTACAAGCTTGTCTCAGTGGGCTGCCATCAAAAATCTTCCTTTTCTAGGGCAGTGAGAGCTTTCCTTCATAATATCTGTCCAATGTAACCGTAATGTCCTTCTCTTTACCATTGGCGATGGTTGCTGCCCCGCAATCTTCCGTTGGAGGCAGAGAAGAACATTCGAATTCAAAGCGCAGTTACATCATCACTGTTGTGTCGTCGTTGTTTTTGATGGACTACTGTTCCAACAGGCTGCACAACACTTCCAGGAGCCGTCGGACCCCTTCTCGAGGACCAATATAGCTTTACCTCTAGGCATAAAGGAGGCGTTTGGAGGTTCCACTGCCAACGTGAAGTGATTTACATTGTAGGCTAGTCCTTCCACGCCAAAGTTTCCGACCACACCTGGAACGAGCGTAGTTACTTTGTGTGCCTTGAACAGAGTTTCGTAGAATTCCTGGACTGCGGCTTTCCCTCGCACGATTTCTGCATCAGGGGGCAGGAAAATCACATCTTCAGTACAGAGAGCTCCAAGTGTAGCCGCATCACCTGAAAGCTCTCCTTTTACCCAGGCATCAAGCCATTCTTTCATTTGCTGTTTGTCTACATCCGTAATAGGTTTACTCATAGAAAGCTCCATTCAAATTGAGGTGTTGA
The DNA here is from genome assembly GCA_964605715.1 of uncultured Acidobacteriota bacterium. Lineage (GTDB taxonomy): Bacteria > Acidobacteriota > Terriglobia > UBA7540 > JAPUME01 > JAPUME01. The sequence goes on from CAZSDV010000040.1 coordinate 16,493, forward strand.
GGTGAGTAGACTGTACCATATAGGCTTGGCATGCAGGACGTTTATTTCGGGTTGCAAACCTCACTACGAGGACAAGAAAGCATCTGTGAAATATTAACAAACACTGCCTTCTAAGTAGCTTAATCTCAACATCTGTGAATTTATCCTGGGTGAGTTTGTTATTTAGGTTCTCGAGTGTAAACTGGAGTCGTAAGAGCGATTTGGATTAGGGCGGGGGTGTTTGGAGGCCCCTTAATTCCAATGAACTCCAGTTTCTAACATATCCATAAGGAGAAAAATCTAAATGTTTACCAGCCTACATCATTTTAACTTGATTGTTTCCGACATGGAAAAGACGAAGGAGTTTTATAATCACCGCCTTGGCCTAGAGATTGCAATGGAAACCGTCATTGAAGATCCAGAATTTTCACGCGGGGTGGACCTCAAGGACACTAAGGTTTTGGCTACTTATTTTAAGCTTCCGAACAACCCTGGGCTTATTGAGACTTTTCAGTACGTGCACCCTGAAGGCAGACCGGTACCGAAAGATGCAAAGGCCAATGACGGGGGATGGAAGCATATATGTTTTCAAGTAGATGAGATCGAAAAAACTTACAAAGAATTAGAGGAGAAAGGGATTGAATTTTTGTCCGTCCCGGCGACTCTTTCCCAACAGCATCCCCATTTGCCCGGGGCACGCTTCTGCTATTTTTTGGGACCCGACCAAGAAGTGATTGAAATCTTGCAGGCATGAGATGAGAATGGTTCCCAGCTCTTGACCTCGCTGAAGTAAGTCCTATGGGAAATCATAATCATACCTTTTCCGACAGAAAGCATTCCTGGTAGAAGTCTGTGACAAGGCTCGGAGAAGGTTCTTAGCGAAGGATGAAAAATGCATAAGATTTTCTATTTGTGTCTTCTTGTTTTTATCAATTTCCTTTGGGCTGCTACGATGCCGGCTACCAAGGTTGCAGTTTCCCAAGCTGGGCCAGTCACGGTAACCTTCTGGGTGTTTTTATTTGCCTCTGTTGTGGTCTTTCCTTTTTTTCTCTATGAAAAACGTAAACTCAATCTAAAATTGGCCGGTTCTAGCACAAAAAAGGACGGCCTGGGCAACTGGCTCCGATTTACTGCTCTTAGTGTGTTTGGCATTCTAACTTCCTCTATCATTGTAGGGTGGGGGCTTGACCGCTCTCTAGCAATTAATGGCTCCGTCCTCTCTCTTCTCATACCCATCCAGATGGTTCTTTTAGCGGGTATCTTGTTGAAAGAAAGGATGACTTGGGTTCGCTGGGCTAGTTTCGTAGCTGCCATTGCTGGCATTTTAATTATTTCTGATTTCGAATGGAAAACTGTTGGGATCTTCAAAGGGAAGTATCTTTTTGGGAACTTTCTGATCTTTCTAGGTGGTTGCGGAAGTTCTTTCTATAACACGTATGCCAAGAAACTCATGACCGACTACACTCCTTTGCAGGTGGTGTTGTACGGGTACCTTCTGGCATTAGTTTTCTCTGCTGGCCTGTTGGTATGGATTGAGCCGGAAGGTATGTCAAATTTTCTGACCTTTGGATTAGCTACATGGATTTCCATTGGCGTCTTGAGCGTGTTGACGTGGGGATTGGGAGTGACCTTGTTTGTCTGGATGTTGACCAAGTTCGAAGTCACTCAACTCTCTGTCTCCATCTACCTTCTCCCCGTGTTTGGTGTCCTTCAATCCACCATTGTGTTAAAGGAAAAAATAACACCCCCCATGGTAATAGGAGGGTTGCTGGTATTGTTGGCCACCTATCTGATTACTTCCTATGAGAATCGAACTAAGGGAAGCTCCTTGCTCAAGAGTAAAAAAGGCTACCATGAGTCCCAAAACCTTTCACCTTAGAATGCAGGAAGGATGTGGGCGAATTTGCAGGTAATTTCGATTGTATTTTAATACTCAAACATGCTCATCCGAAATCAGCTGATGCTATTAGCTGTCCTTGCACTCGCTGTTACGATTCAGACCACTGCTGAGGACTGGCCGCAGTTTCTCGGACCAGAACGGAATGGTGCCTCAAGTAATTCGGTGCTTACGGATACCTGGCATCTAGGCCGACCGCGTGAGGTCTGGCGCAAGCCTGTAGGTGCTGGGTTCAGTGGGCCGGTGGTTGCTCAAGGTCGACTGATCCTATTTCATCGAGTGTCTGACAAAGAAGTTGTTGAAGCTCTTGATGCCCGCACGGGAGCAAGTCAATGGCGATATTCTTATCCTACCTCGTATCATGATGATTTTGGATTTGACGAAGGGCCACGAGCCGTACCTGTCGTGGTGGATGACGTTATATACACGTTTGGAGCAGAAGGACAGCTTCATGCAATCAGCCTAGCGGATGGCAAACGGATCTGGAGCGAAGACACTAGGGCGCGGTTCAACGTGCCAAAAGGATTTTTTGGTGCCGCAGGCTCTCCACTGGTCGAAGATGGGAGGCTTCTGGCTAACATCGGCGGCAGAAATGCTGGTATTGTTGCCTTTAATGCAAAAAATGGTAAGGTGCTCTGGACGGCCACCGACGACGAGGCGAGCTATTCGTCGGCGACTGCCATGACAATTCTTGGTCGCCGATCCGCAATTTTTCTCACGCGCAACAACCTTGTTGGCCTTGATCCGGTGACAGGAGCCGTGCATTTCCGGCGGCGGTGGCGGGCCCGACAGGCATCATCGGTCAATGTGGCGACACCACTGGTAATTGGAGATTTAGTTTTCATTTCAGCTGAGTACGGACCGGGGGCAGCAGTACTACGCGTGGATGGCTCGAACCTCATCGACCTATGGGCATCTGATGAGGTGCTATCTAATCACTATGCGACCAGCATACACCACAAAGGATATTTGTATGGATTTCATGGGCGCCAGGAGTTCGGCCCGAGTTTCCGAGCGGTTGAGCTGGCAACTGGCAAGGTCCGCTGGAGTGAGAACCGGTTTCGTGCTGGTACGGTGACGCTCGTTAGTGATAGATTGCTAATCTTGCGTGAAAGCGGTGAGCTAATTATAGCAGCAGCTTCGCCTGATGCCTTCCGGCCCCTGGTTCGTGCCAAAATCCTACCGCCGCCAGTTCGGGCTTACCCAGCAATTGCTGATAGATTTCTATATGTACGAAACGAAAATACCCTTGCATGTTTTAATCTCCGCCGCTGAAAAGAGGCTAGAATGCCGGTTTTCATCCCGTTGCCTACCCTAATCCGAATACGCCATTTTTTTACCATTTTTGCTATGTTTGCGTTACCTGTAGCCATCAATGCTCAGTCGGGAAGGGAGGATGCCTTCAATCGTGCCGTTGCCCATTTTCAGGGTGGCCGTCTAGTAGAGTCAGTTACCGAGTTTGATAGTGTAGCCAAACTCATGCCTAGCAAGGCCCCTTATCTCTGGCAGCGAGGAATCGCCCTATATTACGTAGGTCGTTATAGTGATTGTCGCCAGCAGTTTGAATCTCATCGTACCGTGAACCCCAACGATGTGGAAAATGCAGCCTGGCACTTTCTCTGTGTGGCACGTGGAGAATCGGTCGAAAAGGCAAGGGCAACTCTTTTGCCAGTGGGGACAGACTTACGTGTTCCGATGCGAGAGATTTACCAGATGTTCCAAGGTGTACTCAGCCCTGACAGGGTACTGGATATAGGCAGTAACGGAGGTCGATCAAAGTTTTACGCCCACCTGTATGTTGGTTTGTATTTGGGTGTGCTCAATCGAAAAAGCGAGGCGCTCTATCACATCAAGGCAGCTGCATCAGATCGTTACGTGAGGGCAGGAGGGTACATGCACACTGTTGCCCGTGTTCACTTAAAAATATTTCAGCAGGGAAATTCCTAAACTAGCCCTTAAGGTAACCTTCCATATAGTCATCTTATTTTCTGCAAATCAAGATCTCACAAGAGGGCGAGCCTGTTTCGTGAGGCCATGACGATAGACCAGCCTGGTTTTATTTGCCCATATCGGGATCCGTCTGTGTCGATCGATTAAACATTATTCCTGAGTTAGGCAGGTGCTTTTTTCAATCTGATGATAGGATGTGAAAAATATTAATTAATTCGAGGTTAG
>CAZSDV010000041.1:0-16797 GCA_964605715.1 uncultured Acidobacteriota bacterium
CTCTACGACTGCTAAGACGAAGAATGAAAACCAGAACAACCGGAAGAAGGAAACCATTAACCACTTGAGATAGGAGAATTACTGGTATTAGAGGTACTTGAGGAATTAAAACAATGCTTGCTCCTCCAAAAACCAGAACAGTATAGAGCCAGTAAAATGCCGGAGCCTCGTGAAATTTCCTATTTATCCCAGCTTCCAAGCCTAATCCTTCACAAACATAGTAGGCCGTTGCCAGTGGAAGAACTGAGGCAGCCAATAACGATGCATTGCACAGCCCGAAGGCAAAAAGAGTGGAAGCCCAACGTCCCGCCAAAGGTTCTAATGCTCGTGCAGCTTGTGCGGCATCCTCAATTCTATGCTGGCCTGATTGATAGAGGGTAACCGCACATCCAACGATGATAAAAAAAACTAATGCAGCTGAGAATATACTCCCCAAAATTACGTCCAAGCGGGCCTGTCGAAAATGCTTAACTTTGATTCCTTTTTCGACAACTGAGGATTGCTGGTAAAATTGCATCCAAGGAGCAATAACGGCCCCTGTCATTCCAATGGTCATAATCAAGAAAGCAGGCTCGTAATGAATTTTAGGAGTTAAAGTGCTAGAAAGGGCCTCACCCCAATCTGGTCCAGCCAGAAATGCAGATGCAAAGTACGCCAAGTAAAAAAAGCATGCTACAAGGAAAACTTTTTCCACAGACCGATACGTTCCCTTAACCACCAACCCCCAGACTACTACCGCACCAATGGGAACGCTTACGTATCTACTCAGGCCAAATATTTCAAGGCTTGTAGCAACACCTGCAAATTCTGCAATGATATTGCTTAAATTAGCCATGACCAGGCCAACCAATAGAATGAAAGTGGCACGGAGACCATATTCCTCACGAATTAGATCGGCAAGACCCTTTCCGGTCACAATCCCCATCCGGGTGCACATCTCCTGAATTATTATTAACGTGACCAGAATAGGAATAAGCGTCCATAGCAAATCATATCCATAACGAGCCCCAGCCTCTGAGGCGATAAAAATCCCCCCTGCATCGTTATCGACCGTGGCTGTAATCAGCCCTGGCCCTACAACGGCAAGGAAAATAAGTGTGGTTTGTCGGAACCTCCTAATCCGTTTCCAAATCAATTTGTCTCCGTGTCAGATTCTTTTTTTAATCTTTGCGAATTATCAAATCTATAACATCATCTGAGGTTACCTCACCGATCAATCTGGTTTCTTCATCCACAATCGGCAAGGAAACTAAATTATACTTTTTGAAAAGTTCGATAACCTGGCCATGGGATTTTTGAGCCTTGATGAAAATTAATGGCTCCTGGGTCAACCCTTGAAGAGGTTCCGACTTAGAGCTAGCCATTACCTGCCCCAAAGACACAGCCCCTACTAGCTTCTCTTCAGAGTCAACCAAATAAAGTATATGTAAATTATCCAGTGATCCCTCAAATGAACTAAGTGCTGCGATGGCATCCCCAGCTGTTTTATTTTTTAGAAGCGAAATGAAGTCAGTCGTCATCAACGCCCCAGCTGTCTCTTCTTCAAACTGCAAAAGGCCCTGGACGTCTTCTGCTTCCTCTTGCTCCATCCCCGCTAATAACTGATCGCTCGTCTCTTTTGGTAATTCTTGAAGTAGGTCAGCTGCCTCATCTGGTGGCATCTCTTCAATCAGGTCAGCTGCCATATCGGGTTCCATTCCCTTTACGATGTTAGCCTGCATTGAAGTTGGAATTTCGGATAGGGCCTCAGCTGCAACCCCCTCATTAATGGATGTAAGAACAGCCGTTTGATCCTGGGCACTAAGATGTTCCAAAATCTCCCCTAAATCTGCTGGGTGCATTCGTGCCAATCGATCATAAGAAATTCTCAACTTCAATCGCCGTGCAGGATCCGCTTCAATCAAATTTACAAAATCCCAGGGGATAACCTTCTTCGGAAGAACCTTCTCCACGCGACGAATTAGATGCTTAGCAAGCAACCCCTTCAATAGGCGGCGGGCTGCTGCTGCAAGCCCAACATTGACTGCCACAACAAGAAGTTGTGTGTACCCTCCCGTAGGCTTGACATCAAAATCAACATCGTTAACTCGGACCACTTTTCGATCTGTAACGTCAATAATTTGCTGGTCAAGCAGATCATTCTTTACGCGAATCCATTCCTCATTGGGAATATAAGGAGGAATATTTATGATTGGAATACTGGTGTGGATAGACTTGACTGAAACCGACTGGATTTGGTCATGAGGAATAGAGACTAACTTCCCATCAGAACCACGGGCGATATAGAAGGCCACCCGATGACGGACGTCTTTTGGATCGATACATATCTCCTCTACCTTTCCGATATACTCGCTGAATGAATCAAATACAGGGGCCCCATCAATTTCAGTAAAATAGATCATTCCTTATTCCTTCTGTGCGGAATTTTCAGGATGATACACAGAAACCGGGTTTTAACCTCTGGAAAGAAAAATCAAACATTCAACGAAGGACAACACCTCTTCCTGTTAAACAAGATGAGTGGAAAAACCTGCCCCTATAGGGAGTGATCTAGTTCCCAAAGCCTATTCATGCGGTCCTGGCAGAGGGCTTATAGACGCGGGGTCATTAAGAAAGGAGACAAAAAGAAGCTTACTAATCCTAGCTACGTCAGGATGAAAATTCGACAGCTACGCTAAACTTGCTTCTTTTCTTCTGTCTTTTCTTCTGTCTTTTTTTCGTCATCCACTTCGGACACATCAGAGGAGGACAACACTCCTCTCATCGCATCCTTGAACTCACGAATACCTTTGCCCAATCCCTTCCCTAACTCCGGCAATTTCCCTGGCCCAAAGAGCACTAAAACAATCACAAGGATAAAGAAAAGGTGTGACGGCTGAAACAAACCCTCTAACATATTGGCGTACCTCCCCCTTGCCGGTTAGGAGCCGTCAAGGGAATAATGGGATTCCGTGCTTCATTATAGCGCAGATCTGATATGGAAGCGAGGATAACCCGCCCATAAAACCTATCAATCTTGTTTTTTTTCCATTTTACTGGCACTAGAGGTGTAAAGAGCGGGGTAGGAATTTTTGATATAATCTTTAGTTGAGAAACCCAATTGTCGTGCAGTTCTGTCAATCCAAATAGGCCCCCCTTCAAGCTCAAGAAACATTCCAAAGGGAGTTTCATCTAGTGCAATTTGTCCCGATCTAATTCCACGTTTCGTAGTTACAGAAGAATAGAGAGTTCGATATTTCTCATATGAAAAAATAGGATTTAATCCCGCCTTTTTAAGGATCTCCTTTAAATTTTCCCCTCCATTAGTCGCCATTTCGATTTCCTCGCGAGTTTTGTGAAATCTTGAAGGTTGCATTTGCCCTTTAAATGTAAGTAAGTAGGTTTTCCCGATTGATCTCAAGCGCAGAATCACACCCTTTCTCTTGAATCGGCCATCGGCGAAATCAAACAGCTCATTTTTTTCAAGATGTCGGCGGCGAACAATACCAAAACCCATACACTTGAGCAACCGCCGAACTTTTTGGGGGCTCTCTACAGAGACCTTTATCTCGATTTCAATTCTGGAATTTATTTTTGATTTAACCAATTTTCTTAGTTGCTAAAGTAAATTTATTAGGCTTCTCGCTCAAGAAAATAATCAGGGAGAGAGAGGAGGGCCCGTTTATAGACAGAATCTGGGAAGGAGCTAAGACTCGACTTGGCCTTCTGAGCGTAATTTCGAGCTTTTTCACGGCTAGCATTCAAGGTGCCATATCGATGCAACAAATCCTGAATTTCCTCTAATGGAATGTCTTTAAACTGCCCATCACGGAGAACTTGTATGATACGTTGTGATTCTTCAGGCTTGCAGGATTTAAGAAGTAGAATCATGGGCAAGGTTAGTTTTCCTTCCCGTAGGTCATTTCCAACAGGCTTTCCTAATTCCTCTGAAGAAGAGGAGATATCCAAAAGATCATCTATAATTTGGAAGGCTAACCCAAGATTCGCGCCATAGTCGGCCATCTGCTCCTCAATCCTCTCTTCGCACCCAGCCAGCACAGCCCCTAAACGCATCGAATTTGAAAATAGGCATGCGGTTTTTCGGTAAATCAAATCGAGGTGCTGTTCTTCTGTTACTTTCTCATTTCGGATGAAAGTTAACTGTAACATTTCTCCTTCCACCATTTTTTGTGTTAGGTCAATCAATATATCAAGAACTTTAAGATTTCGTTCTTCCAATGCAATTCGAAACGACTGCATGTAAAGCCAGTCCCCGGCCAAGACGCTCATAGAATTTCCCCACCGAAGATTAGTTGATGGTCGACCTCGTCTCATATTGGACCCATCAATTATGTCATCGTGGACAAGGGTAGCCATATGGATTAATTCAACCACGGCAGCAAGCCGGTAAACGGAGGATCCATGGTAATCACAAAGCCTTGCGGCAAGGAGTAATACTGATGGCCGGACCCGTTTCCCACCGCTATTCCGGAGATAATTACCTATTTCGGCTATGGGTTTTATAGAGGAGGAATTCTGCTTTTCGAGGATTTTTTCAACCTGTACGAGATCTTTTCGGATTAATTGAAAAATCTCAGCTGCTTTCATTGGCGGCCCTGAGGTCAGCGTAAAATGGCTGTTCACCGGGGTTGACAACCTCCCTTTAGCCATAAACAAGATCCCTTGGAATCCAGCTGGCAATACTGCCACAAAATCCCTCTCAAAGAAAGCAGCAAGTGAATCCTATCCTAGTCACTTTTTCTGTAAAGGGGGGGCTGGAAGCGAAAATAATCGAAGGAAATTTTCAGTGGTCTTTTGACCTATTTCCTTAGAAGAAAATCCTTTTATGTCTCCTAAAACTCGAGCTGTCTCAAGCACATAGGCTGGTTCATTCCGTTTTCCACGGTAAGGTACAGGAGTAAGATAGGGGCTATCGGTTTCGATTAGCAGGGCGTCCATCGGTATTTCTTGTGCAATATTGCGTAAGTTTTCATTTTTTTTGAAAGTAATATTTCCTGCGAACGAAATTAAAAAACCTTGATCAAGAAAGGAGAAGGCGTCTTCTTGTGTTCCAGTAAAGCAGTGGAGAATTCCCCTAAGACCTTTCCCTCGAAATTCGTTCAGGGCAATGTCACGTAATTCACCCCATGCTTCCCGACAATGAAAAATTACTGGCAAGTTGCCTTTTAATGCTATCTCCAGTTGCCGAACCAACACAATTTTTTGTACTTTCTTGGGTGGGTGATCATAATGGTAATCAAGCCCAATTTCTCCGACGGCTAACACCTTTTTTCTTAAGGAAAGTTTTTCAAGATTTTCAAAATGTTTTTCTTTTGCTAGGTGAGATTCGTGTGGATGTATTCCGGTAGTAGCATATATCCAATCATATTTTTGGGCAAAAGGATATGCTGCATCCAGGCCTTGTGGACCTTCCCCATTCCCGATCGCAAGGAGCAGTCGAACTCCTGCCTCCCACGCACGTCGGATAATATTTTCTCGGTCGTTTTCAAATTCTAAGGAATCTAGGTGGGCGTGAGAATCAGTGAACACAGGTAACCTTATCTTAATTTAGATCCGTTTTCGACATGTTGATTAAACGAAACTAAAACAGGCCTGCCTTCTTTACCAACTGAGGCGGCTACTATCATCCCTTCCGATTCAAACCCACGCATTTTTCGCGGTTTTAAATTAGCAACAACCACAACCTTCATACCAATCAAATCCTCTGGCTGATAATGCTCTGCAATTCCTGACAAAACCTGTCGGATCTCATCGCCAATATCAACCGTGATCTTTAGTAGTTTGTTCGCTCCTTTGATCCGTTCGGCAGTCTTGATTTCTCCTGCGCGAAGATCAATTTTTGAGAACTGGTCAATAGTAATGAGATCATTAGAATCAGATTTCATGGTTGTTCCTTCCTTGAGCTCTGGATCTAACCCTGGTACCGAATGAGCCGCACCGCTGGAGAGTTTTTCAATTGTTTTTTCTTTATCAAGCCGTGGGAATATTACTTCCGCTTGACTAATTTTCTGGGCGGCAGGAAACTGGCCCCATTTCAAACTTTCATACCGCATTTTCTCTAAGGGCCCAGAAAAACCTAGCTGTCCCCACAACTTCTTCATGGATGTTGGCATTACCGGGTAAAGGAGAACGGCAGTAATCCGCAGTGTTTCTGCAGATGTATAGAGGACTTCCTCAAGGCGAGCTCCGCTATCCCTATCTCCTTTACCTGCAAGGACCCACGGCTGGGTTTCAACGAGATATTTATTAAGGTTATTAATAAAAGCCCATGCCACTTCAAGGCCACGGGAAAACTCAAATCTATCAAATTTTGACTGAAATTCCGCAATTGTTCTTCCCGCCATATCTACAATTTCTGCCTGTCGTGGCTCAAGAATTTCTCCAAAAGAAGGATTGGGAATTATTCCTTTGCAATAGCGTCCAATCATCGCAAGGGTGCGACTGGCAAGATTACCAAGATCGTTAGCAAGGTCTGAATTAAACCGCTGAACCAAACTTCCATAGGAAAAACTCGAATCCTGGCCAAAAACAATATCTCTCATTAAGTAATACCGTAAGCCATCTACGCCTACGATATTTACAACTGGATCAGCACTAACGATATTTCCTTTGGATTTACTCATCTTGTCCTGCTCAAAAAGCAACCATCCGTGTGCAAAGATTGTTTTTGGAAGCGGTAGTTTGGCTGCCATAAGAAAAGCAGGCCAGTAGACAGCGTGAAATCGAAGAATTTCTTTCCCTACAAGATGGACGTCAGCAGGCCAGGAGTTCTTAAATTTCTTTTCATCAATCTTTCCTTGGCCATACCCAACTCCGCACAGGTAAGAAATAAGCGCATCAAACCATACATAAAAAACTTGCCCTTCCTCACCTGGCATTGGGATGCCCCATTTTAACTTTTCTCTACTAATGGAAAGGTCTTTCAACCCTTCTTTCACGAAACTTATCACCTCATTCCGGCGGCTTTTAGGCAAAATAAAGTTAGGGTTTTTTTTGTAGTAATCAAGAAGGGGCCCCTGGAAAGCGGACAAGCGGAAAAAATAGTTTTCTTCTTCTACTAATTCCGTAGGTCGGCTGCAAAGTGGGCATTCCGCCTCTTCACCAGTTTCAGTAACAAAAGCTTCGTCAAAAAAACAATAACGACCACGATAATGACCTTTGTAAACATGATTGCTTGCTCTGATAGCCAGAAATAATTTTTCGACTGCTTTCCGGTGATCTGCGGAGGTAGTTCGCTCAAAATGGGTATATTTAAGTCCAAGCCGATCCCATTGAGACCGAAATTCAGAAGATATTTTATCAACAAATTCCTGTGGCTTAACACCAGCTGCTCGTGCTGACCGCTCTATCTTCTGTCCGTGTTCGTCAGTACCTGTTACTAACTCTACTTGATGACCTTTGAGGACCTTATACCGGGCAATTGCATCAGCAATAATGGTTGTATAGGTGTGCCCTAGATGCGGTTGGGCGTTAACGTAATAAATGGGGGTAGTAAGATAGAAAGTCTTCATATGTTGAAGTTACTGTGGCCTACTTTCAATTTTCCTTCATGAAACAGGAATTAGCTTCGAGCATAACTTTTTTGAGCGGCACTGATTTTTCTCCAGCCAGGCGCCGGCAATCTTCATATTCTGGAGTGAAATTGACCACCAAACCATCTCGGTGCGCCACCTTTACTCGAACTTCACCGTATGGAGTATTCACAATTACCTCTTTTCGCTCCAGGACAGTTCGTCGCGCTTCATGTATTCGCAAGCCGATGGTCGTTGTTTGGTCAAAAAGAAGTTTTGCAAGTCTCTCGCTGTCCTCAGGACGAGAAAGTACCGTCAAGGCAATGCCCGGACGATTTTTCTTCATCTGGACTGAGGCACAGGAAACATCTAATGCACCGACCTCAAGGGCTTTCTCTACAAAAAAACCATACATTTGAGGGTTCATGTCGTCTATGTTTGCCTCGATGACAGAAACAATCTCGTTTCCTAAAGAGACGGCATCGCCTTGTTCCACTTCAATCGCATCACCAACCATAATCCGGACAACATTCGGTTGTTTTGAAATTTCTTTTTCACCTGCACCATATCCGATCCCCTTAACTTTCATAGGAGGCATACAACCAAATTCCTTAACCCAGCTTTTAAGGATTGCTGCTCCAGTGGGCGTCGCTAATTCCATCTCGACTCCTGACGAATAGGTTGGAATATCCTTCAGTAGCTCTACTGCGGCAGGGGAAGGTACCGGATAGAGGCCATGTTGAGTTTTTACGCGGCCCCCACCCACATTTACCGAAGATGCGTAGATTTCTTTTAATTTCAGCCATTCAAACCCAATGGAGCAACCTAAAATATCGAGAATAGAATCGACTGCACCTACCTCATGAAAGTGAACTTCATCTACGGGCTTGCTATGGACCCTCCCTTCTGCTTCAGCTAAAAGTAAAAAAACCCTGAGTGCTCTCCTTTTTACAACTTCCTCCAATTTACTGAATTCAATCAGTTTCTTGATATCTCTCATGGACCGCTGGGGTTGGTTTTCCGGAACCTTAATTTCCACGCGGCCTGCTGACACTCCACAGCGCATGGTCCGTGTGCAGCAAAATTCATAATTACCGATATCAACTTTCTTAAGCTCGGCAAGAAGTTTATCAGTTGAAACTCCGACATCAAATAGCGCGCCGAGCACCATGTCTCCACTAATCCCTGAAGAGCAATCTATGTATGCACGTTTCATGATTATCTTAAATTTTTATCCGAAATGTACCTGCCACCCTTTGGCTTGGATGTAATATCAAAAAATAATCTGGAAATGGTTCCTAAGATATTACCAATTGATTTTACAAACCGACCACGAATATTTCCTTTAAACTTGGACTGCTAGGATTGGCATTTTTTCGGTCTCACCTTGCTCCTGTCCGAAAGACTAGGTCAAGCTCCTTGCGCAAGGGCCTGCTTGGACAAAAAGCGGAACATGGCGCACACCTCTTATTTGATGCTAAACCCCAAGAATAACATGCTTCCGCAACTGGAGCGCCAATGAGTTACTTAAACCCAATTTGACATCATTCTTAGTTTGATGATAGCAATAAGTTGTAGAATAAAAGGGTACTCAGAGCTTGTTCTAATTTCTTTAAATTGCCCACTCTGAGTGTTGCCTTTTTGGGCCGGTAGCTCAGTCGGCAGAGCATCTGCCTTTTAAGCAGAGGGTCCCGGGTTCGAGTCCCGGCCGGCTCACCATAACCCTACATTAAAGGATATTAACTTGCCTTTCCCCAGCCAATTATAAATTAAATCAATTTTTGAATGTGGTTTCCTTAAAAAATTCAGATTACGAGGAGGCCACGTTTAAGATTTTACTTTATTTGAGATTTGAGAGTTTTACGATATGTGGAAAAATTTGCATAATTTAATGGAGTTTAAATTTAGTATATGCATGGGAATTAATCTTCTTGTTGTTGGATTAATTCTAATGTTATTTCCAGTGTGGATTGTCGCCACAGTGGATTCATGGATTGGGGATCAGGAAAAAGAAATTGTGAATCCATACGCAAACGACTCGGAAGAGATCGCTCAAGGTGCAACTTACTTCCGACTCGATTGCGCCTTTTGCCATGGAATTGGCGCTCAAGGTGGGGGTCGTGGCCCAAACTTAACCTTGGGTCGCTGGGAACACGGGGGGACTGATGCAGCCCTGTTTCGCACCATCGAACGAGGTGTACCCGGGACAGAGATGCCACCCTCCGTCCACACGAATAAGAGGATTTGGAGGTTAATCAGTTTTCTCCGCAGCGTTGGGGCGGCCTCCCAGGCTCCCGTTACAGGAGACAGAGAATCAGGAAAAAATATTTTCCTTACTAAAGGAAACTGTTCACGATGCCACATGATCAATGGCAAGGGAGGGCGACTTGGGCCCGACCTTTCTAGTATCGGCACATCTCGCTCTGCCGCCTCGCTGGCTGACTCAATCCGTGATCCCGTAAAAGAAATCCCCAAGGGATACAAAACTATCACCGTTGTTACCGTGGACGGAAAACGGATTACCGGGGTCCGAAAAAATGAGGATACTTTCAGTATCCAACTTATGTCCCCAAACGAAAAACTCTACTTGTTCTTTAAGCGTGACCTTAAAGAGATAATTTACCAAAGTAATTCTCTTATGCCGTCTTATGGTCCAGAAATGTTGCTCCAAGAGGAGCTTGAAGATTTGCTCTCATATCTTGATGCCCTACGAGGGAAATAGAATGAGCCTGGTCAACACCAAGTAAAAAGGAAATGATTAAACGCTAAGGATAATGTAATGAGATACCATAAAATTCTTTTAACTCTTGCTTTTGTAGTCCTTTGTGGATTCAACGGAAAAGCCCAAGTCACTGCTCAACGACTACTTGAAGCGGAAAGAGAACCACAAAACTGGTTAACTTATTCAGGAGATTACGCCGGGAGACGGCACAGCACACTGGGGCAAATCAACACCTCCAACGTAAAACACCTGAGGCCTCAATGGGTTTTTCAAAGTGAAGTAAAAGGAAAATTTGAAACTACTCCCTTGGTCGTTGACGGTGTTATGTATGTAACCGGGCAAGACAACCTTGCATACGCCCTAGACTCCAAGACTGGGCGAATTATTTGGCGATATCGCCATCCCTTGCCAGAAAAAATTGTAGGCTGCTGCGGAAGAGTAAACCGAGGTTTCGCAGCGTTAGGCAATAAGGTTTTTTTTGCCACGTTGGATGCACATGTGGTAGCCCTGGATGCAAAGACAGGTAGCGTCATCTGGGACGTAAAGGCAGCAGATAATAGCAAAGGCTATTCATTCACCCTCGCTCCCCTAGCAATAAAAGATAAGATTATCGTGGGGGTAGCTGGGGGAGAATATGGAGTTCGTGGCTTCATTGACGCTTATGATGCAGAGACAGGTAATCGAATTTGGCGCTTTCACACCATTCCAGGTCCAAACGAACCTGGGAATGAAACCTGGGAAGGTGATTCCTGGAAACACGGTGGTGCACCAGCTTGGCTAACTGGCACTTACGATCCTGATCTGAATCTAACTTACTGGGGGATTGGTAACCCAGGTCCAGATGCTTATGGGGATGACCGTGAAGGCTTAAATCTCTATTCAAATTGTGTGGTAGCCCTGGATGTCGATACAGGAAAGCTAAAATGGTTCTTCCAGTATACTCCCCATGACGTCCATGATTGGGATGCTGTGCAAATCCCTGTTTTGTTAGATCTTGAATTCAAAGGGAAACCCCGTAAGCTTTTGGTACAAGCAAATCGCAATTCTTTCTACTACGTACTCGACCGAACGAATGGAGAATTTCTTCATGCGTCCCCTTTCGCACGCCAAACGTGGGCAAAGGAAATCAGTCCTGATGGGTCACCAGTGGTTTTACCTGGAACAGACCCTACCCCAGATGGAAACTACGCCTGTCCTGGGGTGGAAGGAGGAACAAACTGGATGTCCCCTTCCTACAGCCCACAAACGGGCCTTTTATACGTCGCTGCCCGTGAGAAATGCAGCATCTACTTCAATTCACCCCAAAAATATGAGGAGGGATCGGTTTTTTGGGGTAGTAGTTTTCAGCCCGTCGCCAACGAAAAGGAATGGGGGGCCTTGCGGGCACTGGACCCAACCACGGGTAAGTTAAAGTGGGAATTTAAGTATTACTCTGCTCCATGGGCAGGAGCTCTCTCAACTGCAGGCGGACTGGTTTTTTCGGGCGACATGGAGGGTTACCTGCTTGCAGTTGATGCGGAAACGGGGAAAAATCTTTGGCACTTTCAGACCGGATCTCCCATCTTTGCATCACCCATGACGTATTCTGTTAATGGGAGCCAATATGTCGTAATTCCTTCCGGTAATGCACTGTTTTCCTTCGCGCTCCCTTAAAGGTAACGCCTTGCCCATCTACCCAACTGAACATCTAGTCATGAAAGTGCTACCTTGAGGTAGCGGATGACTAAAGGTACGATACCCCCTTCGAGGATTAAATTGATTGCCAGACTCCGTACTGTCGCTAATTTTCAAAAAACTACCTTAGGTCTCCTGATCTTAGCAGTAATCCCTCTCTTTAATTCTTCCTGCTCCCCAAAAGAAGGGCGAAGCATTCCTTCTCTAAGCCACAACGATTGGAAAGTTCGAGGTGGGGGACCCGATGCAATCCGTTACTCTACCCTGGACCAAATTAATAAAGATAATGTATCCCGTCTTGAAGTAGCATGGACTTACCATTCAGGTGATGAGTACCCCGACTCAGAAATGCAGTGCAATCCCATCATTATTGGCGACACTCTTTATGCCACCACGCCAAAACTCCGGGTCATTGCCCTTGATGCTGTAACCGGTAAGCTCCGGTGGAGCTTCAGTCCTTTTGCAGGAGAAAAAGTTTTAAAAGGTTTTGAAGGCAAGCGAAGAAACCGAGGAGTCACCTACTGGGAA
This sequence comes from uncultured Acidobacteriota bacterium, assembly GCA_964605715.1. Taxonomy (GTDB): domain Bacteria; phylum Acidobacteriota; class Terriglobia; order UBA7540; family JAPUME01; genus JAPUME01. Next base: position 12,436 of record CAZSDV010000041.1, read on the forward strand.
GATGGCAAGGAAAAAAGGATCTTTGTATCCGCAAAACATTATCTTTATGGGCTGGATGCCAAAACTGGTAATATCCTTCAAGACTTTGGAAACTCCGGCCGTGTTGATTTGCGGAAAGGATTTGGACGTGATCCCCAAAAAGTCTCTATTTCTGCTTCCAGCCCGGGAACAATATACAAAGACATGATCATCATGGGGAGTGTTTTAAGTGAAGACCTCCCAGCACCCCCCGGTGACATCCGAGCATACGATGTTCGTTCTGGAGATCTCCGCTGGACCTTCCGCACCATACCAAATCACGGTGAATTTGGTCACGAAACTTGGCCCGCTAACTCCAGGGAATATCTAGGTGGAGCAAATAGTTGGGCGGGGTTAACAGTAGACCATGCAAGAGGGCTGGTGTTCTGTCCAACTGGTTCAAGTGCCTTTGATTTTTATGGGGCAAACCGATTAGGAGATAACTTATTTGCGAATTCACTAATAGCCCTTAATGCTAATACCGGAGAGCGAGTTTGGCATTTTCAGGCAGTGAAACATGATGTGTGGGATCGCGATTTCCCTTCCCTTCCAAGTCTGGTTACGGTGAAAAGACGTGGGCGATTAATTGATGCAATCGCACAAATTACAAAATCTGGCCATGTATGGGTATTTAATCGTGAAACTGGAGAACCACTTTTTCCCATCAAAGACCTGCCTGTCCCTCCTACTGACGTTGAAGGAGAGATATTGGCAGAAACCCAACCACTTCCCGTAAAACCCTTACCCTTTGCACGCCAAATATTTACCGAAGACATGATAACGAAAAGAACGCCAGCGGCACATAAAGCGGTATTGGAGCAATTCCATAAGGTAAATAGTGGGGGTCAATTCATTCCTCCCAGTCTACGGGGTACAATAATTTTCCCTGGATATGATGGAGGGGGGGAATGGGGTGGGGGAGCTTTCGATCCCGAGACAGGCATATTTTATGTCAACTCCAATGAAATGCCTTGGATTTTGAGATTGGTTGAGCGATCGGCAGCTGGAACTCAACCAAGCGCTCAGAATCTATACCTCAGAAACTGTGCCAGCTGTCACAAAAAAGATCGAACTGGAAGCCCTCCTGAATTTCCGTCGCTTACTGGGCTTGGAGACAGGCTTGCAATAAGTGAATTTATCTCGATCACCGCTGCTGGAAGAGGTCGAATGCCAGGATTTTCTCACCTTCCAACAAAGAACCTTGATGCCATCGCCCGTTACGTTATGCTCGGTGAGGATGCCAAGATAGAACTGCAAACAGATCCGCCTTATAAAAAACTTAAATACGCGACGGATGGATACAATAAATTTCTTGACCCAGGAGGCTATCCTGCGGTTGAGCCTCCATGGGGAACTTTAAATGCGATCAGCCTAGATACGGGAGAATTTCTGTGGAAGATACCTTTTGGCGAGTTTCCGGAACTAACCATGAAAGGGATCCATGGTACCGGAAGTGAGAATTACGGTGGCCCAATCGTGACGGCCGGCGGTATTCTCTTTATCGGGGCAACAAATTACGACAAAAAATTTCGTGCCTATAATAAATTAACAGGCGAGCTCTTGTGGGAGACCGTTCTCCCTGCGGCTGGAAATGCCACCCCAGCAACTTACGAAGTAGGGGGTCGGCAATTCGTAGTCATAGGTGCCGGAGGGGGCAAGTGGGGCTCCCCTTCTGGTGGGACATATATAGCCTTTTCACTTCCTAAATAATAGAATTTTCTCCAAGAACGTAAGAGATTCCTCAATGCTTCATTTAATTTGGAAAAACTTAGTCCGTAACCGAAGAAGAAACCTCCTAACCGTCCTCAGTATTGCATTCTCCATGTTAATACTAATAACCTTGCAGACGGTACTAACAGAAATTAAACAGATATCCCAAACTGACCCCAGAAATCTTCGCCTGTACATCCGACAAGCTAACTCTTGGTTTGAACTTTTGCCATCATCATATGAACAGCGTATTTCCAAGGCTCCTGGAGTAACAAAGATCTGTGCTTGGACTCAATATTCAGGTGTTTATAGAGATGAATCAGAAATTCTCCCTACAGTAGGAATTGACCCTGAGCCTTTTCTGGACATGTACACTGAAATTCACATTCCTCCTGACCAAGCAATGGCGTTTCTTAATAGTCCCAATGGAGCCATTGCCAATCAAAATCTGGCCACCCGCCATGGGTGGACCCTCGGCGAAACAATTATACTGAAAGGAAATAGCCCTCCTGTTGATCTGGAGTTAATCATCGCAGGTATTTTTACAAGCGATGTTGTCGACAATACCCTTTACTTTGATCGTAAATATCTTGATCAAGCAATGGGAGACTGGGGGAAAGTGGGCGGATACTGGGTGGAGGCAAGAAGTTCCGAAGTTATCCCTGAGATTATCAAGCATGTGGACAGCATATTTCACAACAGTTCGTTTCCTACCAAGACAGTGGCTGAACGAGCTGTCACCCTGGAATTTCTGTCCTGGTTGGGAAATATTAACCTGCTGATTGGGGTGGTTTCTTCCATTGTTCTTTTCACAATCCTAATGGTCGTAGGAAACACAATGGCCATGTCCGTACGTGAAAAAAGGCGAGAGATGGGAATCTTGAGATCCCTTGGATTCAGGTCTCGCCAGATTCTTGTCTTGATTGTTGGGGAAGGTCTTGCTCTTGCCTTAACTGGATGGCTGTTCGGTTGCCTAGGTGGCAAGTTAATCTACGCGTTAATTCCCCGCACATTAATGAATCAATTTGAAATAGCAATCATATGGGGTTTATGTGGAGTTGCTGTTACCGTTTCAAGTTATCTCCTTATCGGGAAAAATGAGTTCTCTCCTAGTCTAACTGCTTGGCACCGCACGGTACCAGTCTCTTTACTCATTGGCATGGCAGGGTTTATAATTGGTTCAATGTTTTACCTTTTTGCCAGCAACATGATAAATGCTAGTCCTCTTCTTTACGGTTTCAAAGTGACAGTCGAAACAGTGAGCATTGGATTAATTGCGGCTGTGGTGTTGGGCTTGGTCAGTTCAACCGTTCCTGCATTGCGAGCAATGCGATTGAGCGTTGCTGAGGCTCTCCGGACTCTTGGTTAGGCCAACTGAAGACTAAAATATTTGAACTAAATCCTTATCCCGGCCTGCATTAATAAAGCAAAATGAAATATTTAAGGCTGATACAAAAAAACGCACTCCGAAATAAGCGGCGAACTCTGCTCACTATGTTTAGTATCGCTGTTTCAGTATTCTTGGTAGCCACATTACGCAGCGTACTAACAGAATTAAACCGAGGGGCGGAAACATCAAGCGCCTTGCTTATGGTCACCCGCAGCAATGTCTCGCTGGTTAACGACTTACCCATTTCCTACTGGGAACGTCTTCGTAATGTCTCCGGAGTAGAATCAGTAACTCCGATGCAGTGGTTTGGAGGCATTTACAAAGACCAGCAAAATTCTTTTGCCAATTTTGCCGTTGACCCTGTTAGTTGGCGGAATGTCACTGTCGACGCCATCCAGTTGCCGAAAAAACAGGAGGCTGCGTGGTTTAAAAACCGTGTGGGATGCATAATTGGGCGGGCACTGGCTGAAAAGCATGGATGGGCATTGGGCGACCGCGTCCCCTTGTACAGTGATATCTTCGACATAGAAGCTGATTTTGTCATTGAGGGCATTTTCACAGGAAAAAATGAGGATACCCTCTATTTCCATTGGAAATACCTGAGCGAAGCCAGTTCGAACGGAACTTCAGCTCGAGATGCTGTCGGGACTTTCTTTTTTAGGTTGAAATTTGCCAGTCAAATGTCCCAAGTCGCACAAACCATCGATGGGATGTTTCACAATAGCTCAGCGGAAACCTTAACTGAAAGTGAGCAGAGTTTCATGCTGAGCTTTGTCTCCATGTGGGGCAATATTACCCAGTTTATCTTCATTATTGCTTCAGCTGTTGTTTTCACAATCCTGCTCATCACTGGAAATGCGATGGCTATATCAATCCGTGAGCGCCGTGGCGAGGTCGCTATAATGAAAGCAGTAGGATTCAAAGGCAGCACAATCTTGGGTATGTTCCTTGGCGAATCGGCACTAATTTGCTTAACAGGAGGAATATTTGGAACTTTTGGAGCCGGTTTTTTTGGGAAATCTCTTGAGAAGATACAGACAGGCGCCATGATGATTCCATCTCTACATGTTACGGAAGGTACGATAATCATTTGTCTGACCTTGGCAGTATTGGTGGGACTGATCAGCACGGCAGTGCCGGCTTTTCATGCATCGCGCTTGACAGTGGCGGAAGCTCTTCGTCGGGTAGGCTAAAATGAAAATTCCCTTTAAGTACAATCTTCGGAATATCAGGGTCCGATGGAC
>CAZSDV010000041.1:16807-20366 GCA_964605715.1 uncultured Acidobacteriota bacterium
AACCTCTTTACTGACAGCCGGAGGTACTGCCCTTACTGTAGCCGTCTTTATTGGAATCATGTCACTAGCCAAAGGGCTTGATCTAACCATGCAGACCTCAGGAGACCCACTGAACCTGATCGCGATGCGCCAAGGCTCAACAGCTGAGCTAAACAGTCAGGTAACACAGGAGCAGTACCAAGCCATCCGGTATCTTGAGGGTGTTGCCCTTAGTGAAGGAGAATCTCTTGTGTCTCCTGAAATAGTTGTCGCTATCAATCGTCCCCGACGGGGCTCAACCCAAGGAGCTAACATCACCCTCCGAGGCATAAAACTTATTGGCTTAAAATTGCGACCAAATATGCAGATTACAGAGGGTCGCATGTTCAGGCCTGGAATGAGAGAGGTGATTGTAAGTCGTAAGATTCAGGACCGGTTTCAAGATACTGGTCTTGGGGACCGCATGCGATTCGGGTCCAGCAATTGGGAGGTTGTTGGCATTTTTGATGCTGCTGGAACCACACAAGATTCTGAAATCTGGGGTGACCTTACACTTCTCAGTCAGGCCTTCGGTCGTGGTGATATGCTCAGCTCTGTTCTAATCCACGCCATTGATACCGATACAATTGATATGGTCGCGTCCCGAATTCAGGATGATCCTCGACTGCGGATGAAAGCCCAACCCGAAACCGAGTACTATCAGGAGGCCAATACAGGGTCCGGATTGATACGTATCCTCGGAAACTTCGTTGCAGTCATTATGGGGATTGGAGCCTGTTTTGCTGGGATGAACACCATGTACGCCGCAGTCATAAACCGGCGACAAGAAATCGCTACCTTGAGGGTGCTAGGATTTAAACGTCGAAACATCCTTTTCAGCTTTGCTGCTGAGTCTTTAACCTTAGCCTTGATAGGCGGCGCAGTAGGGTGTGTTCTCGCCTTGCCCATCAATGGACTTTCCACCGGAACACTAAATTTTGCAACTTTTAGTGAGATTGCATTTGCTTTCCGAGTTACTCCAGACCTCATATTTAACGGTATTGTCTTTGCAGCGTTCCTGGGTTTATTTGGAGGCTTGTTGCCATCCTGGAGTGCATCTCGACAACAAATCGTTCAGGCATTGCGCGACACAGTCTAAGTTTAGTTGAACACTTTAGAGGAATAGAACACTGCTTCCATGAAGGAACATCTGGAAAAAGAAAAAATTGGCAATCAATTAAGTCGACTACGACTTGACCGGGAATCTCCAGCAACCACTGCCCCTCCTAAAAAATTAATTCGGTGGTTTCTTTTATCAGTAGGTTTATTTGTGTTGGTAGCAGGAACTCTGATCATAGCTCATTCCACACGTGCAGTTCCGGTTAAAGTCAGCCTCATCCAGGTAATTAAGGGGACCACCACGGGTGACATAATTCTAACTGCATCTGGTTATATCGTTGCACATCACCGAATTGACCTTGGATCCAAGGTCATGGGACGGGTAGCCTGGATTGGTGTTGAAAAAGGAGACCTTGTCAAGGAAGGCCAAATTCTCGTCCGTCTAGAGGACGCAGAATTCCGTGCTCAACTTCGACAAGCTCAAGCTAATCTTGCTGTTGCGGAAGCACGATTTCGAGAACTCAAAACTGGTTCTCGCCCACAGGAAATTGGGGCAGCTAGGGCAGCTGTTAATGAGAGTGAAGCTAATTATCGAGATGCAAAAAGTGATCTGTCGCGGACAACAGATCTACAAGAAGCCGGCATCTCTTCCCCACAACAACTTGAAGATGCAATTCGGGCTTTCGATGTGGCCAAGGCAAAACTTGAGTCAACCCGAAAAAATACGGAATTAGTAGAACTTGGCCCACGACAAGAGCAAATCGATTACGCTCGAGCTGAGGTAGCTCAAAGGCAAGCTGCAGTAGATTATGCTCAGACCATGCTCAACGCTACACGCATTCGCTCTCCTATCAATGGGACTGTGCTCGACCGGCTAGTGGAGCAAGGGGGGATGGTAACAACGATGTTCGCCGGAGATCGAGGTGCTAAATCATCAGTCGTTTCGCTGGCTGACCTTAATGACCTCCAAGTTGAGCTCGACATTAGTCAAGACGACTTTGCACGCTTAAAAATGGACCAAAAAGCTATTGTCGTGGCTGATTCTTATCCAGATCGCAAATACGAAGGGAAATTGGTGGAAATGGCACCTGAGGCTAATCGCCAAAAAGCAACAGTCCAGGTTAAAGTTCAAGTCCTCAAGCCAGACAACTACCTTCGACCTGAGATGAACGCACGAGCTTCTTTTATGTCCGCCCAAGAGCCAGGTGTCGCAAATAATCCTACGTCCCGTGTTTACGTACCGAAAAATTCGGTCTACGACCGCGATGGCGGAAAAGTAACCTTCGTTCTTAAGGGTTCGCGCGTAGAAATGAAAACGGTGCGCTCTGGGAGAGTCACATCTTCAGGACTTGAGATTCTAAGTGGATTAACAGGAACGGAAAAGGTAGTTGTAAGAGGCGGTGAAGCATTAAATAACGGAACACGAGTTCAAGTGGATTAATTGGACAATTTAAAAATGATAGAAACTCTTATTGAAATTAATGATCTCACGAAGATATTCCAACGTGATAACTTTGAGATAGTGGCCTTGGATCACGTTAGTCTAGATATCCAAAACGGGGACTTTTTAGCACTGATGGGTCCTTCTGGGTCAGGAAAAACAACACTAATGAATATCATCGCAGGAATCGACCATGCCACCTCCGGAGAGCTCCTTGTGGCAGGTGAAAATATTAGCCGCTTTGGGGAAAGTCAATTGGCTACCTGGCGCAACCGGCACATCGGATACATTTTTCAAACATTCAACCTGATTCCTGTCCTGACAGCTTTCGAAAATGTTGAACTTCCTCTTTTTCTTACTAAACTATCTGCGTCCGAGAGACGAGAACATGTAATGACAGCCTTACAGTTAGTAAACCTAGAAGATCGAGCTGACCATCTTCCCCGACAGCTGTCTGGTGGCCAGGAGCAACGAGTTGCCATTGCACGCGCCATTGTAGCTGATCCAACCCTCATTCTTGCGGACGAACCAACGGGTGACCTGGATCAAAAATCTGCCGGAGAAATTTTAAACCTACTTTCCTGCCTCCAGCAAGATTACAAAAAAACAATCATCATGGTCACACACGACCCAAACGCAAGCAAGCACGCCTCCACCAATCAACATCTTGAAAAAGGGAAGTTGCTCACTGAATAAACTCCCTGACAATCCCCACTCAAAGATTTCCTTATGTAGTTCACCAAGGTCGATCTTCAAAAAATAATAAACCCTTAATCTCCAGATTCAAACCTCATCTGTCTTACTCTGTTAATTTGAAAAATTCATACATGCCCAATTTTCCTTTGAAAAAATATTATATTGAAATTTTGTATACCAATTAAAAATCAAGAATTAATTTTAAAGATAAACAGATAAATTGATTTACCCTTGACATAATGCGGTTAGGAGGAATAGGTTTCCGAGTAAGGGAAATCCAAAATGAGAAGGGCTTGGCCGATATCATACACTGCGCTAGGATGTCCCAGGCAACTTAAATAGGAG
>CAZSDV010000042.1:0-6151 GCA_964605715.1 uncultured Acidobacteriota bacterium
GAAAAAAGGGAGAGTCCCGCTTAGTATGGAAGGCAACAAATCCAGAGGGATTTTAGGATGACCTCCGATTTACCCTCGTTGTAATTAGTAGCTTTCTGAGCGGATGAGCAGGCTTTCACCACATTCAGTACAGTCGGGCTGCCATAAAAGTCGGTATATCCAGAGGAGGAAGTTGAGGAGAGGTCTGCGTAAGTTGTTGAAAAGAAAGTGAGCCGTCGGGGAGTCGAACCCCGAACCTACTGATTAAGAGTCAGTTGCTCTGCCAATTGAGCTAACGGCCCAAACTTTTAAACTACTAACTTCGTGCACTTTTAGGGGATTTTTGCACGGAATAATAAAAACTTGCCTTAGTACCTGTAAGCCTTGAATTCTGACTGTCCTGAGACGAGTTTAACACAAACCTCCCTGATCCATTCATGGCGTGTACCTGTAAAGGTTGGTTTTGATTTTGACATGCAAAAGACAAAGGGACTTTACAATAAAGAAGTGGACTTGCAATACTTCCAAACATGAGGGAATCTAAATTAATAGAATGCAACTACTTAAGCCATTGCCATCTACCAGATTAAAGCTGGAGGTATTAATGCCCAGGATGACTCTTTTTTTGGTCTCTCTATTAGTAGCTACCCCGATCGCTATTCGTGCAGAAAATTGGCCTCAATGGCGAGGTCCAAACCTGAACGGGGTAAGTATGGAAAGGGATCTTCCTGTGAAATGGACAAAAGAAGACAATGTCACCTGGAAAATAAAACTTCCCGAATTGAGTGCATCCACACCCATCATTTGGGGTGACAGGATTTTCCTCAATGTCGCCAAAGGTGATGGCCTCTACCTCTGGTGCGTAAATCGAAACACATCAGATACATTTTGGGTAAGGTCGCTTGGAGGTGGAAACGTAAATATGCGAAAGCATAACATGTCGTCCCCTTCACCGGTAACTGACGGGAAACATGTCTATGTTATCACCGGAACTGGATCCTTAAAGGGATACGATTTTGACGGAAACCAAATTTGGTCGCGGGATATCCAGAAAGAGTACGGAAAATTTGGGTTGAATCATGGGTATGCCTCATCGCCACTATTATTCGAGGACTCACTCTATATTCAAGTCCTACATGGAATGACAACTGATGAGCCTTCCTACATAATGCGTATTGACAAAAAGACAGGGAAAACCCTTTGGCGGGTGGAGAGACCCACAGACGCCATTAGGGAATCTCCCGACTCCTATTCCACCCCTGCCTTGCTTCGCTACGATGAGAAAATCGAAATTGTAATCACCGGCGGTGACTGTGCCACTGGGCACGATCCAGCAACTGGTAAAGAGCTATGGCGCCTTAATGGATTAAACCCTACGAAAAACCCGTACGGCAGGACCATAGCTTCCCCAGTGGTTACTGAAAGCCTTATCTACGTTTCTGGCCGAGTTCGACCCCTAGTAGCAATCCGTACGGGAGGAAAGGGAAATATAAGTAAGTCACACCGAGTCTGGTCAACCAACAACGGACCGGATGTACCCACACCGGTAACCGATGGGAAATACTTCTATGTCATCAGCGATAAAGGGGTCACCTGGTGCCTAAATGCAAATACCGGCCAAATCATTTGGGGACCTCAACGCATTGAGGTAGGCATATATAGCTCATCCCCTGTTTTGGCAGACGGGAAAATCTATGTCACCAATGAAGACGGCATTACCACAGTAATGAAGGCGGGACCCAAATTTGAAATCTTGGCTAAAAACAATCTGGATGATTATTCATTGAGCTCCGTAGCAATTTCAGAAGGGCAACTCTTTTTACGGACTGCCCATCACCTTTACTGCATCGGAAAAAAGAAAGTCCACTAGCAGGAAGGGTTGCTCTTCTTAAATAGGGACCTTGACCGCTAACTTGTGGGTTTAAAGTAGAGGACCATGCCTGCACCGCAAGAAGCAAGCAGGAAGCCGACATAGAGCAGTGGATTCGGCAAAGTTTTTGGCGGATGCAATATCATCGAAACTGCAACATTGATCACGGGAGCCCCTGCAAAGACTAACGGCATTACATACGTTGGAAGTCCGCCCGCCTTAAAAGCATAAATTATACAAACTGCCCCAACTGCACCCAGCACTCCACCTAGGGTAGCTACAGTTGAGCCGCGCATACTGAACCCTCCTAACTCACCCTGCCGCCACAACTCCACCAAAGGTACGAGAACTCCAATGAGAAAATATGCCACCCCGACACAGAGTAAAGCTCTCAGAGGGTGCCCTAGTAATACCTGTCCTCGGTGTAGGGCAGGACCATACATTCCCCACGAAAAAACCGCACCTAAAGCAAAAAATATCCAGGTCATTTGAATTCCTCATTTCATCTTTTTCTCAATTTATTAGAATAGAACTGCTACCTTGGTCTTCTAATTACGGAATAGCCTGTCATTCTTTTAATTTCCATTTATCGGGGCACACAGTTCGGGGCGCATGGTAGCTTGACCCCATAGAAGTGTCAAGCTACAAGGATTTGGATCTGAGTCTGAACCTAATCCTACTTTATCTTCCTTAGTAAATTATTTCGTTCTTCCTCGTAGAGCAACCCAAATGGAGGTTGGATTCTAGGAACTTACGCCGTATATTGACCTTAAGGAATACCAACAGGTACCACTACGGTGGCCTGGAAGATTTGAGAAAAGAATAAATGCTTTCGTATCGCGAGGCTATCACACTTTCCCTTCAGTCCTTACTGGGACACCGGTTGCGGACATCCCTCACTCTTCTCGGAATCACGATGGGAATGAGCACCTTAATTGTAGTAATTACCGTCATCCAAGGTGCCAATTTTTACGTTGAAGACAAAATTGTGGATTTAGGAACTAATGTTTTTGTCATTTCAAAAACTCCGAAAGGATCAGCCAACATCGAAGAATATCTTAAGGCTCGCAAATACAAGAACCTGACTATTGAAGATGCAGAAGACCTAAAAGAAAATTGCTACGCATGCGGTCCAATTAGCACACTCTTCTCAACAAGAGGGAAAGTAAAAGCAGGAGCGAATTTTCTAACTGATGTTCGAATAGAGGGTGTTACAGCCTCCCACATCCTCAATACTTCCTCTAAAATTGATAGCGGGCGCTACATTTCCGTGTTCGATGAGCGACAAAGCACCCCAGTGTGCGTCATTGGTGATGATATTGCGGAAGAACTTTTTCCTGGCTTAGACTCAATTGGGAAATTCCTGAGGGTAGACGACCATGAATGTCGTATCGTCGGACGCCTAGAACGAATAGGTTCTGTTTTAGGCCAAAATCAAGATACCTTCGTCATTCTTCCTATATCTACCTTCCTCAAATCCTATGGCCAACGGCGCAGTGCAGTCCTTCACGTGCAATCCACTAGCGCAGATAGCTTCGGAAATGCACAGGATGAAGTGCGTATGCGATTACGGGTCCGACGGCATCGTAACTATAATCAATCAGATGATTTCTATATTGTTAGCTCAGAAACATTTCTTGACCTATGGGAAAGCATTAGCTCGGCCTTCTTTATTGCATTCATCTTCATCGCTTCGATCGCCTCAATCGTTGGTGGAATTGTAATCATGAACATCATGTTAGTCTCTGTTACTGAACGTACTCGAGAAATCGGAATTAGACGAGCCCTCGGAGCACGCCGATCAGATATCCACCGACAACTCCTTGTGGAAACTTTAATTCAATGTTTATTGGGAGGATTCCTTGGTATCTCTTTCGGATTTATCGTAGCGATCATCATTCAATATGCTACACCATTTCCAGCCGCTATCCAGTTATGGGTACTTCTTTTGGGAATCTTTGTTTCAACAACAATTGGTCTAGTATTTGGACTTTACCCTGCGCGACGCGGCGCTAACCTAGAGCCGGTTGAAGCCATTCGAATGGAATAGTAATGACAATTACAACTAGCCAGTTACTTGAAAACTTAAAGATGGGCATGGACACGATGCGCGCTCATAAGTTCCGATCCTTCCTCACAATTCTCGGCGTCGTAATCGGAGTAACTTCTGTTACAGCGGTGGCATCTATTATCCAAGGACTGAATAATGTTATTTCCGACCGTGTGGAAAAAATTGGCAGCAATGTTTTCTTTGTTACTCGCGAAACATTTCAATTCGGTCGACCCTCTGAAGAAATTCGAAAGAGAAAATTCCTTAAATACGAAGATGCAGTTGCCATTCGAGAAAATTGTCCACATGTTAAGATGACGACAATAATGCTGACTAGAGCCGCAGTCCAAGGTGACTCAACCACTGTAAAATTTCGAAACGAAACTCTAGATAACCCCTTTGTTCGAGGTGCTGAGGCAAATTACGATGAAGTTCTCCTTGCTTTCAGTGTTAAAGAGGGCCGATTCCTGACAGAATATGAAGATTCCCATGCACAAGGAGTTTGCGTTATCGGCCAGACAGTAAAGGATTCTTTATTTCCAAATATTGATTCAATCGGTAGAGAAATTATTCTTGATAACCAGCGGTTGCGTGTAATTGGCGTATTTGAAAAGGACTCTGGGTTGTTTGGAGGGCCAGGTGTTGACGATTTCGTAGTTATACCCTATCAAACTTTTCGCAAGTTCTGGCCAGAGAATAAAGAGAACGTCATGCTGATGACAGTCAACGACCCAAAAGATTTAAAGATTGCGAAAGATGAAGTCACGCAGGTCCTTCGCCGCCGCCGGCACGTTCCTGCTCGAGCTGAAAATGACTTTGACATCTCATCACCGGACTTCATATTGACCTTATGGAACCAATTGACAAGTGCCATCATTATTTTGACTATGCTTATCTCCTCTATTGCGCTATTGGTGGGCGGGATAGGCGTGATGAACATTTTGCTGGTTTCCGTCACAGAACGTACTAAGGAAATTGGAATTCGAAAAGCTATTGGCGCACGTCGCAGAGATATCGTCACGCAATTCCTCTTGGAGGCCATGATTATGACAGGGATTGGGGGAGCGATTGGAGTCGTGGTCGGTATTACCTCAGCAATGATTGTACGTTGGATCTTCCCTGCCCTCCCCGCTACAATATCTATTTTGTGGATGGTAATCGCACTTGTGATGTCACTGGCAGTTGGGCTATTTTTCGGTCTATTACCCGCAACTAAGGCCGCAAAGTTAAATCCCACTGAAGCAATGCGCCATGCATAATGCGCGAGTAACTCTGAGAATTACTTAAGAACATCAAGCAGTAAAGTAACTAAAACAACTACCCTTTATTAGGAAACGGACCTATTGTTCAAAAAATGAAAAATTTAGGTGCTGGAATCATTGGCACCGGTTGGGTATCAGGTGAATATCTAAAAGCATTTGAGAAGAACCCCCATACGGAAGTGGTAGCAATCTGTAGCCGGGAAAAGATTCGTGCTCAGGAGAAAGCAAAGGAATACCAGCTACAAAACTGCACGGCTTATGATCAATTAGACAAAATGTTGAAAAATCCTGCATTGGACCTTGTGGTCGTCTGCACCCCCCACCATCTCCACGTGGAACAAGGAATACTGTGTGCCCAAGCAGGAAAACATATCGTAATGGAAAAGCCTGCCGCCCTTGACCACCTAAACTACAGAAAACTTCTGGATGCTGTTCAGGAAAAAAAGGTCAAGACAGTCGTTAGCTTCGTGCTGCGTTGGAACCCTCTGTTTGAAACCTTGAAGGCACTATTGGCAGATAATGCACTAGGTAACCTATTTTATTCCGAAGTAGACTATTTTCACCCCATTGGCCCTTGGTATGGTCAGTATGCATGGAACATTAAAAGAGAAATAGCCGGAAACGCGCTTCTAACAGCAGGTTGCCATGCTGTGGACGGCCTACGCTGGTTTACCCAAAAAGAAGGAATTGAAGTCATGGCCTATTCCAACACTAGCAAAGAAAACCCTCTCAAATACGAATATGAACCAAACAGCGTCACATTGGTAAAGTTCAATGACGGCACAGTAGGTAAGGTTGCTTGTTCGCTTGAGTGCGTAATGCCCTACGTTTTCAACATCCAACTTTTTGGGGATCGTGGAACTGCAAGAAACAATCAGCTATTTTCAAAAAAAATGCCCGGACAGAACGGCTGGGCCACGATTCCTACTGTGATGCCAGACAGCGGTGATGTTACTCATCACCCATTTGCCGCCGAAATCGACCATTTTG
>CAZSDV010000042.1:6161-19726 GCA_964605715.1 uncultured Acidobacteriota bacterium
CATCCAGAATAACCAAGAATCGCACGCTAATCTTGCCGATTGCGCTAAAACTCATGAGATCTGCTATGCTTCGGAAATATCCGCACGGACAGGAAAACCTGTTCGACTTCCCCTCTCAACCTAAGTAGGAGCAATAAGGTCTCACTTTCATCTTCTAGAAAAAATACTCACCGTTAGCTAGTTTAAATCTTTTCTGTATTTTCGGACCACTAGGCTTAGATTTAGATCTTGGTGGGAGAAGATTTCCTTTGCACTTGTTTCATGTATTAACTTTATAAATAAGAGCAATGGCTTGCGCCCGAATTACTTCCTCTCGTCCAACCTCCCCTATTCCCTCACCACTTTTAGCCTTCACACTTACATCCGAGGGTTTAAGACCTAGCGCTGATGATATTTTTTTTTGCATACGCGCAGCATAAGGGAAAAGCTTTGGGCGCTCCAACTCAACAATGGAATCCACATTTCCAATTACCCAACCTTTTTTGGCCAATATTTTCCGAACTTCCTTTAAAAAATACATACTGGATGCATTGTTGTATTCAGGAGAGGCATCAGGAAAGTGGCGCCCGATATCACCCAGTGCAGCAGCACCAAGTAATGCATCACAGATGGCGTGAGATAGAACATCTCCATCTGAGTGGCTTACGGGACTTTTATCAAAAGGTATTTTCACGCCTCCTAGAACAAATCTTCCTCCGCAAACTAACCGATGAACATCTGATCCATTTCCAACTCGAAATTTCAAATGGACCTCCTTTTTTCTTTTTCCTGTGATAAAAAGAATCGGGCCAAGGGAAGATCGGAAGGCTTAGTAATCTTGATGTTGTAATCTGATCCCATTAAAACCTTAACTTTTCGACCCATACGCTCCACCAAAGAGGATTCATCACTTCCTATAAATTCGTCCCTCCTTGCCCGATCACTTGCTTCCCTTAAGACAGGAAACTGAAAGGCTTGGGGAGTTTGTGCAAGGACGATTCGCTCACGAGGAATTGTAGTGGAGATTAATTTTCGGTCCACCTGCTTAACTGTGTCAATGCTTGGAATAGCAACGATCGCGGCCCCTTCATGCTGGGCAGCATCCACTACCTTTCGAATGGTTTCGGGTGTTACAAATGGCCTCACGGCGTCGTGCACCACAACAATTTCGGTATCCTTGGGTGCCTGAGCAAGCGCATTTGAAACCGTTTCCTGTCGAGAGCGTCCCCCGAGAATAATTCTGATGGCTTTCTTCGGGTTTTCCTTAGAAAGTTCTGATTCGACGCGCTTGCGATCCTCCTCACGAACACCTAGGAAAATCTCACTTACAATATCTGAGGCAACAAATTTCCTTAACGTGTGGATAAACACCGACACACCTTCCAGCTCGAGGAATTGCTTAGGCGGTTCGCCTCCCATACGAACGCCAGCTCCAGCGGCAGGAATAATGGCCAATACTTTCATTATTTTTGGGGATTTTTCTTCATTACTATGGCTCCCAGGCTACACTGGTACCAAGAAAGGTGAGTCGTTATCCGTAAACCTAACTCAAGAATGATCATTATACTTTCCAAAAATCATCTTGCCGGCTGTTGACTGAAGAACACTAGTTACCTGAACATCTATGTGTTTTGAAATCATCTTGCGAGCGTTATCAACTACAACCATGGTCCCATCATCAAGGTACGCCACACCTTGGTTAGACTCCTTGCCTTCCTTCAAAATAAATACTCGCATCTTCTCACCTGGAAGAACCACGGGCTTCAAGGAATTGGCTAGTTCGTTAATATTGAGAACATTAACCCCTCGCAGTTGGGCTACTTTATTTAAGTTAAAATCATTCGTGACAATACACGCTTCGTACTGCTTCCCAAGTTCAACTAACTTTAGATCCACTTCTTTCACATGCGGAAAATCATCTTCGACTAATTGAATCTGAACATTTCCACCACTTTTTTGTAAGCGCTGTAAAATATCAAGGCCACGCCGACCTCGGTTTCGCTTGAGGGAGTCCGAAGAGTCAGCTACTAGCTGTAATTCTCTTAATACAAAGTGAGGAATTACTAACACTCCATCAAGAAATCCGGTCTCCGCCACATCAGCAATTCGACCGTCGATAATGACACTAGTATCTAAAATTTTGAAAGACCTGCGAGAGCTGCGTTCACCTCCAAAGAGCCCCCCAAAAGCAGACAGATTTAACAAATCCCCTTTGTTAGCTCCAAGAACTAACCCTACATACCCCATTAACATTAAAAGGCATATCTGGATGAATGCCACCGAGTTGCCGCGAACTGCAAGACTTTCGACTAGTAGAAGACTCACCATCCAAGCACCAAGTATGCCCACAATCGCACCCACGGCAGCGCCAATTAGTCGTTTCAAAGTTACTTTCTCTAGGCGAGCCTCAAACAATACGAAGATTAACCCCATAAAGATACCCAGCGTGAACGATGCCCAAGGAGAAAGATTCCAGGGGTGGAGCTGCCTTGCTACTAAAGCAAGAGAGATGATGAATATGGCCCGTGTTAAAGCCATCTCGAACGAGAACCGGCCCTTCTTATTTAAACTATTCATAATTTAAGTGAGCTTCCCTTGCCGTATTCTAGCACTCCGTGAAGCCTCATTCCAACTGCTGGAAAATGGATGCCTAGATAAACCTACCGGCCACGTTTTGCTCGGACAATAATAGGTGCCCCTAGAAATCTGAAGTGCTCCCTTAGTCGGTTTTTAACGAAGCGTTCAAAAGAGAAATGGAGCTTTGCTCCACCCCCCGTATGGAGGAAAAAGGTGGGGGGAGTTACATCGGCCTGGGTAATGCGATGTACTTGACCTTTGCTTTTTTTCGGGGTGCTTACACGATCCCAATCCACTTCCTCAACAAATTTCTCAAGTTTTTCGATGCCTACACGTAGCAATCTTTCCCGAGCAACCTCTGCCATTAAAGGACCAAGTTTCACCACATGCCGTCCCGTAAGGGCTGAAAGAAAAATAACCGGAGCATAATCCAAATACTTTAACCTTCCTCTTAAATACTTAACGTACTCGACTGTTGCATTAGGATCCTTCTTGACGGTATCCCACTTATTAACAACCAGTATTACCGATCGCCCACTCTCATGTGCATACCCTCCGATACGGGCATCAAGGGCGCTTATGCGTTCGGAAGCGTCAAGAAGAAATAGAGCAATATCAGAAGCCTTTAAATGCTTTTGTGCCACAATGACACTCAGTTTTTCAGCCAGAGCCTTAGTTTTGGTCTTACGGCGGATTCCAGCTGTATCGATGAGGCGAAAGGTGTCTTTTTCCAAGTGGAATTCTGCATCAATAGCATCCCGCGTGGTCCCGGGTAACGCTGATACAATGGAGCGCTCTTCTTTCACTAAACGGTTCAAGAGGGTAGATTTACCAACGTTTGGACGTCCGATAATCGCTACCTGTGTGATGTTGCCAGACGATTCCTCGACTGCCTCAGGAATCACCTCAGCAAAATGATCTAAGAGTTCATCCAATCCCAACCCATGCTCAGCAGAAATACCAAATAAATTTTCTATTCCCAATTGGTAAAATGGGGTTGTACGTGAAAGATGCTGAGGCAAATCCACCTTGTTCACTGCAATCGAGATAGGTTTTCCGGTCTGCCGCAACAACGAAACCAACTCTTCGTCAACTGGCATTAGATCCTGCTGGCCGTCTATGACGTATAAAAGATGAGAAGCCTCTTTAATAGCCATCTGTGCGTGGCGATATATCTCACTTGCAATTAAATCTTTTTCTCCAGGCATCATGCCACCGGTATCTATGATCTTGTAATGCTTCCCTCGCCACTCAACAACACCGTAGAGTCGATCTCTAGTCATGCCAGGCTCCCGACTTACTAATGCCCGTCTCTGTTTACAGAGGCGATTGAAGAGCGTAGACTTACCAACATTTGGACGTCCAAGGATCACAATCTTTCCTACTTTAGCCATAGATTCCTCTTCAAGCTACTGGGCAATTCCCCTACTTCAATTCTCATGGTACCCTCACCTTGATTCTATGATGAGGAAATTCAAAGGATACCCTGCAAGATCTCCTACCCAGCCTCTAATCATACCTAAACGACCCAAGGAGAGAATGTCAAGCCAATGAAATACTACCCCATCTTTTTGAATTTATGCGACCACCAATGTGTCGTAGTAGGTGGAGGGGCAGTGGCGGAACGTAAGGTGAAGGGACTGTTAGCCTCAAGGGCAAAAGTTCGTCTTATTAGCCCAAAGTTAACTCCCTCTCTCGCCCACCTCGTAACTAATGAGGAGGTTGCTTTTGAAAGGCGGTGCTTCCAAAGGGGCGACCTAAGAGGAAGTCTCCTGGTCTTTGCAGCCACTAACAAAAGGAATGCTCAAAAGGCCATTGCACAGGAGGCTCAGCGAGAGGGAGTACTTCTAAACTCAGCTGATGATTTTGATGCCTCTAATTTTCTGGTACCAGCGCGGCTCAGTAGAGGGCAAATTCAGCTAGCAATATCTACTGGCGGTTCTAGCCCAGCTCTTGCAAAATTTATTCGCCAACAATTAAACATTCTACTAGAAGAAAATACCCTAGAACGTCTCGAATCTCTTGCCAAGCTTCGAAAACAAATTAAATCTCAGATTCCAAAGCAAATAGACCGTGCTAAAAATCACAAAATTCGCGCAGAGAAAATCATTAAAAAAAAAGGCAAGCTCAATAAGGATGCTGTATAAAGTCTATTAGTTGGCAGCATAAAATAATTAGCACCTAGAACCAAAAAATAATTAGGATATAGTCCAGTTTAATTCCACGCTTTGAACGACTGCAAAAATTTCCTCTCCCCTACCTTTGTTATAAGATGCTAACCTAAGAAAATATTCCGTTTTTCGGAAGTAATCTTGAAACATCCAAAAACAAGAGAACAGCGAGTCTCCCTCGAAAGCATATTCGGCACACAGGGCTGGCTAGCCTCACACCATCCCGGCTATGAACACAGGCCTGCCCAACTTGAGATGGCTGAGTTAATTGAATCTACTCTCAGAGGATGCCAGCATGCGGTGGCTGAAGCAGGAACAGGAACCGGAAAAACACTGGCTTATCTGGTGCCAATTCTGTTGAGCGGTAAAAAGGTAGTCATCTCCGCTGCAACAAAGAACCTCCAGGAACAACTCTACTTTAAAGACATTGCTTTCCTGCGTAAACTTTTCCCAGGACTTCGAGCTTCATTAATGAAAGGTCGAAGTAATTACCTATGCAGGCAAAAGGTCTACGACATTAAGGACCAGCCATTCCTGAACGCCATGGAAGAAGTTGACCAGTTCAAGGAAATTCGTCAATGGGAAAAGAGTACAGAAACCGGCGACCGATCGGAACTCGAACACTTACCTGATTCGAGCGATTTGTGGCGACGGATTGATGCAAGGCGAGAAACATGCACCGGACAAAAATGTAAAGAATTTGACCGTTGCTTCATCACGAAAATGCATCAGAAAGCTACTGACTCAGACCTGATCATCGTCAATCATCATCTCTTTTTCGCTGATCTTGCTCTCAGACAAACAGACTCTGGTGGACTAATACCTGAATATTCTGCTGTGGTCTTCGACGAAGCTCACGAAATTGAGGATGTGGCAACACAGTATTTTGGCGTGCAAGTCAGCAACCACCAACTAAAAGAGCTGATTCGTGACTCAGAGGTCGCCTTAACAATTAAAGGTTTCGAAAAAGATTCTATTTCGCAATCTCTCGAACGGCTTCGGTTGGAGGTGGACTCTTTTTTCTCTGCGTTCCCTTTTCAAGAAGGCCGATTCAATTTTGGGGAAAGGGAATCCTTTATTCAATCCCATGGACACATATACCAAGCCCTCCAAAATGCCTTAACTCGCCTTTCGACGGAATTTAACGGCTTGACTCCTTGTCCTGAAGAAATTAATAACCTTATTCGGCGAACCCAGGAAATCCAAAAGGTGTTGAGGTTCGTACTTGAAAGCACAGAGCGAAATTTCGTCTACTGGTGGGAACGACGAGGTCAAGGATTATTTCTAGAAGCTTCCCCAATTGACATTTCCGAAATCCTTGAAAAGCACCTCTTTGACCGTGTAGGGTCGGTTGTGTTGATCTCAGCAACGCTTTCGGTTGGGGACGATTTTCACTTCCTCAAAAAAAGGTTAGGGATTTCTTATGCTAAAGAACGAATATTGCCAAGCCCTTTTGATTATTCTGACCAAGCGCTTCTCTATATGTCAAATTCACTTCCAGACCCTCGGGCAAAGGAATTTTCTAGTCAGGCTGCTGATGTCATCGTAGATGTTCTCAAGGCCTCAAAGGGCCGCGCCTTTGTGCTATGCACCAGCCATCAACAGATGGGAAACCTCTATGAGCGGATTCGAAATCGCATTCCCTATGAGGTATATGTGCAAGGAACTGCGCCCAAGACTAACCTACTTGACCGTTTTCGCCGTACGCCAAATGCTGTACTTTTTGCAACCAGCTCCTTCTGGCACGGGGTAGACGTCCAAGGAGAACAGTTGAGTGCAGTAATTATTGACCGTCTTCCTTTTGCGGTACCAACCGACCCAGTAATTGCTGCACGTATTAAAATGATCAACGAGGACGGTGGAAACGCCTTCACTGATTATCAGATTCCAGACGCAATAATACGCCTCAAGCAAGGCTTCGGACGACTCCTACGGAGCCAATCAGACCGCGGTATTCTGTGCCTCTTGGACAACCGCATTGCACAAAAAGCTTACGGAAGATTATTCCTAGAAAGTCTCCCACCATACCGCATCAGTAGAGACCTGGAAGAGGTGCGTCGTTTCATGCAAGAATAGTAGATAAGGTAGGGGATAGGAAGAAGTTACTCCTTTGCCCATGATGAAGCTGTGGGCATAAGAATCGATGAGCAATTTTAGACGGTAGCGATTTCGGTAACGGAAGAGAGGAATCATTATGTTTGAGGTCGCCGTTGAGCATGAATTCGCCGCTGGGCATGCCTTGCGTGGATATCAAGGAAAATGTGAAAACATTCATGGCCACAACTATAAAATTCAGGTTGTTATCGCCGGGGAAAAGCTTGATTCTATTGGACTCCTGGTGGACTTTAAAAACATACGCGCCCAGATTCACTCCACCGCAGACCGCCTGGACCACCAATTTTTAAACGAACTGTCTCCTTTTGACAGCATCAATCCTTCTGCGGAAAACTTAGCTAAATATTTCTTTGAAGAAATTCGCCAAATCTACCAAAATGGAAATCTTCATGTAAAATCCGTAACTGTCTGGGAAAACAGCAAGACCTGGGCAACTTATCACCTGGACGAATCGTAACGTTCTGTAAAAAAAGACTACCCAATGGTCATTACAGAAATATTCCAGTCTATCCAAGGAGAATCGACGTACGCTGGCCTGCCTTGCGTTTTCATACGTCTAACAGGATGCAATTTACGCTGTCACTGGTGTGACACGGCATATGCTTTTCATGGTGGCCAACAGATGAGCCTAGATGACGTTCTTGCCCGCGTCCATGCATACGATGGAGACTTAGTAGAAATAACAGGCGGTGAACCACTCCTACAACCGGAAGTTATTCCTTTATCAGAAACTTTAATAAAGGACGGATATAAAGTACTAGTCGAGACCAGCGGTGAACGTTTCGCGGGAGACCTACCAAAGTCCGTTATTAAAATAGTCGACGTCAAATGCCCAGCAAGTGGTGAAGAAGGAAAGTTTTGTAAAAAAAACCTGAGGATCCTCGACAGAAAAGATCAGCTAAAATTCGTAATTTTAAACCGAAAAGACTATACCTATGCAAAAGATTTCCTTTTAAAAAACCGGAATCAGCTTCTTGTAAAAGAAGTTATTTTATCACCTGCGTTCGGCCAACTACCTGCCCGTCAATTAACAGAGTGGATTCTCGCTGATGGTTTGCGCGCGCGCCTTGGACTCCAGCTTCACAAATTCATATGGGGTCCACACACTCAAGGTGTCTGAATGGTTTTTAAATTTCCAAAGCTTAATCACAGGCAAGCTACATCCTGGTGATCTTACATACTGAGATTGATGAACTGTTAAATTTTAAAGTATGCAAACTGAAAAAGATTCTCCAAGAAAAAAACTCGCTGTCGTGCTTCTAAGCGGCGGGATGGATAGTGCAGTAACTGCTGCTATTGCCCAGAAAAACTACCAACTGGCGATGCTTCATATCTCTTATGGTCAACGTTGTGAAAGGCAGGAACTCCGCTCCTTCCAAGAAATTTCAGACTTCTATTGCTCCAAAATTAGGATGGTCACTCAGATAAATCATTTGAAACAGATTGGCCATTCAAGCCTTACCGACGAACACATAGAGATAGAAACAGCAAATCTAAAACGCAAGGAGATCCCTCTTAGCTATGTCCCTTTTCGTAATTCTCACTTTCTGTCTCTTGCAGTCTCTTGGGGTGAGGTTATTAGCGCACATAAAATATTCATAGGAGCTGTAGAAGAAGATAGCTCCGGCTACCCGGATTGCCGTGAGTCGTACTATGAGGCCTGGCAAAAGGTGATAGAATTAGGAACTAAACCAGGGACCCATCTAAAAATCGTAACTCCACTTATACATATGAGAAAAGTCGAGATCGTAAGGCGAGGACTAGAGTTAGGAGCCCCGCTCCACCTCTCCTGGTCCTGCTACCAAGGACAAGAGATAGCCTGCGGAACTTGTGACAGCTGCGCTCTGCGCTTAAGGGGTTTTCAGGAAGCAGGCAAAGAGGATCCAATTAGCTATCTCGAGCGCCCCTCTTACGATAAGCTAAAATCGGATACCCTATAGAAATTCCTACTTGAGCCTTAAGCCAAGAAAGTTTAATATCATCTTGTCACATAAGGAGGAGAGCCTCATGAAACACTTGCTTTCAATCACAAAGACTGGAATGCTCATTGCTTTTTTTGTCCTAATTTATACACTTCATGTATCGGCGCAGTTCACCACATCATCAGTTATGGGACGAGCAAAGGGTCTGGGCGGTGAATATCTTGTTGGTTACCAAATAATAGTCAAGAACACAGGCGGACAAGAGTTCAAAGTCAAGACCAATAAGAATGGAAAATTCCGTCTAATGGGAATGCGCAAAGGTCAGTACACCGTATCAATATGGGATCCTAAAGGCAAAAAGTTGTCAACTCAAAATGCCACCCTTATAGCTGGCGACAAAGTAATTAATTTTGACTTGGCTCTTGATAAGACAGAGAGAGAGGCCGACCCTGCTTTTATTGCAGCCCAAAAAGCAAGAGCAGAAGAAAAGCTTAAAAGTAAAAATGAATTTACAAGTCTGAAGGATTACTTCGAATCAGGCAACTACTTGCTTGGACAGAAAAGATACGATGAAGCAATTACTCAATTCGAAGGAGCGCTTAAAGTTGCAAAACTTCGAAACTTGCCGGTCATCTTGGCTCGCATTGCTGATACCCACACGGCAGCTGAGAATTACCCGGAAGCGGAGAAAACTTATAAGCAAGCACTCGAGCTAAGGCCTGAAGCTGCAGGAGTACACGGCAACTTCGGCGTCGCTCTAGCGAAAATGGGAAAGATTGACGAGGCTCAGCTAGCATTACAAAAGGCATCTGAATTAGATCCAGGAGGGGCAGCCAAAAACTACTTCAACCTAGGAGCAATCCTTTATAACCAAGGTACCGATATGGATGCTGCGACGGATGCATTCAAGAAGTGCCTTGCAAGCAACCCAGAGTACGCAGATGCCCATTTTTTGACAGCACAAGCAATGATGGGCAAAGTCACACTGGATCCTGAGACTGGCTCACCCACTCCTCCGGAAGGATTGGTTGAATCTCTCCGGTCTTACCTTAAACTTGAGCCGGCTGGAAAATACTCAAATACGGCAAAACTACTTATACAAACCATGACAGGAAAAGTTCAGACGACCTTTAAGGCATCCCGAAGAAAGAAAAAAGGAAAGAAGTGATCTGATGCAGACGCCAAGGACTCTCTTTGGCTAGCAGCTAATTTTAAGTATTGTGGGGTAGACAGGGTAAGCCAGCAATCTGGTTGCCACCCCAGGGCTGAAAAGATAATCAGGTTCTCCCGTGATCTACAAACGGACTGGGTCCTGTGTTGCTCACATAGTGATTCAGGCCTATCGCTCGCCCCACGGGCTAACGATGCGCTTACCTATCAATTTTCCAAACTTCAACCTTTCAAGTTACCTGTGTTTAGTTCGGCTCTCCGTATCTCCCTTGATCCTATGTGTAATAGCTCTGATGTCAGCGAGATGGGCATCAGCAGACACTATTTTTCAGCAAACACCTCAGGGATCTGAGCGAGCCCTGCGACGAAACATAATCGTCATCAGAGAAGATACCAATTCAATTTTCTACAAGCATTTTGAATTAAAAGAAAGACGGGTCGTAAAAATAAGACTGGAGAAAGGTAGCACTAAAACCCGAATAGAACGCGCAAGCTCTACTGTAAAAAAACAAATCCTGGATAACTGGAAGCGATTTGGTCACAGTGGAGAAATTACAGATACAGAGGGGAATAAGAAAATAATCTATGCCATGTACCTAGACTTCTATCCGCCCGGTGGGCGTGGATCTCTCCATGATACGGTCCCGCCCAGGACTACCCTTCCGGTCCTTCTTCGCAACGGAGGGGTAAATGAAATTGAGTTTTCTGATATTAGGATAATCAAGATCCAGAAATTTAATAGAATGGTTGTTTACTTGAAATCTGGAGTAAATCTTGTCTGTGAATTCCATATGCCGACCTATCGACCAGCAGAAGCACGATTTTTAGGTATGACTAAATCCTATTCAGTCGACAACGATGAGGTCTTCGATTTTTTCCTTCCTCTTAAAAGACTCAAGGAGATCAAGTTTATCAACGATCGACAGCGACGCCGAAAAAAAACATTACCCTGATATACCCTTCTAGCCCACTTCTTTAGTTGCTATATCCAGGATTTCCAATATCTGGACTGTAAATGGCATTTTAGTGTTTGGGTCGTTTCTTTTTATTGCCTTGAAGGCCTAAGGGGCAATGTTATTTTTTCTTCTCCGCTGCCCATAGCCCCAATGAAATGGCACGGCCACAGAAGGGGCAGTAATTTAGCCCAACATAATCATACCCACTCATTGAGCCAGCTCGCAGGAAATACTCCGTGTTGATGTCGTTTACAATTCGGCCATCCTCAATGCTCTGCTTAGATCCGCGGTAAAGCCATTCATGATCAACTGCCCCTTCTAGATCTTGGCAACAAAACATCTCTTGATCCTTTCATTAAAGTAAATACACAAAAAGGGATATTGTCCTGATCCATCCAGACTGAACTTAGGAGAAGAGCAGATTATTGCAAGAAGCCTTCGCGAAACCCTGGCAAAATATTCTCAATAAAACAATTGACTAAGCAACCAAAATGAAAAATCAAAACCGAACCTGGTAGGTGGCATACACGCCTAACCCGGAACCGTCAACGCCAGATCCGTGAACGCGATAGTTTTTGTCAAAGAGGTTCTCAATTCCAACCAGAATATCCGAACGCCCACCAATTTGATAACCAAATCGAAAATTCAGGGTCCCATAACCTGCAGTTCTGGAATAAAGATAACTTGAATCTACTCCAGGACCTAATACACGGTCCTGTACCTGGGTTAGATTTTCTCCTGTTGCTAGAAGTATGTCATCTAACGTACCTACAATCCCATCCACTCCGTTACCCACAAGTCCTCTTGCTCGGGCACCATTTGCAAAAAAGGATGATATGCGGCTCCGGCTTCGATAAGCACCGACTCTCTGGTCAGATTTCTCAATCGATGAAAGCTGATCTTGAAAACTAGCAAAGATCGAGTAAGTCTCAAACCAAAAAGGGCGTCCTTGTGGATTGTAGCGTAGGCTAATTGAACCAGTTGCCGGTGGCAAACCACCCTCAAGATCAGGTGGTAGTCCATTCGATTGATCCACGCCACGAAAATAAAAGAAATTACCCTTAACAGACCAATTGGGGGTTAGCTCAAAACGTGATGAAAATTCAACTCCAGAAATGCGCACACGTCTCAAATTTGTGCGGACAATGACGGGCCGTGAGTCGGCGGGAACAAGGACCCAACCATTACTTGGGTCTTGAAAAGTAATATCCTGCCCGCCTATTTGCTGTCCCACCATGCCCGCAGGTAATATTAATGTCCTTTTTGAAATAAAATTACTTAGGTTAGAATTAAAGTAAGTCAGGCTTGTAAGCCACCGGTCCCCACGAAACTTACCTCCCACCTCGTAGCTCATCACACTTTCTGATTTGAGATGCTTGACTTGTTCGCCGGTAGTTTGGGCATTGAGGTCAGCGGTTGAACCCACCCACCCTAATAGCGCCTGAGGATCTAACGGTGCAACCTCAAAACCATTAGAAGTTAATCCTAGTGAACCAAGGTCATTGACGTTTGGGGCCCGGAAACCACGACTCACATTAGATGAAAGAGTAAATGAAGGTGTCACAAAAAAACTTCCACCCAAGTTAAATGTAAGATCATCGCTTCTACTTGATGAATCAGGAACTGTCGGCTGATTGTTCCCATCGAGAGGATTCAAGGCACTCTTAGTCTTAAAAAAGAAAGCACCATAACGGAGCCCACCAGTCAATCTCAATCGGCGAGGTACCAATTCAGCAGTCTGCTGCAAGAAAGCTCCGTAGCTCTGGTAGTGAGCACCATTCGGAAAGCGCGCTCGATAGGGGGCAGAAACAACTCCTGTAGTTGGATTAATTTTATTCTTAGTAGAGTCAATATATTCATCATAAAGGTCCGCACCAAAGGTCGTAGTCTGCGATGAACCTATATGAGTTTGTCCTTGAACTTTATAGCCGAATGCATCTGTGCGATTTGATTCAGAGTTAATTGATGAGAGTGGATCACCTCCTTGAGACCGTCGATCATCTTGCATTCCGTTCCATGAAAACGTCGTTGAGAGAGAGTCAAGGAAACCTAACTCTCTTTTTTTATGGCGGATATAGAAAAAATCCAGAAGCTGCGGACTATAATCACTGATTAGATTTCCATTACCACCATTAAGTTTATCGTATCGACGTCCACCCAGATGCATACCACGTTGGTAATTAAGGGAAAGCTGCTGGGTTCGGTCAAGTCGTAACCAAGCTTTTGCCACTGCACCATAATTAGAGTAAGAAGTATCTTGGAGCCGGTTACCTAAAACGCTTGGAGAAAGACCAAGATAACGCGTTACAACGGCATGCGAATCAAGCCCTCCGCCAGCCCTTACATCATTGGCACGTTGGCCACGAGTTCCTAACATTAAACCAAAATTTCTGCTAGCAACTTCAACTTCAGCCTGGCCAGACCCGGAAAGATTCGAGCTACCAAAAAGGGTCCTCAATTTGGCATTAAAGTGTAAGCCTCCGGCAGAAAATCTTGTTGGCCGGCTAAGGACATTAACCGTTCCACCCAGAGAATCACTGCCATATTGGGCTGAATTAGGTCCTCTTACAATTTAAATTAGGTCTACACCCACTACATCGATTAGTGCTTCATACTGGTTAGGACCACCACGAAAGGTAGATTGGTTCAAACGAAGCCCGTCAATCAACGTTACT
>CAZSDV010000043.1:0-19557 GCA_964605715.1 uncultured Acidobacteriota bacterium
GCGATCGGATCTGGGTTCATTTACGTGTTCGAAGATGCAACATTGGATAATGGTTTGACCGCAGCCTTTGATATGGATACTGGTCCAGCAGCAGTTGCCCTTGACCTGCCGGATCTAGATCCAGCGCTACAGAACGGAAGTAGTATTGATTATCTAAATTCAAATGCCCATAAGACAGGTAGGGCCCATAGCTGGAACTTCAGTATCCAAAGAGAGTTGCCTGGCAACGTTCTTTTGGACGTAGCATATGTTGGCCAGCATGGAACCAACTTGGCAGCTGGATTAGAAACAATCAACCAGGTACCTTTGGCACATTTGGGATTGGGGACGTTGCTTAGTAAGGACATCGCCCATGCTGACGTGGTTGCTGCAGGCTATTCGGCCCCTTACACTGGATTTACGGGGACGTTAGCGCAATCGCTACGGCCATTCCCGCAGTTCCAGAGAGTCGTTCACTTCCAGGAGCCAACTGGTTCAAGTTCTTACCATGGGTTCCAAATGAAGATACAGAAACGGTTCTCAGATGGACTGTCATTCTTGCTTAGCTACACTGGGTCAAAATCCATGTCAAATGCCGGTGGAAATGCATTTAGCTCTGGCATCGGACGACCACCATTTACTGAACAACGCGGTTTAGAGATGGCAATCGCTCCTAATGACATCAACCAGAACGTAATTATAAGTGCTGTGTATGAGCTTCCATTCGGACCAGGAAAACGGTTTGCAAACAGAACCGGAGTTGCTGGAAAGGTGATGGGTGGATGGCAAATAGCAGCAATTGCTCGGTACTTCACTGGTAGAGCGTTAGGTATCGGTGGCGGACCGTCACTTCCATTGTTTGGTGGGTCCAACCGACCGAACAGAGTTGCTACAGTTCCAATCCAAACAAACACACCCAACTTTGATCCAAACAAAGATAAATACCTTAACCATGGCGCATTTTCTGCTCCAGCAAACTTTACCCGCGGAGATCTTTCCCCAAGGATGCCGGCAGCACGTTCGTTTGCAACCTACCAGGAAGATTTCACGCTCTTCAAGTTCATACCGATTCATGAAGCGGTAAGGCTTGAGTTTAGAATGGAATCGTACAACTTCTTCAACCGGGCAATGTTTGGACGCCCGAGCACTGGTTGGAATTCCGCTGCATCCTTCGGAAATGTTGGGGGAACAGCGATACCACCAAGGCAGCTTCAGATGGCCTTGAAATTGCACTTCTAATAAGGTCGTAGCAGTTGGAAGATGTTTCAAAACCGCCGTTCCAAAGGGACGGCGGTTTTGTTTTGGGAGGTAAAATCTAAATAAAATTATTAATTAAAATATTAGATTTAATTTAATCATCAAATTAATTAAATTATGAAACACATTAAAAATTTAACACTTACTTTTATATTCCTTTCATCCATTTTGTTTAGTCTTCCAATGGATGGAAAATCTCAACAAACCAATGAAACAAAAATTAAAAATTTTTGGAGAATTGGCCAAGAAGCTATGGAGCGTCGTGATTATCCTGAAGCTGAAATTCAATACTTAAAATTAGTTAAATTAGTCCCTAATGTCCCACAGATGCATAGTAATCTTGGGCTTTCCTACTATCTTCAAAATAAATATGAACAGGCATCTTTTCAATTTGAAATAGCAATTAAATTGAACTCTAATTTATTTTACCCTCATTATTTTTTGGGGAGCATTCGGAGGATTCAAAAACGTAACAATCAGGCAATAAAAAGTATTAAAAAAGCATTAAAACTCCAACCAAACAATCATGAGGCACTAAAGGAACTGGCACTTAATTATATTGCGACTAATAAAATAAGACTGGCTATAGAAATTTACCAAGGATTTTTAAAAAATAAACCAAAAGATATCGGAGTACTTTATGACTTAGGTGTTATTTATATTAATCTTACTAAAGATTCATTTGATCGGGTTGCTAATCTACCTGAATCCCCTTTCTCCTCTTTAATTTTAGCTCATCATTATTCTGTTCTTGCAAAATGGAGTGATTCCAAGAATTGGGCAGATTCAGCTAGGACTGAATTTAAGCGAACGCTAAACTTTGGAGGTAATATCCCCAATGTTAAAATGGAGTTGGCTCAATTGGAATTAAACAAAAATAATTTGGACATTGCGTCTGAATTATTTAAGGAAGCAATTTTCGAAGATTCACAAAGTTATATTACAAGATTTGGCCTCGCCGAAGTTTCTCTTCATAAATTAGATGTACAAAACGCAATTCGTTATATTAATGAAGCAGCTAAGATACGTCCTGAATTTTTTGAACCTTACCCAGAGTTTAGTATTGATCTTCCAAAGCATAAGATAACTAAGTTATTATCCGCGATTAGCTCCTCTAAGGATTCTGAAAGTTTTGGTGGGGCTTTTCTTCAGGCTGTGATTGCAAGCCAAATTGGTGATCTTATCTTGGAAACTAAGGCTTTAAGTATAGGGAAACGAAAACTTAAGTTTTTTAAATTAAAAATAAACCCCCCAAATTTGATATCTACCGAAGATTTTGAAAAAGATAAATATCATGGATTAGAGCTTCTACGCCAAAAACGCTATGAAGACGGAACTAGATTCCTCTCTCCATTACTAAATCAAAAATCTGATGACCTAGAGCTTCCAGTAGCAATTTCGCGGAGCCTACTCTCGATGAAGAGATTTGATGCTGCTACTCGACTTCTAGAACCATATGCAAGGGACCACAAAAATAATCCAGAAATCCATTATCTCCTAGGTTTGAGTTCTCAAGGTGCTGCAGAAAAAAATATGCAATTAATGATATCAACAGACCCTCAATCCTACCGGGTCCGGTGGCTAATGGGGAGGGCTTATTTTGCACGAGAACTTTATGGTGCTGCCATTATTGAATTCCAGGCCGCGTTGCAACTTCAACCCAATAATAGTGATTTATTAATAGGGCTTGGGAATATTTACCTTCGCCAGATGAAATACCCAGAGGCCACTGATAGCTTTAGGCGGTCGGTTAAAAATAACCCTCGAAATGCATTGGCTCAATTAAAATTAGGTGATTCATTGCTTTTGGATCGAAAAGCAGAAGAAGCAATCCCTCATTTCCGTGCTGCGGTTGATTTAGATTCTTCCATGGTTCAAGCTCACGCCAGACTTGGAAAGAGTTTTGCATTGCTTGGTAAGTACCAAGATGCCGTTCGTGAGCTGGAGCTTGCATTAAATCTAGATGAAGATGGGTCAATTCATTATCAATTGGGGACTTTCTATAACAAGCTGGGGGAAAAAGAAAAAGCTATGGTAACACTTAAAAAATCTCAAAAACTTAGAAAGGAAAACTTAAAGAAACAACAGTTACAAGTTATGGGAATGAAGTCAAATAGAGAAGGTATCCCATAGGAAATAAAATATTAGGACTTCTATGCAAGTAGATTAAACGCTTCAGAAATATTTTCCCTCCAAATTTAATGTCATCCTTTTTGTTATTCATTTTCTATAATGATTGGTTGCGTGTTGAAATGTTATTGGCGTGAAAGCTTCATGTGGAATGAATTACTTAGAAATCTTTTCTTCGTGAATATCTAAATATATGCGTGGGTCAGGTTGCATGGATCCGTCCTCTTTAACTAGATAAAACCTGTTCGCAGCTACATTGGGGAAATGATTGACTTGACCACTAGGCCAGCGGATCCTTATATCTGCTTCCGTTAAATCAGCCAATCCTACGTGTACACGGATGTCATTGCTAGAAAGGTAACTGTCGCTTCTTCTGACCTCACGTAAACGGCGAATCCCTCCTCCAGCTATCTCAATGCGGGCCCCAATTCCAGAACGATTGCTTGCCACTCCTTCAGTTCTTAGCACCAACCATTTATTCTCATTACCCCCATCATTGCGTAACAAAAATGGGGCATCATTTTTGTTGATAACTAAAATATCTACATCCCCATCATTGTCATAATCCCCGAATGCGGTCCCACGCCCAACTCTATTCGGTAGTTTGCGGATGCCGGTGGTATCTGAAATATCGATTAATTGCTTTCCGTCAATATTCCTAAGTAAATAGTCTGCCTCCGCGAAGGTATCGGTAGGGAAGTGCTCCTCTAGCTGTTCCATGGTATGGCCATTAGCAATGAACAAATCAAGCCAACCGTCATTATCAAAATCGAAAAACTTGGTTCCCCATCCACTATACCCGAAGCCAATGACCCCTAATCCAACCTGTGTACTTCGATCAAGGAACAAATGGGATCCTTGGTTCCGGTAAAGAGTATTATATTGGTCGATAAAATTTGTAACAAAGATATCGATAAGACCATCGTTATTAAAGTCTCCAACAGTAAGTCCCATTGACCCTTGGTCGTTTCCAAATTCGTCAAAAGAAGCTCCTGAAGTAAGGCTACCGTCGGTATATGTCCCATCACCATTGTTAATATAGTAAAAGTTAGGCCCAGCATCGTTTGCCACGTAGAGGTCGAGATCTCCATCATTGTCGAAGTCGGAAAAGGCAGAAGCGAATGCTCTACCGGGATCTTCTCGGATGAATCCAGCAGCCCGAGTAACATCAGTGAAGGTTCCGTCACCCTTGTTCCGGTATAGAAGGTCCTGCTCGCCCCTGTACATATCTGGTGGACATGCAATAGGGATACCTTTCAATTTACAGGGACTTCCTGCCTTTGGTGGGGGGAACTCTTTCCAGTAGTCAAATTGGACAAAATTGCACACATAAAGATCAAGGTGACCATCGTTGTCATAGTCACCAAAGGAAGCTCCCATACTCCATTTCGGAGGAGTTAATTCTGGACCTGCTACTCCCGATAATCCACCAACTTCTGAGAATGTACCGTCACCTTCATTACGGTAAAGTTTATTTGGTCCATAGTTTGTTACATATAAATCGGGATAACCATCATTGTTGTAGTCTCCTACTGCACAACCACTACTCCAGCTCGTATCCCCTAAACGGGCTGACTTAGTGACATCAATAAAAGTTCCATCACCATTATTTTGCAACAGGAAGTCATGAGGAGGCGTGCTTGCCGATGCAGACTTGCGTGAAGAGCCATTTACCAAATAGATATCTTGATCACCGTCATTGTCATAGTCAAAAAAGGCCGCGCCAGTCCCATTGACGTCTATAAGGTATTCGGTAAGTTCATCACCACAAATCACCTTGGAGGTAATACCTGCCTGTTGGGAAAAATCCGAGAAAACTGGAAGGGTTTTCTCTGTCCCTCTAGCTTCAAGCATCCCGTAGTGAACTAGGAATGCTAACACCATAAAAATTACCAGAAAAAATACACTTCGCAAAAAAGTCGGGAACACCATACCTTATATAATTTTTCTGCCTTTCAGATTAGTTGTTGGAGCAAATTGAACAGGCATGATTTTAGACGCTTTCCAACGGATTTTTGGAACCTTGTACCCTTAGGTAACAGCCACTCCACATATTTTTCTTATATTTTCAGCCAAGGGGTAGTTCTGTTCCAGGCGGAAAGCTTTTCCCGCAACTGAGTACCCAGGTGGGATCCCCCCTCCGTTGTGGCGAGATTACTCATTTCGAAGGGGTCTTCTTCCAGGTCAAAGAATTGAAGCGGGTCGTCTCCGATGGTAGGAAAATTGGGAGTCGGTGCGCCCGCCAGTCTCATACCGTACATGTGGGAGGGAGTGCGGATTCCAATGTGATGGCGAGCGGTTTCGATTAGCGCATAATCTTTTTCTAACGCTTCTCGTTCCTGTCGTAGTATGGGCGCGAGACTTTGTCCTTGAATATGAGAGCCAACGGGTATTCCACACAGGTCAAGCGTTGTTGGCATAATGTCGATTGTTGAGGCCACCTGTTTATTATTTACAGATGGCTTGAGCCCATTTGGATAACGAAAAATCATAGGAACGCGGATAGATTCCTCTGTTAGGTGGCTTTTGTTCCATTTGTGGTGGCTGCCTAGATTGTCACCATGATCAGAAGATAAGATGACAATTGTGTCATCTGCAACACCGTTGTCTTCCAGGGATTTCATTAGTGCACCAACAAGGTCATCGGCACAAGTGGTTCCCTCGTAGTAGTACGCGTACAGATCGAGGAGATCAAAGCCATCTGGTAGCGCGTCTGTTTCGCGGTCCGGCAACTTCTTTGGCACAATACGAAGAGGGTAATCCCAGACAAGATAAATCTTGAACCACATTTCATCATAAGCCATCATGCCATTTTTGTAGACGTTTTTACGGAGGCGTACCTGATTTCGGTTGTACATCTTGTTATATTTATCCGGTATATTACCTGGGCCAAGGGGCATATGAGGAAGGGTGATATTGTAATAGAGGAAGAAGGGGTCATCTTTAACTTGGCTGATGTATTCCTGCATTTTTGAAGTCAAGTAGTCAAATACGAACTCATTCACATGGGTGGGGCGATAATTCCTGGCAATTTTTCGCTTGCCATCAGCGGATAACCCCCCTTCTGATCGCCAGTTTTCAAGATAGGTGCGGTCATAATAGCGCTCTTGGGCCACTTGTGGGTACAAGGCGTAATCAAAGTCGACCAGAAATGGGTGAGGATGCAGGTGCCACTTACCGATAACGGCTGTTTTGTAACCTGCGCTCTTAAGGGTTTCTGGGAGTGTGGGATCGAGCAGTCGTGTCCTTTCATTATAAGGGGATGGATCAGCTGTTTGGTTCGAAAGCTGTCCAATGCAGGTGCGACTGTACTGCCCGGTTAATAGGCTGGATCGAGTCGGTACACAGACAGGATTGTTTACCACTCCATGATCAAAACGGCACCCGGTAGCTGCCAATTTGTCCATATTCGGCGTCTTGACTACGGAGTTACCATAGCAACCCATCTCAAAAGCGCGCATTTGATCTAGAAAGCAAATGACTACATTTGGTCTCTTCTGGCGATTCCCCTTAAGGATGCTTGGGCCTAGGCTCGAAAGAGCTCCTCCAGCTAACGAACCTTGAAGAAAATTTCTTCTGTCCATAAGATGATCCTCCTATGATGGTCAAATTCTTTTGATATTTATGCGTGACCTGAGATGAGGTTCGAAATGCGAAGCTTTTGAGTTCACCGCAATAATCTGCTTATGTCAAAGTTCTAAGATTTTGGCCGAAATCTGTTTATTTAAACTCTGGCTCGCTCGGAAGCATATCCTAGCCACCTGTCTGTTTCAAGCTCAAATCCTTATACCCTTAGTGGAGTAACTATTGCTTAACATATACTTTCTTTCACTGTCATGCTGGTCCGGTCTGTTTTCTGTCTATTGGATTTTTCTGATTTTAAAATTAATCCTGTCCCGAAACTTAGATTATCCTTTTTCCCGGCAGGTTATTGATATTTCACCCTAGAAGGTTGAGGGGCATGTGTATTAGGATGGATTTTCTAAGATTCTTAAGAAAAGGTGTCAAAGGGATGGTATTGTTTGGTTATAGATTCGTTTGATGTTTTTCGTGGGAAAAGTGATGAAGATTTGCAGAGACACTTTTCGTAGTTCGTGGGGGGCGACTTACATGTTTCTTTCCTTGGGTGCACTTGCTAATTTTTTCTAACAGATGAGGCAAAGAAACTTTCGGAACATTTCGCTATTCGTACTTTTTATCCTGGCTGGGGTGCTGTTCTTTGGGACTAGCCAAGGACGGGCCCCATACCCTGTTTTGCAGGATCCATTTCAAGATGGAATAAAGTATCTATCAACGAACAAGCCCCAGGAAGCCATCCGTGAGTTTGAAAAATCGCTCCAAGAGTATCCTCTATTTTCCGCGACACACTCCTACTTGTCTGATGCGCACGCTCAAATAGGAGAATGGGGAAAAGCACTTGATTACATTAACCACGCGATCCAGCTAGATTCCGAAATTCCCAGTTATTACAATCAGCGAGCGCTGATCTTTCAGCAACAAAAGCAATTCCAAAAGGCCCTTCCTTCTATGCTGAAAGCACTTGAGCTGCGGCCAGAACAATACCTTGAATATTATTATTTCAACCTGGCAGGAATCTATCGAGAATTACTGCTCCATGACGATGCTGTTTTGAACTATAAAAAGACTCTAGAAATTAAACCTAAATTTTTCCAAGCACACATAGGATTGGGGGAGATTTACCTGTCTCGTAACTTGACGAAGGAAGCAATTCATGAGTTCTCGACAGCGGCACGCATCCAACCTAAGCTAGTGAAGAGTTATAGCCTGATAGGAGTGGCTCACGCCCGAGCTGGGAGCCATCAAGAGGCTGTTGATGCGTTTCGTCGGGCACTGGAACTTGATCCGAAACTCCACATGATCTATTACAATCTGGGTTTGAGTCTGAATCATCTGGGCCAAATGGAGGAAGCCAGGAAAAACCTCAGGATATTCAGGTCATTGCAAGATAATGCAGAGGCGAAAGAGTATAAAGAACTCCAGATTGAGGTGGCCGGAAGGAAGGATCTGCAAGTGGCAGGAAAGATTTCAGATGAAATTGCTCCCGTTATTCTCCCGCTCCCGCTTTCCCAGAAGGAAGTCCAAACCACAAAAAAACAGAGGTTAGCTTCTCAAGTTGGCGAGGTTTTTGCCGATGTTACCCAAGAATCTGGAATTTCCTTTCGTCACACCAATGGGGCTACTGCTGAGAAGTATATGCCTGAGACGATGGGTTCTGGGGCGTTGTTCTTTGATTATAACAATGATGATCAACTAGATATTTTCTTGGTAAATGGAGGATCTCTGGTCGACTCGACATTAGCTTCTCGAGCACCTCACGCTCTTTATCGCAACAATGGGGACGGCACCTTCCAGGATATTACACCAAAAGCTGGCATCGGTAAGGATGGATATGGGATGGGAGCTTGCGCTGCTGATTATGACAATGATGGCTGGGTAGACCTTTATCTTACCCAGTTCGGATCAAATTTTCTTTATCGCAACAATGGGGACGGCACCTTCCGCGACAGCTCTGATTCAGCTGGAGTGGCTTCGCCTTTATGGAGCAGCAGTTGTGCGTTCGCGGATATTGATAATGATGGCTACCTAGATCTTTACGTGGTCAATTATGTCGACTTTGCGCTCGACAACCACAAGTACTGCGGTTCTCATATCCAAGGGCTCCGATCTTACTGCCACCCAAATGTATATAAGGGGCTGCCTGACGTACTCTATCGTAATAATGGAAATGGTACCTTTACTGACATTACCAAGGCGGCTGCAGTTTACAGTTCAGATGGGAAGGGCCTTGGAGTCGCATTCGGTGATTACAATAATGACGGTTGGGTTGATATCTATGTGGCAAATGATTCTGTTGCCAATTTCTTATATAAAAACCAAGGGGATGGTACATTTACTGAAGTGGCTCTCTGGACGGGCACTGCTGTGGATGGCAATGGCCCCCCCGAAGCTAGCATGGGGATTGATTGGGGGGACATGAATAATGATGGATTACTAGACCTTTATGTTACCAATTTAAATACGGAAACCCACACGCTTTACAGCAATGCTCTAGATGGATTTTTTACTGATGTTACCTGGCAAGCTGGTCTAGGCGGGCCTACTTTTCCTTTCGTTGGTTTCGGCACAGCCTTTCTTGATGATGACAATGATGGCGATCTAGATGTCATTGTGGCCCAAGGCCACATTCTCGACAATGTTAACCAATCTCGCGACAATATTAGTTACCCGCAACGCAACCTACTCTTTCATAATGAAGGTTCAGGAATTTTTAAGGAAGTATCTATGAAACCAGATGCCGATTTTTCCAAGCAAAAAGTTAGTCGGGGTTTAGCAGTTGGTGATATTGACAACGATGGTGATTTAGATGTTCTGATCAACAATTGCAATCAGACTGCTGATCTCTACCGGAATGAGCAGAGAAATGAGAACCATTGGTTGATCGTCAAAACCCATGGTACCAAAAGCAATCGTGATGGGATTGGGGCGCAGCTTCGCTTAACGGCAGGGGGTACTACTCAGGTTCGTGAGGTAAGGGCTGGATCTAGCTATCAATCCCAAAACGATCTCCGCGTGCACTTTGGCCTTGGAGAAACCTTTCGTATTGACCGGCTAGAGCTGCGGTGGCCTAGTGGAAGGGTGGAGGCATTCACAAATTTGAAAGCCGATCAAATTTTGAAGATCCGTGAGGGTGAAGGTTTGGCTCAGTAGTGGATAATTATGGTCGATCTATTTTTTGGGCATCCATTTAGTTGACAGCGATCTAATACTGCATGCCCACGGAATTGAGAGGAGCTAAATTGGTTTCCTGGTTCAGGACTGCTACTAAAAGGCGATGTGCGCGTTTGGGTATGCTGGCTTGGCGGAGTAAGAATCCTCGCATTTGCCAGGGAACTTTGAGTGTAATTATTAAGCTCACCCTCGATCTTTATTGCAAAAAAATTTCCTTTTTTGGATTCGTCATATTTCTTATAACGATCCCCCTGAACGGGCAAGAAACGCCAGGAGGTATTTCCTTATTGGAGGTACCTGGGTCAATCCAAGCTGACGAAGGGAGTCTTTCCTTAGTTGACCCGGCACTTAAGGGTTTAAAGGAGTTTATCCAAGCAGGAGATTGGGAGAAGGCACGCTCTGTAGCCCAGCGATTAATGGTGAGGAATCCCCAGGATCCTAATCCTCACTATTGGTTAGGGTATGTATTGTTACGCCAACATCAAGGTATCGCGGCGATCCCTCTCTTAAGGAAAGCTGAACGGTTAGGGTTGGAGCAGCCGGACTTTCCTAAGGTCTTGGGGCTTGCTTACTACACCTTAAATCAATTTGTCTTGTTTAGTCGGCAGATGAGGAAGGCAATAGAAGCTGACCCACAAGATCCGTGGCCCCATTTCTACTTGGGTTTGTACGAACTCCAGATGAGAGAGAACTATAAGAAGGCTCAGGTTAATTTCAATCAATCCTTGAAGCTCCAGCCCAACAATGCCAGGGCACGGTACTACCATGGATATTGCCATGAAATGCTTGGGGAGTATGACCGTGCCCAAAATGATTACGAGAATGCGCTTGAGCTGTTGAAGCTTACTCAGGCTAGTTTCAGCCTTCCTTACCAACGCATGGCTAAGCTATCGGCTGGAATGAACCTGGATAAAACCCTTTCTTATAAGTATGCGTTGCGAGCGGTTGAGATCAATCCGAACCTTGCTGAAAATCATCTGATCTTAGCTAAAATTCATGAAAGCCAAGGCAAATTGACAGCGACAGTTCAGGAGCTTCGAGAAGCTGCTCGTATTGACCCTACTCTTGCCCTCCCTCACTACAGGTTATTCAGGATATTATTGAAGCAGGGCGAAAAGAATGCGGCAGATACTGAACTAGCTGAGTTTCAGAGGCTCACCAAGCTTTATGGTCCGTAATTACTTTTTCATCATGGTACTTTTGTCCTTTTTTGGGCATGAAGGGTCCGTTTACGCTCAATTTGGGCCAATTATGAGTCCTAATTTGGCGCCTCAGGCTCGCTCTGAGCAAGAACTTGACACCTACATTGGAATTATACAAGCAAGCTCTCCACAAGAAACAGTTCACCAGGTCGAAGCCTTTGAACATGCCTATCCTCAGTCAGCCCTCCTCGGGATTGCATATCAATATCAAATGCTAGCCTATCGAGATCTGAATGATTTTGGCCAGACCATCCGAAGCGGAGAAAAAGCTCTGAAATTGAACCCCGATAATCTAAATACCCTTCTTACCTTAGCGGCTGTTCTTCCTAATTCAGTCTCAGGGGATCAAGCTGAAAAGTCCCGTCTTGCCCAAGCGGAAAATTATGTCCAACTCGCTTTTCAGGGTATGGAAAAAATTAAACTTCCACGAACCGTTTCTCCTGATCACTGGGAGCTTCTTAGGCGACAGCTCCAGGCTTCAGCACATGAGTCGCTTGGCTTTGTAGCGATTAAGCGAGGCGACTCCTCAAAAGCAGTTACGGAATTTGAAAAAGCGGTTAAGCTGAATCCTACTCCCCAAGGAAGCCAGTACTATCGTTTGGGGGCAGCCTACTTGTTTGCCAACAAGAAGGATGCTGCAATCGATTTCCTTCAGCGAGCCACTGAGTTAGGACCAAAGAAAGTCCAAATAATGGCTCAAGAGTTATTGCGGAAAATAGGCAAAAAAAAGAAATAATGAGTGAGATCAACCTTCCTTTGTGGTGAAATTAAACGGAGCAGAGAAGGGCAATGTTGGTACACAGAGGAAGTTCATTTCCTTTTTTATCTTGTTAATTTTTGCTGAGGATATCTGGCTGAAAGGTGAGATAAGGCCACATTGTTTTTAGGGAAAAAAAGTCAGGCCTTCTTAGTTTCCAAGAGTAATAAGAAAAAATCTCTCCCTGCCCTTATACGTGATCCGTAATTATCAAACGTATTAGTTCAAACGGGGATTAATTTATTTTCAATGTGCTTTCCGTTCTCCCCCCTGCTACAATACCGAGTCCACCTGGCATTGAGTAAGAACAACAAAAAAGATGACTATTTGGAAATCCTTACTAGCAAACCTATAAGAAGGAGAAATTCAGTTATGTCCCCGACAGAACGTAAGCGTCCCAAAAAGTTGATTGTGGATACCCGTGGGGAATTTATTGCTCCACCAACTGATGCCATGTGGGATGCAATGCGATCTGCTGACTATGGATGGCCTCTATATGGGGAAGATGTCAATGTTAACCAACTTGAAGAAATGGTTGCGGAAATGACTGGCAAGGAAGCTGCCCTCCTTGTACCTACTACCAGCGTCGCAAACCTACTAGGAATGATGGGATATGTTCAGCGAGGAGATGTTGCGATAATGGAGGCTCGATGCCACCTGTGGTGGGTGGAGGAACGTAATATTGCTCATCATACAGGTGGAGTTCCTCGGCTTATCAGAGGTAATAAATTTGGCGAGATGTCTCTTGAGGATATCGAAGGTGCCATTATGGAGTCGGGCTATTCTTATCGTCCCCGGACATCATTAATCTGCTTGGAAAACACACACAACATATGCGGTGGAACGGCTTTGTCACCGCGTTACATGACTCAGGTTGCTGAGCTGGCTCATAAACATGCGGCAGCGGTGCTCGTGGATGGGGCTCGACTGTTCAACGCAGCAATCGTGCATAACGTACCTCTCAGCGATCTTGCCGGTCCGGTTGATGTGGTAAGCCTAAGCCTTAATAAGGGCATAGGTGCTCCTTACGGTGCGATGGTATGTGGAACAAAAGATTTCATAGAGCAAGCGGGGAAAAATCAGCGCGTGTTAGGATGCCACTCCGTACACAAAGAAGGAATTTTTGCGGCAGCGGCCATTATTGGACTCGAAACCATGATTGACCGCCTTGCCGAAGACCACAATCAAGCTCGCCGCTTGGCAGAGCTAATCGCTCCTTTGCCAGGCGTAGAGGTAGACATGGAAACTGTCCAGACCAATATTGTTCGTATAGAAACAATTTCAATTGATCCATTTGTTTTGGTACAGCGAGTGCTTGACCGAGGGGTGGGTATGAGTGTTCTCGATCAAAAGGCAGCAAAAATGGTAACCCATCGTGGGATCAGCGACAAAGATATAGAGTTTGCGGTCAAGGTTATTGAGGAAGCGCTTACTCTAAACTAATCCATCTCAAATTTCCTCGTGGATATTAGATCTATCACTATGGCCCCCCAAAAAAAACCACTGAACAGCGATTGGAAAAATGTTTCGGCTGAGATGCGCCTGGATTGGTATCGGCAGATGTACCGTATACGATCCTTTGAGGAGCAGATCCCTTTTCTTGATAAGGCGAGGCTGCTTCAGGGTACTGCCCATCTTTATATCGGGATGGAAGCAATTGCCGTAGGGGCTTGTGCGGCAATGCAAGAGAAGGACATGCTTACGAGTACCCATCGGGGCCATGGGCACTGCATTGCTCGTGGTTTGGATATTAAGCGCATGATGGCTGAAATTATGGGTCGAGCTTCGGGGTATTGCCGTGGGAAGGGTGGCAGTATGCATATTACGGACATCTCGCGAGGAATGCTAGGGGCTGATGGTATTGTGGGCGGAGGTATCCCTATTGCGGTTGGTGCTGCCTTAGGAGCTCGCTTGAAGGGTGAGGATTCGGTAGTGTTTAGTTTTTTCGGAGACGGGGCAAGTAACCAGGGTTCATTTCATGAAGCGCTCAATTTTGCAGGGGTATTTCGGCTACCTGTTGTTTTCATTTGCGAAAATAACTTGTGGGCCTTAAGCGCTCCGTTTACAGAATCAACTGCAGGACAGAGCGTTTCCCGACGCGCAGCAGCCTATGGAATGAAAGGAGAGCAAGTCGATGGCAATGACATTGAAGGTGTTTTCGAGGCCGTTTCTAGGGTAGCTGAGTGTGCACGTCAAGGGGATGGTCCCTCTTTACTGGAATGCCAGAGTTACCGGTGGCATCCTCACTCTGTTTTTACTCAGAATGACATACGTCCGGCAAAGGAAATTGAAGAATGGAAACAGCGAGATCCCATTGAACGGTACCGGGTTCGTTTATTGAAATCGAAAGCCGTTACGGCAGAAATCCTTGGTCAGATTGAAGCTGAGGTTGCTGCTGAAATCGATGCGGCCGTTCAACATGCAAAACAGAGCCCTTCTCCAGATCGCGAAAGTGCTTTCGAGGATGTCTACGCATTAGAGAGCTAATAAA
This sequence comes from uncultured Acidobacteriota bacterium, assembly GCA_964605715.1. Taxonomy (GTDB): domain Bacteria; phylum Acidobacteriota; class Terriglobia; order UBA7540; family JAPUME01; genus JAPUME01. The sequence continues at coordinate 14,567 of CAZSDV010000043.1, forward strand.
ATGAAAAATATGTCTTTTGTAGAAGCTTTGAACGAAGCCCTTAAAGAGGAAATGCGTAGGGATTCAAGCGTATTTGTCATGGGAGAAGATGTAGGTCGAATGGGTGGGTTGTTTAAAGTTACCCAGGGGCTTTTGGAGGAGTTTGGAGCTCAGCGTGTTATGGATACACCGATCTCAGAAGCTGCCATCGCTGGGGCTGGAGTGGGGTCAGCGTTGGCAGGAGCACGGCCCGTTGTTGAATTTCAATTTATGGATTTCACTGGTCTTGCGATGGATCAAATTGCAAACCACGCTGCCAAGCTTCGTTATATGACGGGGGGGATGATATCAGTGCCGCTTGTTATGCGAGCTCCAATTTGTGGAGGGGTTGGGCTAGGAGCCCAACATTCGCAGTCACTCGAAGCTTGGTTTGCCCATGTTCCAGGACTGAAGGTAGTTATGCCATCTACCGCTTCTGATGCCAAAGGGTTACTTAAGAGCGCAATTCGTGATCCGAACCCTGTCTTGTTCTTAGAGCATCGGCTGCTATATGCGCAAACTGGGCCGGTGCCAGAAGGAGAGCACCTTTTGCCTTTGAGTTCTGCACGAGTCATGCGACCCGGCAAAGATATCACCTTGATTGCAACAGGTCGAACTGTCCCACTTTCCCTTGCTGCTGCGAAAAAACTTTTCAGTGAAGGGGTTGAGGTGGAAGTGGTTGATCCGCGTACGCTCAGTCCCGCTGATACCGCGACGCTTTTTCGATCTGTTAAGAAAACAAACCGTCTTGTGGTGGTAAGCGACGGTTGGCGCACTTGTGGGTATGCTGCTGAAGTTGTTGCATTGGTAGCTGAGGAATGTTTTTATGATCTAGAGGCGCCAATTCAGCGAGTCTGTGCTCCGGATGTTCCAATGCCGGTGGCATCAAAACTTCAAAAAGCGGTCATGGTTAATGAAGAAGATATTCTAGGTGCTTGCCGCAAAGTTTTAGCGGCCTGATACAGAGATCCTTTGATCTCCATTGGAGGGTTTGTCCGAAAGCGGCCATTATGAAAGCACTTGTGAAAACACGTTCCGGAAGAGGCCATGTGGAACTAAAGGAGTGGCCTGATCCTTCGCCTGGGCCTGGTGAGGTCAAGCTTAAAATTGCCGCAGCAGGAATTTGTGGAACCGATCTCCACATCCTTGAAGGGACGTGGGCATGCCAACCTCCTGTGGTTATTGGACATGAGTTCTGCGGTACAGTTGTTGATGCCGACCCTGGAGTGAAGGAATTTTCTTTGGGTGATCGGGTGGTTGCATCCAACCCAGCAAAGACATGCGGAAAGTGTGGTCACTGTCGGGCTGGAAATCCTTTTATGTGTTCTCAGCGGGTGTCAGCTGGGTTCATGATAGATGGTGCTTTCGCTGAGTATCTTTGCATCCGGGCGAGTCAGTGCCATCTTTTACCGGATAACGTTTCGTTCCGACAGGCAGCTTTGGGTGAACCGTTATCGGTGGCGGTCCATGCTGCCATTGAGCAAACAACCGTACATTCTGGGGACTTGGTATTGGTTTCCGGGCCCGGGTGCGTTGGGCTTCTGACCATGTTGATTGCAAAATTGGAAGGGGCTCAGGTGATTGTTGCAGGTATCGATAAAGATAAGCGGCGATTGGCACTTGCGAAGAAATTAGGAGCGGATGTTGTGGTAGACACCACGCGTGAAGACTTAAGGGAGATTATCCAGAAACGTGGTAACGGTGAAGGTGCTGACCTAGTCTACGAGTGCTCAGGTGCCTCCTCTTCACTTGATATGTGTTGGGAGGCAGTTAGAAAGGAAGGGACCTTGGTGCCAGTTGGAATCTATCCTGGTCCCATTACGACTGATTTTAATAAGATTACCATGGGAGAGTTGAAGGTTATCGGTTCCTATGGTTATGTTTGGACTTCATGGCAACGAAGTCTCCGAATCCTCGAGGAAGGGAAAATTGCGACCGACTCCTTAATCTCTCACGAATTTCCCCTAAACGAGTTCAATGAAGCTTTTCGTGTTACTGGAGATGGGTCAGCAACGAAAGTGGTTTTGAATCCCAGTTCCGGCAGCGAGAAGTAGGTATGCCACTTGATTGGTAATAGTTTTTGTTCCCGCCCATTTTAGCCTTAAGTTTCGAATTAAGGGAAGTTTCCTACCTGCCCCTCTTATCCTATTGCTGCCGGTAAAATTTACATGAGTGACCCGAAGTAATCAAAAGTCCCTCTATTAGGAAGACTGTTTAATGGAGAGCGGAGGGTTTAATAAGTTATTGGTGGGAATAGTCCAAAAAAAATCCTTAAGAGAGATAAACTAAAATAAGGATCAAACCTGGCAAAGGGCACGATGTGATCTTTGCCGGTATTGGTGCTGAGAAAGTTAGGCAGTGCATAAGGCGAGCAGATTTATTTTTTGGGCGCCGTGGACCTTCAGCGTGGGATGATTGGCAGGCAGGTGTAGGAAGGTCGAGATGAATCGTGATAGACCGTTTGATGTGCCTGAAGAATCTCTTTCGAGGTCCCTGATAACTTGCCAGTGTTTAGGTTGCGTGCAAAACGTGGAAAATTACTGCTCGAAATTTCTACGCGTAAACGATGCCCGACTTTAAAGACTTGACTAGTGAACCACATGTCCACTTCAAGCTCATATACTCTATTAGGAGTCAGAAGCAAGGACTTCTCCAAAGATTTGCGATAGCGAGCTGCAACGATTCCGTCACAGACGTTCATAGCTTTTCCGTTTGGGTAGACATCCACCAACTTTACAGTAAAGTCAGAATCTTTGGCGGAGGTAGCGACAAAAAGTTGTGCAGTGACTGGACCGGTCACCTCTAGATCCTGTTTAAGTGGCTCTGTTGTATATACCAACACATCTTGGCGCTGCTCGATAGATTGCTGATCAAACGGTCCCATGGTTGTAATTTCAGGAAAACAACACGCGTTGCCTCCTAAGGTAGGAACCGGGTTGGCTGGGTCATAGGTAAAATGATCAGGTGGTTCCTCTATATTTGGCGGCACCGTATTAAGGGTGCCGTTACCCTTTAAAGAGTTGGCATGTCCATCACTGTGGAAGTAGAATTTACAATAGCGGGTACGTGCAAGTGGCCACTCCCATTCATCTCGCCAAATGTTGTCTCCCATGACGAATATCCGCACCGGAGGGCTCTTCAGTAAATCGTTACTGACTCCTTTTAGCCAGTAGTCAAACCACTCCTTTTTTAGATTTAAAAGGTCTACGGTAGCCTGATTCCCATAATCAATTTCCCCAATCTTACTTTGATTCAAAAGGTTGTGCGACCAAGGACCAATTAGAACGCGTGTAAATTCCCTCACTTCTTTATTGAATCCCTTTTCCCGCAGCATGTTGTAATCATTTAGAGTGCCCCGAAGAAAAATGTCATGCCAACCTCCCATAAAGTAGGCAGGCGTTTTAACCTGTGCCATTTTTTTGCGAGTGCCAAGGTGACTCCAATAAGAGTCAAAAACTGGGTGGGTTGCCCAATCCTGATAGTGTTGGGTGTTGTGACCTAGGGCTTTGGCAGCTTCTGTGAGTGGTAAATGAAGAAAATGCTTTTCCCAATCTCCGATTTCGATGGCTTGGTTGGTGCGTGCATCGATATAAGTTGCACCCCAGGCGAGAGCAAACTCCAGTGCAAATGCCCCGTCGGGATACAGCCAATCTTTGTAAACATCCGAGCTTGTAACCACAGGATTCATGGCTTTTAGTATGGAACTTCCGTGCATAGCTGGCAACAGCTGTGTAATTCCGTAGTAAGAACGTCCTATCCCGCCCACGATTCCATTTGACCACTCTTTGGTGGCACACCACCGCTGCGAGTCAAAACCATCGCTTGCTTCATTCAAAAATGGATAGAACATCCCCTCTGAGTCGTGGCGGCCCCTCACGTCTTGGACGACCACTACGTAGCCGTGGCGTGCAAGCTTTATTTCGTCGACATTCTCTTCCACATTTTTGTTGTAGGGGGTACGGAGAAGCAGGACTGGGAATTGGTCTTGTGAGTCAGGACGGTAAATGTTGGCAGATAGGCCCACTCCATCACGCATCGGGATCAGAACGTTGTATTCTACCTTTACCTTGTACTCACCTGAAGGTGTAAGCCGGTGAGAAAGCACGAGCAGTTGCACCTCTTCAAAGTCTAAATTTATCCTGGGCTGCCTGCAATGGTTCCCATTTGGGATAAGTCGGCTCTAGCTGACGGCATTGCCATCTAATGATGTGAAAAAGACAGCAGTTTATGCCGGATCTTAGTCGATGGCATCACTCTTTAGCGAGAGGGATTCGGCCATTTGTCCAGCCTTGATGAATCCCCCCTGCATCACCGCTATGAATTTGGTGTGATCTTCCAGCAGGGTGATGTCAGAGAGTACATCGCCATCAACAACAAGCACGTCAGCCAACTTGCCAGCTTCGAGGGTACCTAAGTCTGGCTCGTTTGGCAATAAATCAGCACCAACTTTGGTAGCACCGCGAATGGCATCTAGTGGACTAAAGCCAGCATGTTTTACGTAAAAACTGATTTCTTTAGCATAGCCACCGTGTGGGTTCCAAGCCAAGCCAAAATCACCCCCTCCTGTTGCTACTCGCCCTCCACCTTTTAGGACCTTCTGTGCTACTTCGGTACCACAGTCCACATGTGCTTTATGCCCATCAACATCCTCTTGAGCGAATCCAATTTCGATGCCATTCTCTGCGATCATCTGGCAATGGTATAAGGTGGGAACGAGCGGCGTATCTTGTTTTAGGAGCATTTCTAGACTTTCCTCATCCATGAAATTCCCATGTTCTATGGAATCATATCCGAGTTCCAGTGCGATCTTAATTGATTTGGTTCCCCGACAATGCCCAAAGACCTTGATCCCGTAATTATGGGCTTCCTCTGCGACGGCACGCATCTCTTCCTCGGTCATTCCCATGGTGTGCGAATTGGCGTGCCCACAGCCTGCATCACCTGATGGATAAGTTTTGATCCATTCTGCCCCA
>CAZSDV010000044.1:0-19180 GCA_964605715.1 uncultured Acidobacteriota bacterium
TGGGGCATCAACTTCAAGCGAAACATCCGACGGAAAAATGAGCAGGTTTTTTGGGCGCCCGTTACTCGTGGATTCAAGGGAACTCGAGTTTCTCTGGCAGGTGTTCTTGAGAGGATAGAAGTTAATTTCAAACGGAATCTCCAGGTCATTCCTTTCTTTATTGGAGGCCTGAAGCAGACATTCACCAAAGTTCCCTTTGGAAACCGGGCTGCCCGTGACGCTGGTTTAGATGTGAAATATACGTTGACCTCAAGCCTGACACTTGATCTGACTGCCAACACAGATTTTGCTCAGGTGGAGGTTGACGAAGAACAAGTAAACCTAACACGCTTTGATTTGTTTTTTCCCGAGAAGCGCCCTTTCTTTCTCGAAAATGCAGGCTTCTTTGAGGTAGGGTCCCCCCGACAGGTAGAGCTTTTTTTTAGCCGCCGAATTGGAATTGATCCCTCAGGAGCTCAGGTTCCCTTGATTGGCGGAGCTCGGGTAACAGGAAAACAAGGAAAATTTAATCTCGGATTCATGAACATGCAAACTGAATCAGTCAATGGAATTGTCGCGGCAAATAACTTTACTGTCGCGCGGGTTGCCCGTGAGTTTGGGAGCCGAAGTTCGGTTGGTGTTATTGCCATTAATAAGGTTGCAACCGGGACCCCAGATGGGGTGGATATCTATAATCGAACCTTTGGTGTGGATGCCAATCTAGGTTTCGGAGAGAATCTTACGATATTTAATTACGTAGCCAAGACACAAACACCCGGTCTAGTGGGTCGTGATCATGCAGCAAGTACCTCTATCGCGTATAAAACGGATTTTCTTAGTTGGGATGTTGGGTACCAAGAAGTTGGTGAGTCCTTTAATCCTGAGGTAGGGTTCGTGCGGCGCACTGGCTATCGACGTCCTTCTTACGGGATTTATTTCAGTCCGAGGCCGAAAAATAGCCGTATAATTCGCCGAGTTTGGCCGCACCATTCCTGGCGTGGTTACTACACTTTTGATGGACGGATGGAAAGTGGGTTTCAGCACAATGATATTCGCGTCTTTTTCCAGAATGGCGGCTCAGTGGGCTTTGCTTTTAATCAAAACTTTGAGCAACTTTTTAATCCATTTGAAATTCACCCAGAAGTAATGTTGCCCGTGGGAATCTACAAATTTGATAACTGGGTTGCGACTCTGCAATCCGATGAAAGCGCCAAGTTTTTTGGTGCAGGAAACTTTTCCAAAGGAGACTTCTTCTCGGGCAATATTCAAACCCTTACCCTGAGAACTGGGTTTCGCACGGGCGCAAAATTCCTTGCTTCCTTTCGATATATTCACAATGATGTGGAATTGCCCGAGGGCGAGTTTACAACTCATCTGGGGATACTCCAGCTCAATTACTCGTTTACCCCCAAAAGTTTCATTCAGTCCCTCATTCAGGTAAATACTGCCAGAAAAGAAATAGGGGCGAATATTCGTTTTTCACTTCTCCGAACCGCTAATACTGGCCTATTTGTGGTCTACAACAACCGTTTTGATACAACTGGTTTTGATCCTCATGACGGGGCCATGCCTAGCCTCTACCCCATCCGTAGGCGAACTCTGGACCGAGCTTTAATCATCAAATTTACCTACTTGTTTGATTTTTAATAACCTTCCTCACCAAAGGAGTTCCAGGGGAGTGCTCGTTTTTATATCCTCTAATGGTAACTATTTGTGGGTTGACTGGTGCACGGGTTTCCCTGTAGTTTGCATTTGGATTTCCCGAGTACTTTTTCTGCGGGGCTTTCACGCCCGAACCTTGACCGTAACCCCTTCTATTGTCTATGATAAGCCCACAGAGCAGAAACTAAAGCCGTGAGGAAATTTGTATATGGCGCATCTTACACGCCGCGAATTGAAGCACCAGGACGAGTTTAGCCTTGCTGTTAGCCGGGCGAAGGAGTTTCTTGCCAACCACGGGCGAGGGATTTTTATTGGACTTCTATTTGGTATCTTAGTGGTGGGCGCCGTGACTGCATTCCGTTACTACGAGCGAGGCCAGGAAAGTAAGGCAAATCTGGCCCTAGGGCAAGCGTTACGAATTTTCCATGGTTTCGTAAAGTCATCTGATACTGATGCTCATGGTGACGCCAACACTTCAAACTATCCCCCAGAATTGACCTTTGACAGTAACAAGGAGAAATATAAAGGTGCCCTCCAAGAATTTTCAGATGTTTTCGCTAGCTTTCCTAAGCGGAAACCTGGAGGTTTTGCTCGTGTCTACATGGGGTTAAGTCAAGGACAGTTGGATCGCCACGACGATGCGGTCAGAACACTGGAAGACTCAAGCCGTAACCCTTACCCTGAGATCAGCACATTAGCCAAATTTTCCCTTGCAGGGGAATACCTCCGTGTTGGGAAAGGCAAAGAAGCCCAAAATATTTACCGGGGTTTACTCGATAGCTCATTTGTCGGACTTTCCCCTTCAATGGTGCGATTGGCACTAGCCGACAGCTACCGTTCTACCAATCCTAAGGAAGCACGTGAAATTTACCAAGAACTGGGATCCCAATTTTCCCATAATCTGAACCTTAGCATGGCATTGACCTCACTTTCTGAATCCTTGCCCGAGTAAAACTTTTCTTTAGGCCTTCGGTTTATTGATGGACTAATGTTTTTGACCGGTTCAGCGTAGAGAGGATTTCCACTTGGATTTTACGAGTCCTTCCTATGCTATATTGAATTCCGAAAAGAGGCATCATGGTGTCACGGGTTGCAAAACAAATTGCTTCCTATGCTATGCAGGTTGAAGAAAGTCAAGGCCGCAAGTACACTGAGCCACCGCATTCCTATCGAAATGATTTTGAACGAGACAGGGATCGTATCATTCATGCGCGGGCCTTTCGGCGGCTCGAAAACAAGACGCAGGTATTCTCTCACCGCTACTCTGATCATTTTCGCAACCGACTTACCCACACACTTGAGGTTGCTCAAATCAGCCGGACCGTTGCACTAGCTCTTGGATTAAATACCGACCTTGTAGAAGCTCTTGCTCTGGTTCATGACCTTGGCCATCCACCTTTTGGCCATGCAGGAGAAAGCCTACTAGATCGTTTGATGCAAAACTATGGGGAACATTTTGACCATAATCTGCATGCTTTGAGGATTGTGGAGCAATTGGAAGAAAAATATGTCTCATTTCCTGGCTTAAACTTAACATTCGAGGTTCGGGAGGGGATTGTCAAGCACTCACGGCAGTATGATAAAGAGAACCGCCAAGGACTACAAGAATATTTACTCGATTCACAACCTCCCCTGGAAGCGCAGCTTATAGATGTAGCTGATGAAATCGCTTATAACTGTGCCGATTTAGATGATGGTTACGAGGCTAAACTCCTGGATCTTGAGACGATTCGCAGAGGAGTACCGGCCTTCGATTCTTCCTATCGAGAGTTTGACCTTGCTTACCCGAAGGCACTTGTAAAGTTAAAATTCAATGAGGCTCTAAAGCGAGTCCTTGACGATTTTGCGGGTGACCTGATTTCACATTCTTCGCAGTCCATTGAAAGACTTCCCATTGGATCCGTCGATGAGGTTCGCAAGCAGAGGTTCCGCCTTATAGGATTCAGCGCCGAGAAAGAGAAAGTTCGAGGAGACTTGAGGTCCCTTCTTCAATCTTCATTGTATTCCCATGAGGAATTGGTAAAAGAGCGAGAAAAAGCCATGATCAAGATGGAATGGCTATTTCACTATTACCTTGATCATCCTGACTGCATGGCCCGCTTTTATTATGAGAAAAGTTGTTCGGAGCCCCTTCATCGCGCTGTCTGCTACTATATAGCTGGCATGACAGACAACTTTTTGCAGGAGCAATATCAACTGCGTATGCGCGGTTCGTGAGAATGTTCCTGAAAGATGGCATGATGTTCTAGGATGAGTCCTGTCCCACTAACCGGTCGGACGGTGATGGGTTCTCCTGGACTAGCATGGTCATCTCGATCGTACGTGAATACTTGGGATTACGGGTACGGTTGACATACTTTCAAGGGGGGATATAATCTAGGTTCTTATCCCTGCGGGACTTAGGTACGGTGTTTATTAGCCTCAAGGAGCTGGAGCACGGTGGGGTTGAATTTTCAACTACCTTTAATCCAGGAGTCTTGGATTTTTACGGGGCAGATGTTGAGCAGCGGGCTCCCTTAGCTTTTGTCGGGTGGGCGGAGTTAGTTAGAGGTGAAATTTGCATACAGGGACATCTGGAAGGTTTAGTGTGCCATTCCTGTGATCGCTGTCTCGAACTGATGCAAATTTCAATAGCAAAAGATCTGGATTTATTCTACCGTCCTCGACAACCCATTGCCTCTGAAGAAGAAGTAGAAGTCTCACAAAGTGAATCTGAGATTTCCTTTTTTTCGGGGGATGGGATTGACCTAAAGGACTTGGTGAGTGAGCAGGTTATTTTGTCAATTCCGATGAAGGCAGTTTGTAGCCCCGAATGCAGGGGACTTTGCCCTGCTTGTGGCGCCAATCGGAATGTGATGAATTGCAGATGCAAGGGGCCCGACCGGGAATCCCCGTTTGCTGGTTTGAAAAATTATTAGGCGGGATTGGGATATCTCGCGGAGATGGAATTATGCCAAACCCAAAAAGAAGGCATTCTAAGGCGCGACGGAATCGCCGCCGGGCGCATGATGCCCTAACAACTCGCTCGCTCTCGGAATGTTCTAATTGCCATGAAATGAAGCTGCCGCACCGCGCCTGCCCTCAATGTGGCCATTATCGCGGGCGGGAAACTGTCTTGGTTGAGAGCAGTTAGCCTAAATTCCTGAACTCTTCTGAAAAGAACGGACCATGTGGCGAATTGCAGTGGATGCTATGGGTAGTGACCTTGCGCCTTTTCCTGAGGTGGAGGGTGCCGTGTTTTCCGCGCGAGAACACGATGTAGAGGTGTTGTTGGTGGGCCAGGAAGAACTGATTAAGAAGGAGTTAGCCAAACACGACACAAAAGGTCTTCCTGTAAGGGTGGTTCATGCGAGCGAGGTCGTTACCATGGAGGATGCCCCTGCTCGTGCTTTTCGACGTAAACGGGATTCCTCTATTCGAGTTGGGGCTCAGTTAGTCCGAGACGGAAAAGCTGATGGGTTCATTAGCGCTGGAAATACTGGTGCAGTAGGTGTTGCCGTCAAGCTTCTGTGGGGAGGGTTAGAAGGCGTGGACCGCCCTGCGCTTGCTGGAATTTTCCCTACATCAGATGGACATCCTTCCGTCATGCTCGATATTGGTGCCAGTGTGGACTCGAAACCCCAGCACCTCGAGCAGTTTGCTGTAATGGGTGAGATTTTCTACCGTGTCATTTTGGGTGGAGAGAGACCACGTATTGGGTTGCTCTCGAATGGGGCAGAGGATGTAAAAGGGAATGATCTCACGCGCGAAGCCTACCAATTACTGAAGGGGCTTGACATCAATTTTGTCGGGAATGTTGAGGGGCATGACCTCTACAACGGCCGGCTTGAAGTTATTGTCTGCGACGGGTTTATTGGTAATGTGGCTCTTAAGATTAGTGAAGGGCTTGTTGAGACTTTCGGTGCATTACTGAAAGACGCCCTGTCAAGCGATTTGTCCTCAAAGGTTGGCTCTGTCCTGGTTCGACGAGCCTTAAATTTATTCAAAAAGCGCCTCGACTATTCCGAATATGGCGGCGTCCCAATTCTTGGGGTTCGCGGGGGCTGCATTATCTGCCATGGCGGCTCAAATGGGAATGCTATTAAGAACGCCATCCGCCTGGCTGGTAATTTCTCCGATCGTCGCGTCAATGAGAAAATTGAAGCGGAGCTGGCAAATATTCATGCGGCGGAACTTAGATCTGGGGCAGGTGAGCGACCCTAACCTTAAGCGCGGCGATAAAAGATTGCTGGTTTTTTGGTAAAAACAGAAACTCCAAGACGGAGTTTCTGTTGCATTAGATTTATCTCAGGAAGGGAATCGGATGGTGGAACTGAGAGCGGGAATCGTGGGAACAGGATCTGCATTGCCTGAAAAGGTCATCACTAATGCCGACCTTGAAAAGGTAGTCGACACCACCGATCAATGGATTACAGAGCGGACAGGAATCAAGAAGCGCCATCAGGCTGCAGCACATGAAACAACCTCCTCCCTCTCCACTAAGGCTGCAAGCCGGGCTCTGGAGATGTCGGGACATAAGCCCAAAGACGTCGATATGATTATCTGTTCCACGATTTCTCCTGATATGCCACTTCCGGCTACCGCTGCCTTTGTGCAGCATCAATTAGGGGTTCCTCCTTGCCTTGCCTTTGATTTGGCAGCGGCCTGCTCGGGGTTTTTGTTTGGACTAACAGTTGCCGAGCAATTTATCAAGACCAAAAAGGCCCGTTGCGTAGTTCTAGTTGGAGCTGAAATTCTCTCAAGGTATGTCGACTACAAGGATAGGACTACTTGTGTAATTTTTGGTGATGGAGTTGCTGCCGCTGTTGTTGCTGCAGTTGATTCGCCGTCGGGAATCCTCGCCGCCGAAATGCACACCAATGGTGAACTGGCAAAGCAGCTCTACATTCCTGGTGGAGGATCTGCTCAACCTGCTACCCATGAGTCGATCGACCAAGGTTTACACTACATCAAGATGCGTGGTAATGAACTTTTCAAAGCTGCCATTCGGAGCATGGAAGAAGTGTCTCTGCGCACCATGAGAAAGGCTAATGTGGCTGCTGAAGAGATCGACCTTTTTATTCCTCATCAGGCCAACCGTAGGATTACCAGTGCTGTACGAGAGCGGTTAAACGTACCCTCAGAAAAAGTCTATTCCAATATTGAGTCTGTCGGAAATACTTCCTCCGCTTCAATCCCCATTTGCCTTGACGAATGCGTGCGGTCTGGTCGTGTAAAAAGAAATGACCTTATTTTGATGACAGCTTTTGGAGCAGGCGCTACCTGGGGCAGCGTCGTGATGAAGTGGTGAAGAAAATACTGTTCGCAGGCTACTGGAGACGGTATGAAAAGACTTGAGATGAAGTGGATAGTGCGAAAGGAAGCTTTTGGGTAAAGTAGCTTTTCTGTTTCCAGGGCAAGGGTCCCAGGTTTCGGGAATGGGTAGGGATTTAGCCCAGACCTTTCCTGTTGCACAGAGAGTGTTCCGTCAGGCAGATGATGCCTTAGGGTTTTCGATCTCTGATATTTGTTTTGAGAGTTCGGAGGAAAGCCTGCGCCTCACTGCAAATAGCCAACCTGCTATTTTGACGTCATCTATTGCAGCTCTGGAGGTGGTTCGAGAAAAAGGTTTCTGTCCAGATTTTTTTGCAGGGCACAGCCTAGGAGAGTACTCAGCCCTGACAGCTGCAGGTTCTCTCACGTTGCCTGAGGCACTCCTGCTTGTCCGCAAAAGGGGTCAATATATGCAGGAAGCGGTTGCGGAGGGTGAAGGAAGCATGGCTGCCCTCATGGGGCTGGAACGAACCCAAGTTGAAATCATCTGTTCGCAGGCTGCTCAAGGGCAAGTTGTCTCGCCCGCAAATTTCAATTCCTCGGCCCAGACAGTTATCGCAGGGCACGCGTCGGCGGTTAATCGTGCAGTCACTTTGGCTAGAGAGCAAGGGGCTCGCCGGGCAGTGCTATTAAAGGTAAGCGCCCCATTTCACTGTTCCTTGATGAAACCAGCTGAGTTAAAGTTAGCACTCGATCTTAATGCTACAAATTTTCGTTCCCTGGAACTGCCGGTTATTAGCAATGTTGATGCTCAACCTGTTACCAATCCTGCAGGGGCTCGAGAAGGATTGCGTCGGCAGGTTACCGCACCCGTCGAATGGTTTGGGACCATTCAGTGGTTGCTTGAGGCTGGGGTAACAAAATTTTTTGAGGTAGGTCCCGGCAGGGTCCTGACAGGGCTTCTAAGGCAAATCGACCGGGATGCTAAATGTTATCCGATACAAAATTCTAGTGATTTAGCTGAGGCCATAGGAGGACTTGAGGCTGCCTCCACGACATCGGCCTAAGGACTCTTTGTCATAGAGCGAGAAACAGGAGTTACTGGTAAAACTATATGGAGCTGAGTGGAAAAACAGCCTTTGTCACTGGAGCCTCACAAGGGATCGGTAGTGCTTGCGCACAGGAGCTTGCCCGGGCCGGGGCGGATGTGGTTCTGGCAAGCCGAAATCTCGAGCTTCTAGAAAAGGTGGCTGATGAAGTTCGTGCAATAGGGCGAGAAGCGCTGGTCGTTTTCTTGGACCTTGCCAATCCAGATTCTATTAAGCAGGCCTTTTCTAAGGCGCAGGAGAAATTCTCGAAAATCGACATATTGATCAATAATGCTGGTGTAACGCGAGATGGTTTGGTGCTCCGCATGAAAGCGGCCGATTGGCAGGAGGTTCTGGCTGTTAACTTGACTGGAGCTTACCTTTGCATCCAAGCTGTACTCGCAGGAATGGTGAGGTGTCGCTATGGGAGAATCATTAATATTACCTCAGTCGTGGGGCAATCAGGGAGCCCTGGTCAAGCAAACTACGTATCCTCAAAAGCTGGATTAATTGGCCTGACTAAGGCGGTGGCAACCGAAGTAGCTACACGCAATATTACCGTGAATGCGGTAGCTCCTGGATTTATTGCCACGGCTATGACGGAAAAAATTCCTGGAGATGCTCGGGATAAGATCATGGCTCGCATTCCAGTCGGCCGGATGGGTTCTGATGTGGAGGTGGCTCATGCAGTCCGTTTTTTAGCCTCGGACGATGCTGCTTATATCACTGGCCACGTGTTGAACGTAAACGGGGGGTTATATATGTAGAAGGAGCGAGTCACCTACCTTACACCCCTTGTCATTTCGGGAGGTATTTGGAACAATAAGGACGAGTTTTGTTGACCGCGCTTGCGGGTTGGGATTAGAATGGGCTACTCATCCTTGTCATAGGAAGGAGAAATTGATGGCCTCGGTAGAGAGTAAGGTCAAGGGCATTATTGTTGAACAGTTAACAGTTGAGGAATCCGAAGTAACTCCCGAGGCTTCGTTCATTGATGATTTGGGAGCAGATTCTCTCGACACGGTAGAGCTGGTGATGGCGTTTGAGGAGAATTTCGAAATCGAGATTCACGATGAGGATGCAGAAAAGATTGCCACTGTTAAGGACGCCGTCAAGTACATTCAGGATCACGCCAAACCTTCCAAGGAATAAGGCTTGGCGCTGGATTCAACTCCATAAATTCAACTCCACAAAAGGCAAAGGATTTGTCTCGCAGAGTTGTTATTACAGGGTTAGGATTAGTTAGCGCCCTCGGTACCGGAACGGAGGCTACCTGGGAAAGCCTTCTGGCCGGAAGGAGTGGTGTTGCTCGCATCACCCATTTCGATCCCACCAATTTTGCATGCTCCATCGCTGCTGAAGTCAAAGACTTCGATCCCTTCAAGTTCATCGAGAAGAAAGAAGTTAAGAAAATGGGGCTGTTTATCCAGTTTGCACTGGCAGCCACAAATTTTGCGATGGAACAGGCAGGGCTGAAGATTACTCCTGAGATCGCGGAAAAAGTTGGGGTTTATATCGGGTCGGGGATCGGTGGATTCGATGTAATTGAGCGAGAACACAAGGCCCTTCTTGAAGGTGGTCCGCGACGTATCTCACCCTTTTTTATTCCTGGGTCCATTATTAATTTAGCCTCCGGGCATGTTTCCATCCGCTGGGGGGCAAAGGGTCCGAATTGCGCCACCTGTACGGCATGCTCCTCTAGCGCCCATTCGGTGGGTGACTCCTTCAGGCTCATCTCCCGCCACGATGCGGACGTAATGATCTGCGGCGGGACGGAAGCCGCCATTACTCCGCTTAGTGTTGGAGGATTCGCTGCTTTGCGAGCTCTTTCGAAACGCAACGAGGAGCCCGAGAAAGCAAGTCGGCCGTTTGACCGCGACCGAGATGGGTTTGTGATTGGTGAGGGGTCAGGAATGCTCGTGTTGGAAGAATTGGAATTTGCCCGTCGGAGAGGTGCCAAGATTCTAGCGGAGATTGTTGGATATGGGGTTTCCGGGGACGCTTTCCACATCACGCAGCCGTCTGAGAATGCCGATGGCGCTTACCGGGTAATGAAAAATGTTTTGGCAGACGCGAAAGTGAATCTGCAGGATATCGACTATATCAACGCTCATGGTACTTCCACTCCCTATAATGACCGCTTGGAAACGATGGCCATTAAGCGTCTATTTGCAGAACATGCACCCAAGTTGGCAGTTAGTTCCACGAAATCGATGACTGGCCACCTTCTTGGCGGTGCGGGAGGTCTCGAGGCTGCCATTTCCACCCTGGCAATTTATCATGGCGTTATCCCACCCACTATGAATTACGATAATCCCGACCCAGATTGTGACCTTGACTATGTTCCAAATCAAGCCCGCGAAAAGACCATCCGATACGCCCTGAGTAATTCCTTCGGTTTCGGTGGGACCAATGCTGCCTTGCTATTGAAGCGGTTTGAGGATTAGTTAGTACAAACGTTTCCTTTGAACTGAAATGCATTCACAATTTCCTGAGTCCTTTGCGCTTTCCTCGGATGCTTATTCCCCGAGATCTTTGACAAAAATGTTCCGGAACTGGACTTCCCATCCTTCTGATTGTAGTCCGATGTAACCATCGAGTGGGTCCATTTCAGTGCCTGCGTTAACCTTTTCTCCGTTAAAGACCAATGACAGGGTCCCATTCCGAACTGTGATTTCGTAGCTGTTCCATTCACCCAGGGGCCGTGCTTTTCCTTGGAGACGCTTGGCGCCGGTGATCTTTGCCCCACTAAGACCAAAAACACTCCCCGCGGTGGGTTGTTGTAACTGTGCCTCAATGCATTTGGGTAGCTTTTTGGGGGGACCTGAGATATTTAGGAATATTCCGCTGTTGGCGTCGGGCGGTGCACCTTCTTTTTTGAACCGCCAATCAACTTGGAGTATGTAATTCTTGTACTTTTTTTTGGTACGCAGGTAACCGATGGGTTTTCCTGTGCAGGTAATGACGCCATCTTTGACTGACCAGCTATCGGCTGGAGTAACCTCTGGGACCCAGAGATGACTGATGTCTCGTGCAGGAATGAGCGATCGAAATTCTCGGTGATTTGTCATGCCGAGCAGGGTAGCTGACACCACCACGCCAGAGGCAAGTAGAATAATCATTATCTTCTCACGCAATCTCGAAATGTCTAATTTCCGCATAGGTGAAACCCCTTTTGCAATGATTGGTGCTCAATTGATCTGTGTGGGTAAGAGCCTGAGCCAGTTTACCACGACAGAACTTGCTATGCGGAGGAAGAGATCTAAAAATGGGTATTGTTGATGTCTACTGAGCTGCATTGTGCACATTATGCCCTGGGTACTACAATAGAGAAGCTTTTTCTAATACCCATTGCAGACATCATATTCAATGTTAATTGGACGGAGGGGCGGTGAAAGGTCTTACCTTAATGGCTCGTGAAAAGGCACGAGCCCGTTTCCTGGGGCACCTACAGTCTTTAGGTGAAGCAGAAACCATTAGTACGAAGGATGCCTGTGACCGTGTTTTATTTCGGGATGCGACCTCATTGGAATCGATGCCCCCGTTTTCACGTAGCGCGATGGATGGCTACGCACTTCGTGCAGCGGATGTGTTTAGCACCAAACCCTCATGTCCAGTCACTCTTGAGGTGGCAGGAGAGGTTCTGATGGGCCAGGCCTCGACAGTCAATATCCGAAAGGATCAAGCTGCACTCATCCACACGGGTGGAATGATCCCTTCTGGAGCAGATGCTGTTGTGATGGTCGAGAATACCAGGGTTATCCCCCGGGACAGAATTGAGGTTCTGAACTCTCCCGTAATTGGCGAAAACATCTTGAAGGCAGGAGAGGATTTTACTGCTGGCGAGAAGGTGCTCTCTGCAGGGTGCCGTTTGAGTCCAGCTGACCTTGGAGTTTTGCTTGAAGTCGGGATCACGCAGATAGAAGTTGCAAGACGGCCCCGAGTAGCAATTTTCGCCTCTGGTGCCGAACTAGTTGGCCCCAACGATGATGTTTGCCTTGGTAAAATCCGCGATATTAATAGCCACATATTGGCTTGCCGGGTGGAGCGGGCTGGTGGTATAGCCCTCCGCAAGGGAATCCTACCTGATGATTTGGATGCCTTGACCGTGAACTGTAAGGATGCGCTTAAGGAAGTAGATATGCTGGTGCTTTCTGGTGGTAGCTCAGTTAGCGTTCGAGACCTTACGGCTAATGTCTTCGAGCGCCTGGGATCGCCGGGCATACTGGTGCACGGTTTAGCAATAAAACCAGGCAAGCCAACTATCCTTGCGGTTGCAGATGGCAAGCCATGTGTGGGATTACCTGGGAATCCAGCCAGTGCGCTCTTGCTTTTTGATTTTGTCGGCGTACCAGCTATTCTTCAACTTCAGGGTGCTGAGGCAGAACCCTTCCAGGGGACGGTGCGTGCGCGTCTAGCTGCAAGAGTTACCAGTGTAGTGGGCCGAGAAGATTATATTCCAATTCGATGGATCAATCGACTTATCGAGCAAGGAGGAGAGGAGACAAAAGGGCAAAGGAAGGAGCGGTGGGCCGAGCCCCTGCCGGGCAGAGGGAATACGATTTTCAGGCTAGCGACTGCTGATGGGTTGCTCCGAGTCCCTCTTAATTCAGTGGAAATCGAGGTGGGTGAAACTATTGATATAGAACCCATCTGAAGATGTAGAGGTGAGTTCATCTAAGTAGCTGATAGGGTACTTAGAGAGATTTGAGTTACTCGCTCCCAAAAGGCGGAAAGTTATTTAGTTCCGGTCAATGCTTCTTAAGCTAAGCCCTTGTTTCAGGACTGCTTCCCAGTCTTTAGGGGTGTTAACATTAATGAAGCTGGCTCCTTGGGGATCAACCCCTCGAATACTGTCTTCTTCCATATAGCAGACCTGAAGTTGGGCTAATAGATCAGTGAGGCGCCTATTTCCCTTCCTTAGTAGCATTTGGATTACTGGCAGTACCTCCACAGCATAAATAGCTTGCAGAGGGTGCACGTGCCCATCCCAGCGGGGTACAACCGCCTGAAATTTCTCCAGGTGATCCGCTAGAAATGAAGCAAGCCGGACTTTGAGGAATGGAACGTCTACCGCACACACAAAAACCGCATGGGTCCGAGCGGCTGTTATGCCTGCCTCAATGCCCCTAAGGGGCCCCTCTCCTGCCACTGCGTCTCGAGTGATGATAGCAGGGACGGCAGGCAGATCTTGCCCTGGTGTTCCAACTACAATTACCTTTGAGCACGCATGAGAGACGGTTCGAACTGTGCGTGCAAGAAGGGGTTCACCTCCAGCACTGAGCCATGCCTTGTGTTGCCCCATTCGCCGGCTCTCACCTCCAGCGAGGACCACACCGGAAAGCCACCTGATTGAGTGTGAGTTGGTTGAAGTTGAAATTAGGTCTGCCATGCTAGAGCTCTAAAAAATTAAAGGTTGCAGGGCTTGGTAGGTGGGGAAAAAAGCACGATAGCAAATGTTTAACCGCCTAGCTTCCCTAACGGTAAAGATGCAGCCGCTGTTTGACTTAAGTCGGCTGTCTCACCTGCCTTACATCTGTAATAGCCTGCAGCAGCGATCATAGCGGCATTATCGGTCGAAAGTGCTTGTGAAGGGAAGAAGGCTGGATAACCTTGGCATGGGGCCACTTCTAAAAACCGTTTTCTTAATTGAAGGTTAGATGCTACTCCACCTGAAACCAACACTGATTTTGTTGTGAAATGGTCCGCTGCCTTGAGTGTGCGTTCGAGCAGGTCTTCCACTACCGCGTGCTGAAAGCTTGCAATTAAATCGAGCGTTTTTTGGCTCATATGCAAGCGCAATTCCTCGTCGTTAGTCTTTCCCGCCTGTTTGCGCCACCACTTTCTTTCTTCAGCTTCTTTTTTTAACCCTTCATCCCGCACATAGTAAAGGACCGCTGTTTTTAGGCCACTGAAGCTAAAATCCAAGGGATTCCTCTTCACCTTTGGACGTCTAAAGGGAACAGATAGAGGATTGCCGTAGGGGGCTAAGCGATCGATAATGGGTCCGCCAGGGTAGCCGAGCCCAAGGAGTTTTGCCACCTTATCATAGGCTTCTCCAGCAGCATCGTCACGTGTCTGTCCAACTTGGGTGTATTGAAATAACCAGTCTTTGCCTGAGTTTCTTGCCCGTTCAGTATGGTAAAGATGCGTGTGCCCACCTGAGACTATCAGCGCCATGGCGGGCATCTCTGGTTCATCCATCACTTGCTCCCTGACCTCTAACAACACCGCGTGAATGTGACCCTCGAGATGGTTTACTGCTACCAGCGGTTTGTTGAGCGCCGAGGCCATCGCCCTTCCGTAGCACCAGCCTACCAGCAACGACCCAATTAAGCCTGGTCCTTGGGTTGCAGCCACGGCGTCCACGTCCGAGTAGGTAAGCCTAGCACGCTTACATGCTTCGCGGACGGTAGGTACAATTTTATCCACGTGTGCGCGGGAAGCAAGTTCTGGTACCACCCCCCCGTATTTCTCATGAATGAGTTCCTGTGAGGCGACAACGTTTGAGAGAATCCGTTTGCCATTTTCAACCACAGCAGCAGCAGTTTCATCGCAACTTGACTCAATGCCGAGAATTTTCATCTGAGGAAACCAGATCGCATCATAACATATGACCCTCGTTTTCGTTATCTGGCTCTGAACGGGCCCAGGCTTTTTAATGTTAACCAAATTAAGATATAGCGCTGGTATAATCAGACTCACTTCTAGGAGCTTGTTGCCATGAGTGAACCTAAAGCACATAAAGTTCGCTTGAGTCGCCGGTCATTATTGAAAGGTGCCGCAGGAAGCTTAGTAGGAGCTAAGTTGGCAGAGCCCCTTCCGGTGTCAACCCCCGAAAAAGAGGGTTCTTGGGCATGTGATCTACGAAATATTAAATGGGATCGGCTGGAAATTACACCATCTGGTATTACGCGGACTTGGCTAGGATCAAGTTTTTGGGCCAACCGGTTGCAGGATTGGCGGCTCCACGAAGAGAGGTTCGAGTGCCTGACGGGCGAGTCGGGAAGTGACATTAGAACCATTGCGATACTGACGCGGGATATTTTGGCTGGGCCGAAGCCAGGCTATATTCAGGTTCAGACAGGTATTGTGGAAGATCAGGGCGGCGGCGGATTCTGTGGTTTTCTGATCGGTGCCGGAGCAGGGAAACTAGACTATAGAGCTGCCGCACTAGTCCAAAAAGCTTCAGGAACTGGTGGTGGTATATTATGCACCTACGAAACTGATGGGCAAGCTCGTTTCCGTGACCACACTAGTGAAGAAACTCCTCTGGCTTTTACCGAGCTTTCTTCCCAATCGCAAAAGGATGTTTGGCCGAAATCGGAAGGCAGGGAGGGGGTGCGGATTGTGCTCGAGATTGCCCCTGAGAGTGAAAAATTTTTCCAACTAACTCTCTCTGTTTGGGATTTGATAGACGGCCATTGGATTGCGTGCACAAGACGGAATAATGTTGCTGAAGAAGATATCCTTGGTGGTATTGCGCTGGTGTCTTCTCCTGCTCGCCGCCTGGCGGGTGCTAGGTTCTGGTTCCGCGACGTGCTCACGGGAGGAGAAAAGATTGCCAAGCATCCGGAACGCGCACTGGGTCCAATTCTTGGGACAATGTATTCGTTGAATGGCGAATCACTTAAGCTTTCGGCTCAGTTTGTGCCTATCGGCCAGAGCGAGCCCCAGCAAGCGAAGCTCCAGTATCGTGCTCCGGGGGGGTCCTGGAAGGACGGCTCAGTGGCAACATTGGAGCCTGGATTTACAGCGCAGTTTCAATTAGGTAACTGGGATGCCACCCAGGTATGGGAGTATCGAGTTTCTTATCCGGTTAATGCTTTAAATTCTACCCACTATACGGGCGTCATTCAGAGGGATCCTGAAAACACGAAAACACTAACCATAGGTCTCCTTAGTTGTACGGCAGCAACAGCACGTTCCCTTGAATGGGGTGTCGGTGCACCGGAATTTCCACAGAGCGAATTACTGGGAAGATACACGGAGAAGAACTTTTACTTTCCTCACCGCACGATAGTGGAAAACCTGGAACGACATACCCCGGACCTCTTAGTATTCTCAGGTGATCAACTTTACGAAGGTAACCCAACACGACGGGACGCAAGCCTTGCACCAACCCTTGATTACCTCTATAAGTGGTACTTATGGATTTGGTCTTTTCGTAAGTTGACCCGTAAAATTCCGACAATAATTCAAGTTGACGATCACGATGTTTACCATGGGAACTTGTGGGGAAATGGTGGGCGGATGGCACCGGAACGTGACCCAAATCAGGGCGGATATCGCTGCCAAGGTGATTTTGTGAATTTAGTCCAGCGCACTCAATGCGGGCACAATCCAGATCCTCATGATCCAACATCAGTTAATCAAGGCATTAATGTTTACTTTTGCAATTTCCGTTATGGCGGGGTTAGTTTTGCGTTAATTGAGGACCGAAAGTTTAAGACTTCACCTTTACAGGGGACCGATCTTGATGCTCACGAAGCTGCGTTGTTAGGTGAGCGACAGGAAAAATTCCTGGAAGAGTGGGCCCAAGAATCGGATAATTTCCCTGCTAAGATTTGTTTGACGCAAACTCTTTTTGGCTGCGTCCAGACTTCTCCTGAAGGGAAGGCATTGATGGATTTTGACTCCAATGGATACCCAAAGCTCGGAAGGGACCATGCTATCCGACTATTAGTAAAAGCGCGGGCATTAGTCTTGTCTGGAGATCAACACTTGGCTACGATTGTACGGCACGGCCTTGAAAAGCACACTGATGGTGTGGTCCAGTTTACTAGTCCTGCGGCGGCCTCAGGTTGGCAGCGTTGGTTTGAGCCACGAGATCCATTGGCAAATCAACAGGCCACCCCAAATACTGGAGATTTCAAAGATGCCTATGGAAATAAGCTGCGTGTGCTAGCTGTTGCCAATCCAAAGATTAGTTTTTCCGAGTACCGAAAATACCGAAAAGGCCGAGGCCAGATGCTGGGCGATCGGCACCTCAAGAGCGAAGGCTATGGGATTATCCATGTTGAGCACCGAAGAAAAAGATTTATTATTGAGTGTTGGCCGTGGTCAACGGACCCCAAAGCTGACAATGCTTGCCAGTTTCCTGGCTGGCCATTCTTTTTGCCATTTGATAAGTCTGCCAGTGAGGATTAGTTTTATGCGGAGGTCTAGCCTTTTTAGATCCAATAAAAAATCTTAAATCCAGGTGAGATATGAGCCCCGATAAACTTAATAGTGACAAAAGAATAGATAAGAAAATGAAGCATCGCAGCTGGGAAGTTACCGACGGACCGGAGCGAGCACCACACCGATCGATGTTCCGTGCCATGGGTTTTAATGATAAGGATCTCTCTCAGCCTATTGTGGGCGTGGCAAACACGTGGAACGAATTGACGCCATGCAACTTTCATCTAGATCGTCTTGCCAAGGAAGTCAAGGTGGGGGTGCGGACTGGTGGTGGTACACCGCTTGAGTTTGTGGCTATTACCGTATCAGACGCCATTGCTATGGGACACGAAGGGATGAAGACTTCACTTATCACACGAGAAATTATAGCTGATTCGGTGGAATTGGTGGCGATTGGTGAGAGGCTAGACGGATTAGTTACCATTGCTGGTTGCGATAAAAGTTTGCCAGGCATGTTGATGGGATTAGCGCGCGTAGACATTCCGTCCATCTTTCTCTATGGAGGAACCATCATGCCGGGCAAAGTGGGTGGTAAGGACGTAACTATCCAGGATGTTTTTGAGGCTGTGGGTTCATACTCTCGGGGGACGATGACCAAGGAAGAATTGAGAGAGCTTGAATGCGGGGCATGTCCGGCTGAAGGCTCATGTGCAGGACTCTATACTGCTAACACGATGGCCTCTGTGAGTGAGGCACTCGGAATGTCGCTTCCGGGAAGCGCTTCAGTTCCGGCAGTGGATCCCCTCCGCAAGGAAGTGTGCCAAGAGGCTGGCGAAGCTCTGATGGAGTTGCTCAAATCAGGCATCACTCCTCGTGATATCCTCACCAAAAAAGCTTTTGAGAACGCGATAACCCTTGTGATGGCAACAGGTGGTTCAACTAATGCTGTACTTCATCTTCTGGCCATCGCCGAGGAGGCACGTGTGGAGCTCAGATTGGATGATTTCAATCGCATACGACTTTGTACCCCTCATGTAGTTAATATGCGTCCCGGCGGGGAATATGTCATGGCCGACCTCGACAAGGTTGGAGGGGTCCCTCGAGTGATGAAGATTCTACTTGAGGAAGGGTTGCTACATGGTGACGCGTTGACCGTGACTGGAGAGACAGTTAGCAAAAATCTTGAAAAAATAAGCGCTTCGGTTGATGGCAAGATCATTCACCCTGTAAGTAAACCAATTAGTCCAACTGGGACGCTAGTTGTTTTAAATGGTAACCTGGCCCCTGAGGGAGGGGTGGTCAAAGTTGCAGGGGTGGAAAATCGTAAGCACAAAGGCCCCGCGCGCGTTTTTGATGGTGAGGAAGATGCTTTTCGGGCCATTTTGGAAGGGAATATTGACGCTGGGGATGTCGTGGTAATCCGCTACGAAGGTCCCAAGGGAGGGCCTGGAATGCGAGAGATGCTAGCTGTTACGGGGGCGCTATACGGGCGGGGGCTTGGCGATAAAGTGGGTTTAATTACAGACGGGCGGTTCTCGGGAGCCACTCACGGAATGATGGTTGGTCATGTGGCTCCAGAAGCCGCACTGGGAGGGCCAATTGCTGCACTTCGTGATGGTGACGTCATTCTGATTGATGCAGAAAATGGTCGCTTGGAGGTAATGCTTGATGATAGTGAAATTAAGGATAGACTAAAGGGCTGGTCTGAGCCCGCGCCTAAGTACTCTTCCGGAGCATTGAGTAAGTATGCTCGACTTGTTTCGTCTGCAGCCAAGGGAGCGGTCTGTGGCTAGTAGTTAAGCCGAACTTCTTGAAGCTTGGAGCACGGTTTTTTGGCCTAGGTTGCCCGGTGAGTATAAATTTTCATATCCAGAACGGATTCCTGTGTATTTTCCTTGCCCCAATGCGTTTTTCAGGGCCGTTCTTGACAACCACAGAAAGCGGTTCCTATAATTTAGCCGGTAAACGGGCATGGCTACGGCGAATTTATGCGAGTTTATCTAAGTGGGACTCTTAAGATTGTGAGCGGGAGTAACTCAGTGGTAGAGTGCGACCTTGCCAAGGTCGAAGTCGCG